>JAQWBM010000004.1 GCA_028706405.1 Eubacteriales bacterium
TCGCCGCTGGGAAGGCTGACATTTTCAGCGGCCAGCATCCGGCTGATATCGCTCAATGTGAGGCCGTATCCGGCCAGTCTTTCCTGATTAAACTTGACGCTGATCTCTTTTTCCGTTCCGCCGAAAGTTGACGCCGCCGCAACGCCTTCGCTTCTTTCGATGGCGGGTATGACCTCATCCTCTACCAGTTTATTCAATTCTACCAGAGGCAAATCTCCCGCAACATAAAGCTGCGATATGGGCATCATAGTCGGATCCATGGTCAGGATCATTGGTTCTGCCGCATTTTCCGGCAGATAATCGGAAATCATGGCCACCTTTTCACGCATATCAAGATTTGCAAAATTCATATCCGTGCCGTTCTCAAATTCGCAGAGAACGAGAGAGTTTCCTTCCATGGAATAGGAATACAGACCTTTAATATTCTCAACGGTTGCAATTTGCTGTTCAACAGGCTTTGTAACCAGATTTTCTATTTCCGTAGGCGCCGCGTTCGGGTACTGGATCATTACCATGGCATAAGGTAGTTCCATTTTGGGATACAGATCGATGGGCAGTCGTGTAAATGAAATCACTCCCAGCACAACAATAATGAGCATCAGCATGATTGTTGAAACGGGGCGCATAATTGCGGTTTTTGAAAAGTTCATGCGATCACTCCTATTCTATGATATTAAATTCTGAGTTTTCTTCCAGATAGTACTGTCCTTCGATGACAACCGTATCGCCGGCTTCTATTCCGCTTTTTATTTCGGCGAGCTCTCCGTTATCCACTCCGACCACCACATCGCGGAACACCAGCTTATTATCCTCAATAACAGCCACAACGGTTTTTCCTGATTTGATCAGGACAGAGGCTGAAGGCAGGGCGATGACGCCATATGTTCTGTCGGAAGTAATGATTACTTCCGCAAACATACCGGGCTTCATTAAAGTATTTTCATTATCCAAAGTAATTTTCATCGGATAGGTCAAGGTACCTGCAGCCGGTGCGGGGGATAATGCGGAAATAGTTCCGGGAAGAGGAGTATCAGATACAGATGAAACAAGCACTTCTACCTTGTCCCCCACTGCAACTTTATTAATCATGTTTTCGGAAACACTTGTATTGATTTCAAGCTCATCTATGTTAGCAACGGTTACAGCGGCAACAGCCTGAGAGGCCAGTGTCCCCACATCAATATTTACAGAGGTCACATAACCATCAATGGGTGATGAGACTACATAATTGCTCAATCCGTCACTTGCCGCGGTATAGCTTTCTTTTGCTATGGTGTATGCTGTCTTAGCCTGCTCATACTGCTGAAGGGAAACGGCTCCTTCCTGATAGAGGGTCTGCATGCGGCTCAAATTAGTCTGCGCATCCTGATAACCTGCTTTCGCTTGATTGAATGAAGTGGCCATTTGTGTCTTATCCAGTTCAAACAGTACGGTTCCTTTCTTAACTTTTTGTCCCAAATCCACATAGACATTGGTTACTTCTCCCATTGCCTTGGGAAGCAGCGCGACCTCTTCGATCGGTTCAAGACGGCCTGTCAGAGGTGAAGTGTTTTCTAAAGTAGTGATAGCAGAAGTCGTGACTTTTATATTTATTACGTCGCTGGTGGTCACGGTTGTATCTTCAAGCCGATTCGTAACGATACGAAAGACCCCAAAGAGTATTAATAAAAGTACGATTATAAGAACAATTTTTTTCTTTTTGCTTAATTTTTTAATATTGTCTGTTTTATTGCTCATTGTGATTCCCCTCTATTTTATTAATTTAGATTAATTAATATTGCTAATTGCAATTCCGACCCGCGGGTCAGAACACAGATATTATATTACAGGAATGAGAAAAACATGTCAATAGTTGCTGTTCGCACAGACGAAGGTATTGGCTGAGGTCTCACCCGCTGTCGGAGGGGTTTTGTAATACTCTCCGCTGAAATTGAGCAACATGTTCAGTTCCTGTCAAACACGGTTATGGCACGGTTTGTTTGACAGTTTGAAAAATATGCTTTCCTTTTTTATAATAATCTGTTTATAATGAAAAAAGATTGGATCGATGTTAAAAATAGATTAGAATTTCGTTATAGCGCTTAAGCAGAAAATTTCGACTGTAGAAATTTTTCTTATATTAAGCGGCATATTATCGGATAGGTGCAAAAATGTCGGCGTTAAAAAAGAAAAAAATAATGGAAGCGGTAAAGCTTCTTGAAGATATGTACCCGGAGGCGGGCAGTGAGCTGCGATTCGGCTCGGTGTTTCAATTGCTGGTGGCAGTCGTATTATCCGCCCAGACAACGGATAAAAGCGTGAATCAAGCCACACAGATATTGTTTGCAAAATACCCGGATGCAAAATCCATCACTGCTATGGAGGAGGAGGAGCTTCAGCAACTCATAAAAAGGATTGGTCTGTATAAGATAAAGTCCAAAAATATCCTTAAGCTGTCCCGTATTATAAATGAAGAATATGGCGGTGAGGTTCCCGGCGATTACGATAAGCTGATCCAACTGCCGGGAGTAGGAAGAAAGACGGCGAACGTTGTGCTTGCCAACGGTTTCGGGGTACAGAGGATCGCAGTAGATACGCATGTGTTTCGGGTTGCAAACCGCATTGGCCTTGTAGATGAGCCGGATGTCCTTAAGACAGAGCTTTCATTGATGAAGGTTGTGCCGGAAGAAAAATGGACCAGCCTGCATCATGGACTGATATGGCACGGCAGAAGGGTGTGCGATGCCAGGCGCCCCCGGTGTTCGGATTGCGGTCTGAATGAAATTTGCCTGCATTTAAAAAAAGATAAGAAATCAATCAAAACAGGCAAATAAAAAGTAGCTGCGCCACACTGAACACATCCCCGTAGAAACCGTAAAACCTATTTCGGCTTTGATGCGTAGCATCTTAAGGGAGACGGTTTCCAAGGGGATGTGTTCAGTGTGGCGCACGATAATCGCGATAATTCAGTTTGCTCCGCAGCATTTTTTGTATTTTTTGCCGCTGCCGCATAAACAGGGATCGTTCCTTCCCGGTTCTTTTTCTTTTACTATAGTTTTGGATTTTTTCCAGACTTTTGCGATTTCCTGCCTTTGTCCTTCTGTAAGAACATTTTCCCATTGGGGCAGGGTGTATAGATAGTCGGCTTTTGCTTCCAGCATATTAAAATACAGCTTTTCGTAATTTATCTCAAGATCTATTTCCGAGCGCTCATCAAAGACGGCAAAATCCTGTTCATTGTTCAGGCTGGTATTGATACCGTCAAGAAACCCCATAAGGATAACAGGATTAGCTTGGTATTTTTCGGCAAGCTCCTTGAAAGTGCCGGTAACTTTTTTATCAGGATCAGCCAGTATCCCGCTGTAGATCCTGGTTTCGGCAGAACTGTATTCCTTCCAGAAAGCTTCAAAGGTTTCATCGGTCTGGTTATTGATCAGATCTTGCCACTGCTCATACAAAGTCATTGCGCGTTTCCCCCAATCGTATATCCCTTACATTACTCTGATTATGCTTTTAATTTCACTGGCAAATTTTGAACTGCCGATCTTATCCAATGCTTCGTCAAGCCTGGCTCGGGTGACCTCGTGAAGTATAAATATCAGGGGAACTTCTCTGTTTGTATTTACATCCTTGGACAACTGCAAAACGGAATCAACACCGATGCCAAAGGCTCCAAAGGTGGTGGATATGCCCCCAAGGACTCCGGGCACGTCCTTTACCATCATGTTGACGTAGTATTTATTCTGGCCCTCACCCACATATCTCAGCATCTTTACGGCTTTAGATTCCGTATGATGATCAAAAGCGGCGTTCTTTGCAATCGCTCTTGAGATTTCGATAACATCACCCATAACAGCGCTGCCTGTAGGTAACGGGCCTGCGCCTTTGCCATAGAACATTAGATCATCCACTGCATTGCCGGTTACAAAGATTGCGTTAAATTCATTGCTGACGGCTGCAAGGGGATGGTCCTTAGGCACGAAAGCCGGTTGTACATGGGCCTCCAGTTGATCTCCTACCTTTTTCGCTGTAGCGAGCAGCTTGATCTTATAACCGAACTTATCTGCAAGCGCAATGTCATCCTTGGATATTTTTGTGATACCTTCCGTTGGTATCTCATTCGTCGTAACTCTGATGCCAAAGACCAGGGAAATAAGGATGGAAAGCTTATTGGCTACGTCTATTCCTTCTACATCTGCAGTAGGATCTGCTTCGGCAAAGCCTTTTTCTTGAGCCACCTTAAGAACATCTGCATAATCCAGACCATATTCTGTCATTTGGGTCAGTATATAATTAGTAGTGCCGTTAACGATTCCCAGAATTTCTTCAAATTTATTTGCAAGCAGCGCAGTGGTCAAGGCATTCAAAATAGGGATGCCGCCGCCGACACTTGCTTCATAACGGAACATTACATGATTTCTTTTCGCTGCATCCATAAAATCATCAAAATTTGCCGCTACCGCCGCTTTATTGGCCGTAACCACATGTTTTTTGTTTTCTAATGCCTTCAGCATGAAACCACTGGCAGGTTCAATTCCCCCAAGCAGCTCTATTACTATATCAATAGACGGATCCAGAAGAATATCATCAGGATTTTGCGTGAACTGATCATGTGAGACCGAGATGTCTCTTTTTCTGCCTACATCCTTTTCGAGTATTTTGACTATTTCAATTGAAAGACCTGTATTTGCTTCGATTTGCTTTCTATTCATTTCTAAAGTCTTGTAGGTCCCGGTACCGATATTCCCGAGGCCGAGGAGTCCGATCTTTATCGCATTCATTGCAACAACCTCCTAATAATTATCAACGTAATGCGTTAAATATATCATATAATTGTAAAATTGTCTTTAAAAAATTACAAAAATTTATTATAGTGTTATAATAGAGGTGATTCAATTTGACTATACATATCGTACTTGTTGAGCCTGAAATACCGCCAAACACAGGAAATATCGCCCGATCCTGTGTAGCGACCGGTTCAAGACTGCATCTGATAAAACCGTTAGGCTTCTCTCTTGAAGACAGGTATTTAAAAAGAGCCGGGCTGGATTACTGGCCATATGTTAATCTGGAGGTATACGAAAATTTAGAGGATTTTCTTGAAAAATACAGTGATATACCAATATATTTGGCGACAACAAAAGGAGTCAGGAATTACGCAGATGTTCATTATGAAGAAAATGTTATACTTATGTTTGGTAAGGAAACAGCCGGACTTCCAAGTTATTTGATCGATGAATTCAAGGATAGAACAATACGTATCCCTATGAGCAAGGAGACAAGATTCCGTTCACTGAATGTATCAAACTCGGCAAATATTATTTTGTTTGAAGTTCTGCGTCAGCATAAATTTCTCGATTTCGACTAAGAGTATAATCGATTTTGCAACAAGGCAAAGATATCCCCCTATCTCTTTAGGTGGCGGGTACTTAAGCAGTTATAAATGCTGCTTTTAAATTTATATTATTTATATTATTTTAGCACAAAATTGGAATAACTATAGCTATGGTATAATGCAGCAGAAATCTAAAAGTTTAAAAAGAGTTTAAACCTTGTGATTTCTTTGCATAAGTTCGCTGTCAATTTGTTTTACAAATTGGTCAAGCTGGCAGATTAAGAGGTTTTAAGCAAACCTTTCATAATGAGGTGCATTATGAGATTAGGGTACGAACTGACAATTGAACAATCGCAGAAACTGGTTATGACTCCGGAGCTTATTCAAGCAATTCAGATACTTCAGTTCAACACACAGGAGCTGGAGAACTATGTGGAAGAACAATTGCTGACAAATCCAATCCTTGAAACTGCAAATACTGCATTATCTGATCATACAGAAGGCGAAGGCGGAAAACTCGAGGAAGATTTCTCTTCAAAAGCGGAAACGGAAGATTTTAAGGGAAAAGATGATACTGAAATTGACTGGGCGGAGCATTTTAAAGAAAAAGGATACGATGATATAAGCTACAGGCAGTGGGAATATAACTCAGAAAATAATGATTACACCTATGAGCAATATGTATCTTCTGAAATTACACTGACTGAGCACTTGATGTTCCAGCTGCAGTTTGCTCCGATCAAGCACAGCTGTCGGAATATTGGCAGATATATTATAGAGTCACTTGATGAAAACGGCTATATGACCTTGGATGTAGAGGAAATTGCAAAAGAGCTAGGGGTAAGTCTAAACTATGTAAATATCGTATTGGAAGCGATTCAGGGATTTGAACCGATTGGTGTAGGGGCAAAAAACCTGAAGGATTGTTTGCTGATCCAGCTTAGACACCAGAATAATAACAGCCCTTTGATCGAGGAGATCATCAATAATTATCTCGAAGATATCGCCTGCAACAGGCTTAACAATATTGCAAAAGCTCTGAATGTTTCCGTAAAAGAAATCCAGGAAGCAGGAGACATTATAAAGGGATTGGAGCCGAAGCCGGGCAGGCAGTTCAGCTCCACAGACGAAACCAGATATATAATACCCGATGTAACAGTAGAGAAAATCGATGGTGAGTATATTGTGACCGTCAATGAAAGCAGCGCACCGCGTCTGAATATCAGCCATTACTACCAAAAAATGCTGATAAATTCTGACAAGGAATCCAATATATCCAAATTTTTGACAGGAAGATTAAACTCGGCATTATGGCTTATTAAGAGCATCGAACAGCGTAAACAAACTATTTACAACGTGGTTAGCGCAGTTGTGAAATATCAGGTCGATTTTTTTGAAAAGGGGCCGAAATATTTAAAAACGCTGACATTAAAACAAATAGCTGATGAGGTGGGCATCCATGAATCTACGGTTAGCCGTTCTATTAACGGAAAATATATGCAATGCCCAAGAGGAATGTTTGAAATCAAATATTTCTTTACAAGCGGTGTGCCAGGCAACAGCGGCGAGGGTATTTCATCGGAAAGCATAAAAACTTTTATCAGGGAAATAGTAGAAAGTGAGGATCCGAAAGCGCCGCTTAGCGACCAGGCTATGGTAGGGCTGCTTGCGGAACGGGGAATTGAAATTTCCAGAAGAACAGTCGCCAAATATAGAGATGAAATGCGCCTGCCGTCTTCTTCGAAAAGAAAAAGGTATTAGCGGTTAAAACAAAACAGCGGCTGGACGGCAACAAATATGAGTTATGAGTTTAGACTGGAGGAATCACTATGAAAACAAAAGTTGGTATTAACGGATTTGGAAGGATTGGCAGAAATGCCTTTAAGATTGCATTTGAGAGAAACGCAGATTTTGAAATCGTTGCCATCAACGACATCACGAGTCCTGCAACGCTGGCCCATCTGTTGAAATATGACAGTTGTTTCGGTAAATTTGATGGAACTGTCGAAGTAAAAGATGACGCGATCATTGTTAATGGAAAAGAAATAAAGATATTTGCGGTTAGGGATCCTGAAGAGCTTCCGTGGAGAGATTTGGGCGTGGAGGTCGTTTTGGAATCAACGGGTCTGTTTAAAAAGAAGGCTGATGCAGAAAAGCATATCAAGGCCGGCGCCAAGAAGGTCATCATTTCAGCTCCTGCCAAGGAAGAAGATATAACTATTGTCATGGGTGTAAATGAGACTATGTATGATCCGCAATCGCACCACATAATTTCCAATGCTTCTTGCACAACGAACTGTCTGGCGCCATTTGCCAAGGTCATCGATCAGGAGTTTGGTATCGTAAAAGGATTGATGACCACCATCCACTCTTACACAAATGATCAGAAAATCCTGGATTTGCCACATTCCGATTTAAGAAGAGCAAGGGCAGCCGCTCTTTCCATCATTCCAACGACAACAGGAGCAGCTAAAGCGGTATCCCTTGTACTTCCGCAGCTTCAAGGCAAACTAAACGGGATGGCAATGCGAGTACCGACACCTGCTGTATCAGCCATTGATATCGTATTTGAATTAAAGCAAAACGTTACAAAGGAAGAAGTAAACGCAGCCCTGCGGAATGCGGCTGAAGGCGAGCTGAAAGGAATTCTGGGATATACAGAAGAACCGCTGGTGTCCATAGATTTTAAATCAGATGAGAGATCTTCTGTAATAGACGGATTATCTACCATGGTCCTGGAGGACAACATGGTCAAAATAATTGCATGGTACGACAATGAATGGGGTTATTCCAGCAGAGTGATAGATCTTATCGAATATGTTATAAAGGAAGGTTTGTGATAATGAGCAAGAAGACGGTAAAGGATATCGAAGTAAAAAATAAAACGGTTATCGTCCGATGTGATTTCAATGTGCCTCAGGACCAAGACGGCAACATTACAGATGACATAAGGATTACAAGTTCTATTCCAACAATAAGCTACCTGGTTGAACAAGGAGCCAAGGTGATCCTGATGTCCCATCTGGGAAGACCGGAAGGCAAAGCAGATATGAAATATACTCTCAAGCCTGTAGCAGTCAGGCTGTCAGAGGTGCTTGGCAGAATAGTTATTTTTATAAGCGCGCCTGAAGTTGTAAACAGGCAGGTAACAGAAGCCGCTGCCGGAATGTCTGCTGGGGATGTGATGCTGCTTGAAAATGTGAGATTCCGCAGTGAGGAAACGAAAAACGGAGCAAACTTCTCGAAAGAGCTTGCCGGTTTAGCGGACATTTTCGTAAATGATGCGTTTGGAACAGCACATAGAGCTCATTCTTCAACGGTGGGCATTGCAGCATATTTGCCTGCAGTGTCCGGTTTTTTGATTGAAAAAGAAGTCAAATTTCTGGGAGATGCAGTCGATTCACCTGAAAGGCCTTTTGTGGCTATGCTTGGCGGAGCCAAAGTGGCTGATAAGATTCCGGTGATCGAAAACCTTTTAAACAATGTTGACACCTTGATGATAGGAGGAGGAATGGCCTATACATTCTTGAAAGCAAAAGGAAATGAAATCGGGAAATCTATTTTGGATGAAGAAAAAATAGAATTGGCTGCAGAACTCATGAAGAAAGCGGAAGCAAAAGGTGTAAAGCTTATGCTCCCAATAGATATCGTAGCCGCGAAGGAATTCAGTAATGATTCTGAAAGGGCTGAATTTGAAAGCGGAAATATTCCTCAGGACTGGATGGGGTTGGATATTGGGACAAATACAGCGGAGCTTTTCAGAGAAGAAATACTTAAGGCGGGCACTGCGGTCTGGAATGGACCGATGGGTGTTTTTGAAATGCCTAATTATGCAAATGGCACCAAAAAAGTCGCAGAAGCCCTGGCTGAAAGCAACGGAGTAACGATCATCGGCGGAGGCGATTCTGCGGCGGCAGTTGAGCAGTTTGGCATGGCGGATAAAATGACACATATATCTACCGGAGGCGGCGCCTCTTTGGAATTTCTGGAAGGAAAGGAACTGCCCGGTATTGCGGTATTGATGGAGAAATGAAATGATGGAATGTAACAGTTGGAGGTAGATTATGAGAAAACCATTTATTGCAGGCAACTGGAAAATGTTTAAGACCACGAAGGAAGCCGTTGAATTTGCAGAGAACTTCAAAAAAATATATGTATCTTCGGATGTGCGGACGGGTATATGCGCGCCATTTACCCAGCTATCGGCATTAAAGAAAGTTTTTAAGGACACCGATATCAAAATCGGTGCACAGAACATGCATTTTGCAGAAAAGGGAGCATTTACGGGTGAGATTTCGGCTGAAATGTTAAAGGAGATAGGTGTAGATTACTGCATTATCGGACACTCTGAGAGACGGCAGTATTTCAACGAAACGGATGAAACGGCAAACAAGAAGCTGATCACCGCTTTCAGGCATAATATAATACCAATTCTTTGTGTGGGAGAAGTGCTTGAAGAAAGAGAAGCGGGCAAAGAATTTGATGTTGTGAAGAAACAGCTGACTACTGCACTTATAGATCTCACGGCGGAGCAGGCCGCCAATTTATTTATAGCTTATGAGCCGGTTTGGGCTATCGGAACCGGCAGAAATGCTTCCCCTGAACAGACAAATGAAATGTGCGGATATATTCGTAAAATCATCGAAGAGCTTTACGGAGATGATGTTTCGGAAAAAACAATCATTCTATACGGTGGAAGTGTAAAACCTTCCAATGCCTCTGAATTGATGAGCATGGAAGAAATTGACGGCGCGCTCGTAGGCGGAGCAAGCCTTGTCCCTGAAGATTTTATTGAAATAGTTAATTTTTAAAGGAGGTAACATTAATGTCATACATCGAAGACGTAATAGCTCGTGAGGTTTTAGACTCAAGAGGAAATCCTACTATAGAAGTAGAAATCTACCTTGAAGACGGGACTATGGGAAGCGCTATCGTGCCTTCCGGCGCATCCACAGGCATTTTTGAAGCTGTGGAGCTTCGTGACGGGGATAAAGATAGATTTCTTGGGAAAGGAGTTCTTAAGGCGGTAGAGAATGTGAATGAAATTATTGCAGAAGAAATTATCGGCATGAACATATTTGATCAGACAGGCTTGGACAAGGCACTGATCGATTTAGACGGTACCGACAATAAGGGAAAGCTGGGTGCAAACTCATTATTGGGCGTATCACTTGCAGCGGCCCATGCAGCGGCTAACTGCCTGGGGCTGCCACTGTTTCAATATGTAGGCGGAGTAAATGGCAAGCTTCTGCCGGTCCCAATGATGAATATCCTGAACGGCGGTCAGCACGCTGATAACAATGTAGACATCCAGGAGTTCATGATAATGCCGGTCGGTGCCGAGAGCTTCAGGGAAGGACTAAGGATGGGAACCGAGATTTTCCATAGCCTTAAAGCTGTTCTAAAAGACAAAAAAATGAATACTGCAGTGGGAGATGAAGGCGGGTTTGCACCGAACCTTTCCTCAAACGAGGAAGCCATAGAGGTTATTGTGGAAGCGATAAAAAAAGCCGGATATGAACCTGGCCGTGACGTCAAGATTGCATTGGATGTAGCAGCATCTGGCATGTATGATGAAGAAGCGAAAACCTACGATTTCGCCGGAGAAGGTGTCAAGAGGAGCATTTCAGAGATGGTAGATTATTATGAAATGCTGATAACCAAATATCCTGTGATTTCCATTGAAGACGGATTGGCGGAGGATGACTGGGACGGATGGAAGCTTCTGACCGATAGACTTGGAGAGAAAGTACAGTTAGTGGGAGATGATTTGTTCGTAACCAACACAAAAAGATTGGAAAAGGGCATCTCTCTGGGTATTGCAAACTCCATACTTATAAAGGTGAATCAAATAGGTACTTTAACTGAAACACTGGATGCTATTGAAATGGCGAAAAAAGCCGGCTACACGGCAGTTATATCTCATCGCTCAGGTGAAACTGAAGATGTAACAATTGCAGACCTGGTCGTTGGGCTCAATACGGGACAGATAAAAACAGGGGCTCCTTCACGAACAGACAGAGTGGCAAAATACAATCAATTGCTGCGTCTGGAAGAAACTCTGGATCTGTCAGCTCAGTATGCGGGAAACAATGCCTTTTATAACCTTAAATAGTGTTAATTTGATTGATTTTTTACTTAAATTATTGATTAATGTAACATATTATGGTATAATAATCAGATTGAATTGATTAGGAGGTACAAAAGTGCAAATATTCTTAATGATATTGCTTGCAATTGCCAGTATTGTACTAATCGCCAGCATACTTATGCAGTCCGGAAACAGTGCGGGATTGTCAGGATCAATAGGCGGCGGTGCAGAACAGCTTTTCGGTAAAAAGAAGGGCAGAGGTTATGAAGCAATATTAAGTAAAATCAGCACCATAGGTGCAATTGTATTTATTTCATGTTCACTTTTACTCGTTGCGATTGAGTAATATGGTTGGAAAGAAAAAACAATTTAATATAGCTTTCCTCATTTGGATTTATTACTAATTGGATTTATTACTAAGAGGTACTTATGTGCCTCTTTAATTTATGATCGCTTTTTTAGGAGGGATTTAAGTTTATGGATACATTAGCTTTTTCAGCTCCGTTTGCAGCCGTCATTGCATTGGTATTTGCTTTCGGTTTAACTAATTGGGTTGGCAAACAGGACCCGGGAACAGATCGAATGAAGGAAATCTCCGGCTACATAAGAGAAGGCGCCATGGCATTCCTGCGGCGTGAATATCAGTACATGGTCATCGTTATTGTAATACTTTTTCTTGTTTTAGGATTTTTAATCAATTGGATTACTGCTGTACTTTATGTATTCGGTTCACTTTTTTCGGTTCTTGCAGGATATTTCGGAATGACAGTAGCCACAAAGGGAAATACACGAACTGCAGCTGCAGCCATGACAAGAGGGATGAACAAAGCTCTGAAGATTGCTTTCAGAAGCGGTGCGGTCATGGGTCTTTGTGTGGTAGGACTTGGTCTGCTTGGTCTTGGTACGATTTTCGTAATTATGGGTACTGACTCAGCAGCTGTCGTCACAGGATTCAGTCTCGGTGCATCTTCCATGGCACTATTTGGACGTGTTGGCGGCGGTATTTACACAAAAGCTGCAGATGTCGGCGCAGACCTTGTAGGAAAGGTTGAAGCAGGAATACCTGAGGATGATCCGAGAAACCCTGCGGTTATAGCAGATAATGTAGGAGATAATGTTGGTGATGTTGCAGGTATGGGATCCGACTTGTTTGAATCCTATGTAGGCTCAATCGTTTCTGCAATTACTCTGGCGGTCATCATACCGACTGTAACGCCAAGGTTTGGACCAGAATTTGAATTGCCGCCTCTGGAAGGCTGCATTTTTCCTCTGGCACTTTCAGCTATCGGAATCATTGCTTCCATAATTGGAGTAATGTGCGTACGTGGCGGTGAAAAGGGAAATCCGGCTGCAGCTATGAATGCCGGAACCTATCTGAGCAGTGCAATTGTTATTATCGGCGCTGTCGTACTCAGTAAATTATTATTCGGCAACTACAATTGTGCCATTGCAATTGTTGCGGGCTTGATTGTTGGTTCCGCCATAGGTAAAATAACTGAAATATATACTTCAAGCGATTATAAGCATGTTAAAAAAATTGCAGAACAATCTCAGACAGGCTCTGCTACTGCAATAATCAGCGGAATGGGCGTTGGAATGCTTTCCACAGTCTGGCCCCTCCTTTTTATTGCCGTAGGAATCCTTGTTGCAGACGCATATGCGGGCCTATACGGAATTGCGCTTGCAGCGGTGGGAATGCTTTCCACCACAGGTATGGTAGTTGCGGTAGACGCGTATGGACCTGTATCGGATAATGCGGGAGGGATTGCTGAAATGGCTGAACTTCCTCATGATGTAAGAGTCATTACTGACAAGCTGGATTCAGTCGGAAATACAACAGCAGCTATAGGAAAAGGCTTTGCCATAGGTTCTGCGGCGTTAACAGCATTGGCACTGTTTGCATCCTATTCTCAGGTTGCAATGCTTAAGGAAATCAGTCTGCTCTCCCCTCTGGTAATTGCCGGTCTGTTTATAGGGGCAATGCTCCCGTTCCTGTTCTCCGCGATGACCATGAATTCAGTAGGTAAAGCAGCGAATGATATGATCGAGGAGGTAAGAAGGCAATTTCGTGAAGATTCCGGAATTATGGCCGGAACATCCAAGCCCCAATATGCAAGATGCGTTGATATCAGCACAAAAGCCGCATTGAAAGAAATGCTTGCTCCGGGATTGCTGGCAATTATTGCTCCGTTGGCAGTTGGTATCATCATGGGCACTGAAGCATTGGGCGGAATGCTGGCAGGTGCGCTTGCATCCGGCGTTCTTCTGGCTATCATGATGGCAAATGCGGGAGGAGCCTGGGACAATTCTAAAAAATACATCGAAGAAGGGCATTATGGCGGTAAAGGCAGTGAAGCCCACAAGGCAGGAGTCGTAGGAGATACTGTCGGCGACCCATTTAAAGATACAGCAGGTCCTTCGATCAATATCCTGATCAAATTGATGACAATAGTGTCACTTGTATTTGCTCCGCTCTTCGTTAAAATCGGCGGATTAATACTGTAATTGAGACTTAAAAATAAAGCCCCTGTTTTTTAGGGGCTTTTGCTATGGCAACCTGATTCGTGAATTTTGCCTTATTTATGCCTTGTCCTATTTGCACAAAGAAAAATCCGATATCTTGTTGACAACAACATAAAAAAACATTAAGATTTATTTATTATTATGAGAAGGTGGTGTATTATCGAAATGAAAAAATCTCTAGTATTATTGCTGGCTTTGATTCTGGTAATTGGTTCATTTACTGCCTGTGGCGATGACGCGGACACTGGTGACGCAGATGCAACAGAAGTAAAAATTGGTGTAAACTATGAATTGACAGGTGCTGTAGCTACATACGGAGAAGCTTCTAAAGACGGTATCCTGATGGCATTTGAAGAAATTAATGCAGCAGGAGGAGTTAACGGGCTCCAGATTGTTCCTGTAACAGTCGATAACAAGTCTGATGCTGCGGAAGCGACTTCACTGGCAACAAGACTGATGACTCAGGAGGGAGTAGCAGCTTGTCTTGGACCTGCTACATCAGGAAACTATATGGCTACCATTCCTGTAGCGATGGGGAATGGAATTCCGATCATTTCTGCTTCCGCTACAGCAGATGATGGCGTAACTGTTGATGCAAACGGAAACATCAACGAATATGTTTTCAGACTTTGCTTCAACGATTCCTTCCAGGGAGTAACCATGGCAAACTTCGCTTCGGAAAACCTTGAAGCCAAGACCGCTGTAATCATTCAGGACAATTCCAGTGATTATGCAAAAGGTCTTGCTAAGAACTTTAAATCAACCTTTACTGATGCCGGAGGTACTATTGTGGCAGAAGAAGGTTATCTGTCAAAGGATAAGGATTTTAATGCGATTCTGACCAGTATCAAAGGTAAGGAATTTGATGTAATCTTCCTCCCCGGATACTATCAGGAAGCCGGCTTGGTCATCAAGCAGGCACGTGATCTAGGAATCACTGCTCCAATTCTAGGTGCTGACGGATTTGATTCACCTGTTCTGTTAGAGCTTGCCGGAGCGGAAGCTTTGAATGATGTTTATTTTTCGAACCATTATTCATCACAGGATCAAGACCCGCTGGTACAGGATTTTATCGCAGCTTTTAAGGATAAATACGGCACAGAACCAAACGCATTCCATGCTCTCGGGTATGACCTTGGGAAATTTATTGCTGACGCAATTGAGCGTGCCGGATCAACGGATCCTGATGCTATCAAAGATGCTCTTGCAGGAACAACCAACTTTGTCGGTGTAACCGGTACTTTCAGTATAGGAGAAGATCATAATCCGATAAAATCCATAGTAGTTATCGGACTTGAAGACGGTGTTCAGGCTACAAGCGTTAAGGTAGATCCAAAATAAAAATATATGCTAAATCATATTTCCCGGGATACCCCGGGAATATATTTGGGAAAGTATATAGATACTATTTATATTGACAGTATTCAGGCGAAATGCGCCTTTCTAAACAATTGGCTTATAAGCGAACAGTAGTTATGATAATCAAGTTAGAGTGCATGCTCTAACTTAATTATTGTTTAAAATCGGTACTGATTTTTAAAAATAAAGAAATAATCGATGTGGAGGTGCCAAAACCTTGGATCAATTCTTGCAACAGATCGTAAACGGAATTTCCCTTGGCAGTATTTATGCTCTAATTGCCTTAGGGTATACAATGATCTATGGGATAATAAAATTAATAAACTTTGCTCATGGCGATATATACATGATTGGTGCTTACATCGGCTTTGCGGTCACCACATATACTAATCTCGGATTTTTCCCGGCACTTATTATTGCCATGGCTGGTTGTACAGTCTTAGGCGTTACGATTGAAAAGATAGCATATAGGCCGCTGAGAAACGCGTCCAGAATAGCTGTTTTAATCACTGCAATCGGTATGTCTTTTTTCCTTGAATATACAATGATGTTCTTTGTCGGTGCGGAGGTAAGGTCTTACCCTATGATATTATCCAAGAAAACATTCAATTTTGGGGATATTCTTATTAATATACAGCAGATTTATATAGTTCTTACTGCAGTGGCACTTATGATATTACTCCAGTTTATTGTGCATAAAACTAAGACCGGTAAAGCTATGCGTGCCGTTTCTGTTGACAAGGAAGCAGCACAACTGATGGGCATAAATGTTAATACTACGATTTCATTTACATTTGCTATCGGTTCGGCCTTTGCAGGCGCTGCCGGTGTATTGGTTGGAATATATTATAACTCGATAGATCCTCTTATGGGAATGATGCCCGGCTTAAAAGCTTTTGTAGCTGCTGTTTTCGGAGGTATAGGAAACATTCCGGGAGCCATGATAGGAGGACTTGGCATAGGTATTATGGAGACGCTTATTTCCGGATACGGAAATTCAATGTACCGAGATGCCGCGGTATTTGCATTGCTGATCATTATATTGATCGTTAAGCCGACAGGTCTTCTCGGCAAGAATACAAGAGAGAAGGTGTAATAGATGAGAACATTGACGAAAAAAAACTTATTGATTCTTGGTTCCATTTTATTAACCTTTGCGCTTGTACAAGTATTAGTGTTGGTTGGTATTCTTGATAGTTTTTATGAGATTACCATAGCTACGATATGTATAAATATCATATTAGCCGTAAGTCTAAATCTGGTAACAGGGTTTACAGGACAGTTTTCTCTTGGTCATGCAGGCTTTATGTCGATTGGTGCATATGTCTGCGCTATTATTTCAATGCGAATTGGGACTGTGGGCGGATTTCTTTTAGGACTTTTAGCAGGCGCCCTTGCCGCAACCGTTGTTGGGATTTTGATTGGTATACCCACGCTGCGGTTAAAAGGAGATTATCTGGCAATTGCGACTCTGGGAATGGCTGAGATTATTCGTGTTGTATTTTTAAATCTGGAGATTACAAATGGGGCTGCGGGATTAAATGGGATTCCCCGATATGCAAACTGGCTTTGGTTGTACTTTTTTACTGTCATGGCAATAGTTATCATAAATAATTTTCTCAAATCTTCCCCCGGCCGTGCATGCATTGCGATACGCGAAGACGAGATCGCGGCAGAATCTATGGGTATCAACACAACAAAGTACAAGGTCATAGCATTTGCAGTCGGCGCTTTTTTTGCAGGACTTGCAGGAGGTCTTTATGCATCGTATTTCTACTTTCTGAAGCCTGACCTGTTCGGCTTCATGAAGTCGGTCGATATTTTAGTAATCGTTGTGCTTGGCGGATTAGGAAGCCTAACCGGATCAGTAATTGCGGCCATTTTATTGGGTTTAATAACAACTTTCCTTCAGTCATTTACGGCAGTGCGAATGATCGTGTATGCAGTACTCCTTGTAGTGATCATGATATTCAGACCGCAGGGATTAATGGGATCCAAAGAAATAAACGACTTATTAAAATTTAGATTCGGAAAAAAAGAAGAGAAAATAGAGTGAAGGAGGTGCCTATAGTGCCATTACTGAAAGTTGACAAATTAACAAAATCCTTTGGTGGGCTTACCGCAGTATCCAATGTCAGTATTGATATCAATAAAGGGGAGTTGGTTGGACTTATCGGCCCGAATGGCGCCGGAAAAACTACTCTGTTCAATCTGCTTACCGGGGTATATGTACCCTCATCGGGGTCAATCGCGTTGAAAAAAAACGCAGCAACCATTGAACTTGGCGGAAAAAAGCCGTATCATGTGACCAAAGAAGGCTTAGCAAGAACATTCCAGAACATAAGATTGTTCAAAGATTTGACCGTTATGGATAATGTGAGGATCGCAATGCATCAGAACGTAAAATACGGGTTGGTGTCCGCTTTTCTGCATTTTAATAAATATCATAAAGAAGAAGATGAATTGAAAGCTGAGGCAGAACGGCTTTTGGAAATATTTCATCTTTCACATAAAAAAATGGAATTGGCAAGAAATCTTCCTTATGGAGAACAGCGTCATCTTGAGATTGCCAGAGCTCTGGCAACAAAACCATCCCTGTTACTGCTAGATGAGCCCGCGGCAGGTATGAATCCATATGAAACGGCAGCATTGACGGAAATCATAGGTTGGATACGCAACGAATTCGGCCTGACCATATTGTTGATCGAGCACGACATGTCACTTGTTATGAAAATCTGCGAGCGAATCTATGTACTGGATTACGGTATGCTGATCGCTTCCGGAGAACCGAATAAGATCAAGAAAAACAAGAGAGTGATCGAGGCATATTTAGGGGAGGACGTTAGCAATGCTTGAGATAAATAATCTTAATGTACATTATGGTGTCATTCATGCCTTGAAAGATATTACGCTAAAGGTAAATGAGGGTGAGATTGTAACGCTGATAGGTGCTAACGGAGCAGGCAAATCGACAACGCTTCGCACCATATCCGGATTAATCAAAGCTACCAGTGGCGGCATCCTCTTGGAAGGAAGAGATATTTCCATACTTTCAGCGCCTCAGAGAGTAGAGCTGGGTATTTCCCAGGTACCGGAGGGAAGAAGGGTTTTTCCGGACATGAGCGTATATGAGAACCTTGAGCTTGGCGCATTTCTCAGGAAGAATAAGGGAGATATCAAAAAGGATATAGACTCGGTCTTTGAACAATTCCCGATCCTTGGAGAACGAAGAAAACAGATGGCCGGAACTTTGTCAGGAGGAGAGCAGCAAATGCTTGCCATAGGACGAGGTCTCATGTCGAAGCCCAGAATACTTCTGCTGGACGAACCATCCATGGGGCTTGCGCCTCTGCTTGTACGCGAAATATTCAGTATCATTCAGGATATAAATCGAACAGGCACTACGATTCTTTTAGTGGAACAGAATGCAAGTATGGCGCTATCTATCGCACAACGAGCTTATGTATTGGAAACAGGTTCGATCGTATTGAGTGGAACAGGGGAGGAACTTGTAAAGAGCAGCGATATTCAAAAGGCTTATTTAGGAGGGGAATAGTATGTATGTAAAAAACAGAATGACTACGAATCCATACACTATAGCTTTTGACGCACCGATTACAGATGTAATCGAACTTATGCGGGAAAAAAAACTTAAGAGAGTCCCTGTTGTTAATGGAGAAAAAGTTGTTGGAATGTTGACCCGCAGTGATATTCAAAGGGTTTCTCCGACAAAAGCGACAACCTTGAGTATTTATGAACTGAATTATCTCTTGGCAAAGACCAAGGTCAGCGATGCCATGACAAAGGGAGTTATTACCATATCTCCAGACGCTCTATTAGAAGAAGCTGCCGTACTGATGCGTGACAGCAGGGTAGGCACATTGGTGGTAGTACAGGATGATAAGCTCATAGGGATAATAACAGAAAGTGATATTTTTGAATCGTTTATCGATTTGCTTGGATTCCGTGAAAAGGGGAGCAGAATAACGATGCAGGCACAAGATGTTCCGGGTATCTTGGCTGACATTGCTGAAATATTCAAAGAACTAAATTCCAATATCACACACATAGCCGTATATCGAAGAAATTCCGGTTACAGTGATATTGTTATAAGAACCAGCTCTATGAACACGGATATACTCGAAAAGAGGCTGAATGAGCACGGATACAAGGTTGAAAACATTATTAGAAGTGAAGACTGATTTCAAATGAAAAATTAATTCAGCTGTTATAAATTTTTAAATATTGAATATGATAAAAGAGGGAAGTTCAAATCAGAACTTTCCTTTTTTATCTAGCGTAAAAATTCTAATTACGGTAAATAATATAATTGTGAAAGAGAGGAGATGAAAAAATGAAAAATGGGAAAATTTTTCTCATGCTTTTATTGATTTGTACTTTATTGGCATCCACCGCATGCGCCACCAATGATGATAATGTAGTTCCAGACGTACCAAATGTTACAGACGATGGAATCATAAACGAAAACGGCGAAGGAATTGATAATGGCGGCGGACATACCAACAATGGCGGAGCCAATGGGGGAATGGATGATCCTGGAGTAACAACTAATGGCGGAATCGCGGACTAAGAATCAATAAAAGGCTAAGAGCACAGAGGTAATGCCTTTGTGCTTTTTATCTTACATTTAAAAATTTAGGTAAGCCAGAGACCTGAGAGCAGTAAGGTACAGAGGACTGCTTTTCCTATAGCCTGTAAATCCAGTCTATGGTATAATAAATCGGTGATAAATATGAAAGTTAAAAAAAAGACTAATAGAAAAGAATCGGCTTTAATGAGAGTAAAAAAAGTAGAAGTAAAAGGGACACTCTCAAAACATAAAAAGGGCTTTGGCTTTGTAATACCGGAATCGAATGAGGGAGGGGACATTTTTATATCACCTGCCAACATCAACGGCGCAATGAATGGAGATTATGTAGCAGTCAGATTGCTGTCATCCGGAGAATCAGGAACAACAAGGGAAGGCGTAATAGAACAAATTCTTAAAAGAGCTGCGCTTGAGATCATCGGGACATTTGAAAAAAGCAAGCGTTTTGGCTTTGTTGTAGCTTACGATAAAAGATATAGTGATGATATTTTTGTACTTAAAAAGGATTTTAACGGCGCACAGTCCGGGGATATGGTAGTAGTTTATATCAGTAAATATCCGGATAAGCATAACTGCGCGGAAGGAAAGATTACGGAGATCATAAGTAAGGTTGGGGAAGCGGGAGGAGATATTAAGGCCTTGATCCGCCAGTATCATCTAAAGCAAGAATTCCCTGCAAAGGTTGAGACGGAGACAAAGAAAATACCGCTGAAAATAACTGAAGAAGAGATTAACAGAAGAACAGACTTGCGTCATAAAACAATCATAACGATTGACGGTGCTGACGCAAAGGATTTGGACGACGCAGTTTCGGTGGAAATATCAGAAAACGGTAATTATCTGCTTGGTGTTCATATTGCTGATGTAAGTCATTATGTCATCGAAGGCAGCCATATTGATAAAGAAGCTTTGATAAGAGGAAATAGTGTATATCTGATTGATCAGGTCATTCCAATGCTTCCCAAAATATTATCAAACGGAATATGCAGCCTGAATCCCGGCACAGACAGACTGACATTGTCTGTAAATATGGAAATCAACGGCAGAGGTAAGGTAGTAAACTATGAAATCTGTGAGAGTATTATTCATTCTAAAGCACGGATGGTATACTGTGATGTTTCCGATATTCTGGAGAGTAAAGATGAGTCATTGATTGAAAAGTACCGATATATTTATGACAGTCTCTTACGCATGAATGAATTGGCGGCGATTCTGCGCAAGTCAAGGGATGACAGGGGGAGCCTTGATTTTGATATTGATGAAGCCTACATCACACTGAATGAGCAGGGAATTCCAATCAACGTGGAAACAGCGGAAAGACGGGTAGCAAATCACATAATCGAAGAATTCATGCTGATTGCAAACGAAACCATTGCAGAGCATTTTTATTGGATGGGAATTCCTTTTGTTTTTCGTGTTCATGAATCTCCCGCTGTAGAAAAAATCGAGGTATTTAAAAAATTTATACAAAGCTTCGGGCTTAATTTAAAAGGAAATCCGGAAAACATTCATCCGAAGGCACTAAATGAGATAATAAAAAGCGTAGAGGGAAAACCTGAGGAGCACGTGGTAAATACTGTAATGCTTCGATCTATGAAAAAAGCATTTTATGGAACAGAGTGTGAAGGTCATTTTGGTCTGGGAGTAAAATATTACTGCCATTTCACTTCACCTATACGAAGGTATCCGGATTTGATTATACACCGTATCATTAAGGAAGCTCTTCAAGGGAAAATGGACCTAAAGCGGATCCGGTCACTCAGGAAAAAAACAGAAAAGGCAGCGTTAACGGCATCTGAAACGGAACGGCAGGCCCTTGCACTTGAAAGAGAAGTAGAAAAGCTAAAAAAGGCTGAATATATGACTTATCATGTGGGGGAAACCTATGAAGGTATAATCAGCGGGGTTGCAAGCTTCGGTTTCTTCGTGGCAATAGAGAATACCATAGAGGGAATGGTAAAAGTTGATTCCCTGAATGACGATTACTATGATTATGAAAACACGAAATATCGGCTTATTGGCAGGAGAACAAATAAAATCTATGCCTTAGGTAATAAGGTGACGATAAGCGTGCAGTCAGTGGATCTGCAACAAAGGGAAATCAATTTTGTAATCGTATAAGTTTGTAACGAGGCGGGAAAAGACTCACGCCTCGTTGGCTGTTTGTCCTATACTAGTTTAATGTACTTTGTTTTGAAATAGCAGAAAGGGCATCCCCTGCTTCATCGACATAGATTGGCTTGCGGGCAATATCAGCCATAGCCAGCATACCTATTATTTTGTTATTTTCTAACACGGGGAGCCTTCTTACCTGATATTTTGCCATGAGCAAGGCTGCTTCATGAGTATTCATGTTTGGTTCTGCGAAGATCAAGTTTTTTGTCATTATATCTTTGGCGCTTTTTTGCTCATTTGAATTTGAAACAGAGCGAACAACGATATCCCTATCCGTTATGATCCCAAGAGCTTCGCCCCGGTCGTTGCAAACCGGAATAGAACCAATGTTTTCCTGTTTCATTTGTTTCGCAACCTGTTCAATAGAAGTTTCAGGTCTCACGCAGGTTACTGTTGTAGACATTAAATCCTTTACACGCATATCGGCCTCCTAATAATAATGTTTACCCAAAAGAGATAATCCTGTTCTTAGGTTCCCCATTTTCTCCGAAAAATATGCAATTATTTAGCTTTCCAAAACGAAGGTGACAATAACATTATTACTGCAAACAATTCCAGGCGGCCCGCTATCATTAAAATAGATAAGTATAATCTGGAGGCCTCGGAAAATATCCCGAAATTCCCATCATGGCCTATAACCCCAAATCCTATGCCGGTATTCGACATGGCGCTTGCCACTGCGCTGATGGTTGTAAGTAAATCATAGTTTCCCAGCGATAATAACATAGAACTGATAATAAAAATGGAAAAATACAAAAGTGTAAAGGAGCTGACTCTGGATACGATTTCAGAGGGAACGACTTTAGTCCCTATTTTGATACCGGCTACCGCATTGGGATGCAGCCTTTTGTGCATTCCTCTGGCTATAAGCTTGAATATGATCACTATACGGATCACTTTCATAGATCCGGCGGTAGAGGTTGAGCATCCTCCGATAAACATAAGACATAAAAGAATCATTTGACTGAAGCTTGGCCATATCGTGAAGTCAGCGGTAGAATTACCGCAGGTGGATATAAAGGAAGCAGCCTGAAAAAATGCATGCCTGACAGAAGAACCAAGACTTTCATAGCTGTTTGAAAACCATAAATTAAAAGCAATCAGAACAGTAGCAGCTGATAATATCGCGAGAAATGTACGGAGCTCATGATCTTTAATAAACTCTCTCCATTTTCCTTTAAACAGCTTATGGTATAAAACAAAATTAACCGAAGCTATAAGATTGAAAAAGATTATAATGATTTCTACATAAAGACTATTGAAATATCTTATTCCGTTTGGGTAAATTTGTGTGCCGCCGGTGCTGATACTTGTCAATGTGTGAGTCAGGGCATCAAAAAAGTTTAAACCCCCTAACTTTAAAAGGATGATTTCAATCAAGGTGAATGCGATATACACTATATATAATATTTTGGCGGAATCAGAAATATGTGCGTTCATTTTTTCAACGGTTGGTCCGGGTGCTTCCACATTGGCAATCGTAAGACCCCCAATGCCCAATGCAGGCAGCAGGGATATGGCAAGGATCAATATTCCCATAGCGCCAAGCCAATGGCTTAATGAACGCCAAAATATAATAGCTTTAGGCATTTCATGGTAATTGTCAATGATCGTCACACCGGTAGTGGTAAATCCCGATACAGATTCAAAGAATGCGTCTAAATAAGATGGCAATATTTCTGAAAACAGATAAGGAAATGCGCCCAGAGCCGATGCCGCAAACCAGCATACGGCAGCGATCAGGTACCCATCCCTTATTCTTATTTGTGAAGATGCAGATTGTATTGAAAGCCGGGTAATTCCGCCAATGGCAAAGGCAAGCAGGATAGACTTTATAAATGCTTCCCCGGTTTCTTTTTCGCCATAATAATAAGCTGCTATTAATGAGGGAATCATTGCGATTCCGATTATAACAGAAATGATACCTGCTATTCTAATTATTACCTTATAATTAAAGTACATAAATAATACCTCACCTGTCCGGATTCCAGAACTGTTTTGTAAACAGCAGGATGATAGTAAACAATTCCAAACGTCCAACCAACATCACAAAGGATAACAAAAGTGTGGATGCATTTGAGAAGATGCTGTAATTCAATTCCGGTCCAACCAGATTGAAACCGGGTCCGACATTTCCAAGGCATGAGGCTATGGCGCTTGCAGTAGTAATCAGGTCAAAATTATCTAAGGATAGCAGCAGAGTTCCAATGAAGAAAACACCTATATAAAGGAACACGAAATTTATTACGCCCGATACGGTATCCGATGATACAGGTCTTTCATTAATTTTAATTGAAATAACCGCTCTTGGATGCAGACGCAGAGATATGCTGTTTTTAAGGTACTTGAATACGATCAGTGTGCGTATGATCTTTATACCGCTGCTTGTTGAGGAAGAACAGCCTCCAATGAACATCAATACAAACAATATCATTTTACTGAAGGTCGGCCATAAATCAAAATTGGCAGTAGAAAAGCCGGTGGTTGTTGCGATGGAGACAGATTGGAAAACAGAATATCGAAGGGATTCACCCAGTGAGTCATAGCAATTGCTAAACCAAAGGTTTAACGCAATCAGCAACACTGCCGCCGAGACAATGAGCAGATAAGAACGCAGCTCTCTGTCGGAAAAAAACTCCTTCCAGTGTCTCCTTAATACAAAATAATATAGAGTAAAATTTATTCCGGACAGAAACATCGATACTGTAATGACCATTTCAAAATACAGATTGTTATAGTGGGCGATACTGGAGTTATAATTGGAATAACCGCCGGTTCCCACTGACCCAAAGGTGTTGATCATAGCGTCAAAGGTACTCATTCCGCCCAATTCTAATAAAAGAATCTCCAATAATGTAATACTTATGTATATTAGGTACAGGATTTTTGATGACTGGGATATTTTCGGTGTTATCTTTTCAATAGTTGGTCCGGCGGGTTCTGCCATGGCAATCCTCTGACCGCGCATTCCAAGGGCTGGCAGCAAAGCCATGGCAAATAGTATTATTCCCATGCCGCCTATCCAATGAGTGAAAGATCGCCAGAACAATAAACCCTTTGGCAATGATTCCACATTGGCAAGAATAGAGGCTCCCGTAGTAGTAAAGCCTGAAACAGTTTCAAAGAATGCATCGATATAGTTGGGGATATAACCGGAGATCACAAAAGGAACAGCACCCAGGGCTGAACTGAGAGTCCAGCAGAGTGCTGCTATAATATAACCGTCACGTATTTTTAATGAATTAAAATCGGCTTTAACAGTCCTGGTTATAATGATGCCAAAAACCAGCATCGGAATTATGGTGAACCAAAAAGCGATTACAACATTGGTCTCGTTGTAAAAATATGAACATAAAAGAGATGGGAGCATTAATCCGGCCATGATCGTAATAATGATACCAATCAGTTTCATTATAGCCTTATAATTTAATATCATGATAGTATTAACAACCTCTTAACATTCTGTCAACAGCGCTACAGTTTGACAAAATAGAATTTTTATCACCTATATGAAAAAGCCGTTTTTACCGGAACGAATGAATTTTTCCAGTTCTGTAACCGTGGATAACAGGCAGATGATGATTACCTTGTCATCCTTTTGTATCTCGGTTTCTCCATTGGGAATGATCACATCGGTGCCGCGATGGATTGCGGCAATAATCACACCGTCAGGGAGTCCTATCTGAACGATCGGTTTATTTGAAAGACGCATATGGTCGTTGGCTATAATTTCAATCATTTCTGCCTGCCCCCGGATCAATTGTGAGAAAATGACACGTTTCGAACCCTGGATGAATCGCAGAATATGGCTGGCAGTCATATCCAGAGGGTTAAGCGCCATATCTATACCCATACTTTCAATCAGCATGGCATAGCTTTCTTGGCTCACCTTAGCAATGACATCTTCCACACCATGCTTTTTCGCCATAAGAGCCAGGAGAAGATTCACTTCATCAAATCCTGTTGCAGTTACAACAGCATCCATTTCATCTAAGTTCTCTTCCTCCAGCAGTGTCATGTCGGTAGCATCGCCGTAAAGCACCAATACATTGTCAAGATGATTGGATAAATACTCGCAGCGAGTCTTATCTTTTTCAATTATTTTTACCGCAATACCGAATTCCGAGAGCTTCTGCGCAAGATAAAGCCCGGTTTTTCCTCCGCCCAGAATCATAACTTTTTGCAGGTGAGTATATTTTTCCTTATCATGAACCCGTTGATTGAGCCGCATGATTCGGCTTTTTTCTCCCACTACGTATAGAAAATCATCCTTGGTTATATCAGTAGTTTTTTTTGGAATGATTACTTTTCCGTTCCTGGATATGGCAACCACATGCATATTTCCTAAAGCTCCATTGGCGTAATAAACGTTTTTACCTATGAGTTCAGTCATTTTTTCAGTAGAAAATTCAATCAGCGCTATCTTGCCGCTGGAAAAAATACCGTTGCTCAATGTATATTTTTCAATCAGGAATTTATAGATTTCCACAGTCATAGAAAGATCGGGGTTTACGATGTAATCAATATTCATGGTATCTTTAACAAAATCAAGTTGATTTATGTGCTCCGGATCCCTGACACGGGCGATTACCTTTCTGCATCCCATTGCCTTGGCAAAGGCGCATATAACGATGTTTTTTTCATCGGAATTCGTTACGGCGATCAGATAATCATACGTATTGATACCGAGACTCTCAAGGAGACTGATCTGCTTTGCGTTACCCTCCACCGTCATGAGATCAAAATGTGAGCTGAGTTTCTGCAGCAAAGCGTCATTCTTATCTATTATAGTTACAGAATGATCTCCGCCAATAAGAGCTTCTATAATTTTGATCCCCAGTTTACCCGCACCGGCGATAGCTATTTTCATGATTCGTAACCTTCTTTCTATATTAATCCAAAGCCTGATATATAGTTCATCTAATCAAGGATAAGCTATATTGTACCACTATTATCATTGAAAGCAATATCTATTTGTCATTTCTGCCCTAATCAGTTAAAATAGATGTGATGAGTTGATAATTGCTGTTAATTATTATTTCTGAATGTACGGGTACATATTAGAAAAATGAGGGAAATAAATGAAAATAAAAAGATTCGTCGGAGGAAATCTGGAAAGCAACGGTTATATCATTTATGACAAGGAGCATGGAGAGTGCTTTATAATAGATCCCGGCTATAACGGAGAGAAATTTATAAAGATCATAGAAGAATTAGGGCTGAAATTGAAAGGGATTTTGTTGACTCATCACCACTATGACCATGTGGGCGGAGTAAATAAAATCAAGGAATCCACCGGCTGTACCGTCTATATACACAGAGCAGATGGCGATTGTTATAATAAGGAGGCCGAGCTGCTCGAGTCCGGAGATACTCTTCTTCTTGGGAATGAAAAGATCAATGTGATCAATACGCCGGGACATACTAAGGGAAGTGTTTGTTATTACTCCGAGAAGAGCAAGCTTGCTTTTACCGGCGATACTATTTTTGACATTGACCTCGGACGAACCGATTTGGCAGATGGTTCTCCTGCGGAAATGGAGAAGTCAATTCTTAATATCATAAGCCTATGGAGTAATGAAATAATGATTTATCCGGGACATGGAGACTCTTGCACTATGAAATTCGTTAAAGAGAATAATCAGGAATATTTGGGCATTGTTCAATAAAGCGGAGCATCGATATAAAAAATTTATAAAAAATGATTGACAGTACAGGTTTACTGCGATAAACTTAACGTGAAGTTTATTGCAATAAACCTGTCTTCTGTTATATGTGTGATTAGAGATGGATAAGGAGGGGGAAAGAATGTCTGGCTATAAGCTGTTTGAATCGGAGTACAAATTTATGGAGGTGGTCTGGAAGCACGCGCCCGTGAACTCCACGAAACTGGTGCTGCTGTGTTCGGAAATCCTGGGATGGAAAAAATCGACCACCTATACGGTTTTAAGGAAGCTGTGCGAAAGAGGCCTTTTGAAAAACGAAAACGCTACGGTGAAATATCTGGTGGGAAAGGAAGAAATCCAGATACAGGAGAGCAAAGAACTGTTGGAAAAATCCTTTGAGGGTTCCCTGCCCATGTTCCTGGCTGCATTTCTGAAAGAAGAGACCCTGTCCGAGCAGGAAGCTATGGAATTAAAGAGGATCATCGACGAGAGCAGAAAGGAAAAGGGTGAATGAAATGCTGGTCCGGTACAGAAAGGGATATCACGAAGGGGACCTTGCGCGTATCGAGGTGGAAAAGGCTTTCCTGGCGGCAATGCTCGAACAGAAATCTGATATAAAAATAGGCTCCTTCCATGAAATCTATCAGGCGCTGTCCGGCAGAATCGAAACGGACCTTGATATGAAAACGGCAAAAAACCTGATCTCGCTGTTTTTCAAAGGAGAAACCGCCGCCATTGTCGAACTTCCTGTACAGCAGACCTCCGATGATCCTAGGTCGCTGCTTCTTTTCACACAGGAGGCAAAGGAAACGCTGAAAAAAAGTTTTAAGCGTCTCAGCCGTACATGAACAAGATTCAGTTTAAAAGGTGACAAGAAACTAAGCACCCTCGGGTAGTAACCCCAAATGTTAAACATAATTAACCTTTGGAGGCCACTTCACCCAGGGTGCATTTTAATGCTTGACAAATATAATAATATATGTAAAAATATGTAAAATAATGCAAATGAAGGTGATTTAAAATGTCTTTAGGCAGCTTTGGAGAGAAATTGGCAGAACGCTTCCTGATCAATAAGGGATATAAGATCCTTGAAAGGAATTTTCGCTGCAAGCAGGGAGAGATTGATATTATTGCATTGGACGGCATTGTTCTCGTGTTTATAGAGGTAAAAACAAGACGAAATCAGAAATTTGGACTACCCTGTGAAGCAATTACTTCCGAGAAATTGAGACACTTAAAAAAAGCAGTGGCCTACTATACGATGATTTCCTCTGTGGAGCAATACGATATGCGGATCGATGCAATTGAAATATTAATAAAAGATGGTAAGCAGTATCTTCATCATCTTGAGAATGTGCAGGAGTAAACACATATGTATTCACAAATAGTAAGCGGATCGCTATACGGGTTGGCCTCGGAGCAGGTGATCGTAGAAACCGATCTGTCTCCGGGACTGCCTGCATTTAATGTTGTAGGGTTACCGGATACGACCGTCAAGGAATCAAAGGAAAGGATTCGTGCGGCAATCGTTAATTCGGGTTATAAATTTCCGGCAAAAAGAATCATAATCAATTTGTCACCGGCAGGCACAAAAAAGGAAGGAACTCATTTTGATCTTCCTATCGCATTGGGAGTTATGACGTCCGCCGGTTATATTGAAAAGGAAAAAATAAATGATTTTGCGTTTCTTGGTGAGCTTTCTCTGGATGGAAGGGTCAACCGAATAAACGGCGCTTTGCCTTTAGTGATCGGCTTGAGAAATCAGGGAATTGAAAAAATAATACTGCCTATGGATAATGCGGAGGAAGCTTCGGCGATAGTTGATGTGAAACTATATCCTGTTGACCATCTAAATGAAATTACCGCATTTTTTGAAAATAGAATAAAGATACTTCCTTTTAAAAAGAATAACTTCGACCCGGTAAAGAAAAACCAGGAACGTTTGGACTTCAGCGATGTTGCCGGACAGGAGAATATTAAAAGAGCTCTGCAAATCAGCGCGGCCGCATCTCACAATGTGCTGCTGATTGGACCGCCGGGCTCTGGTAAAACAATGATGGCTAAGCGAATGCCAGGTATTCTGCCTGACTTAACATATGAGGAAAAGCTTGAGGTCACTAAAATTTACAGCATTGCCGGAGAACTCTCTGCCGACTGCCCCATTATCGCAGAAAGACCATTTCGTTCCCCTCATCATACTATATCCGGAGCAGCTTTGGTGGGAGGAGGCTCAAGCCCAAAGCCGGGGGAAGTGTCATTGGCGCATTTTGGAGTTCTTTTTTTGGATGAACTTCCCGAATTCAACCGAAACATTCTTCAGATGCTGAGACAACCTATGGAGGATGAAAGGGTTGTTATAAGCAGAATGAAAGGAACGGTTTCATACCCGTCAAAATTCATGCTTTTGGCTTCTATGAACCCTTGTCCTTGTGGTTATTACGGTGATCCCACACATGAATGCACTTGTTCGCTGATTCAGATAAGGCATTACTTATCAAAGATTTCAGGACCTCTTATGGATAGTAGCGGACGCGTAATAATTTAGATGACATTGATAAAGAGCAAATAGAGAAAAGTTCTGAAATTTAAACGGTTCAAGGGTTTTCTATGTTTGCTTTAATTCGGTTGAGGTTTTGAGCCGTTTTCTTTTGATTTGGAATATTTTATGATATACTAATAAAATAATGATAATAGGAGATATGATCGTGAAACTGAAGGATACAGCCTATTTAATAGATATAAATATTGATGATACCTATAGCTTAGAATCAACCGACAATAGACATTATGATTTTATTTTTAATCCTGAGTCTCTGACTCGAAATGATTTCACGAAGGTTTTTGCTATTAAGGCTTCAGACGGATTTGATGAACCTAAAAATATTGCATTAATTGGTTCATTGTATTCATGTGCTAAGGACTGTGCAGTTTTAGAAGATAGCCAGTTGATCGTATTAATGAATTCAGCAGTAACTGTGATTGACCTTGATACGTTCAAATTAATTGAGCATAAAGAATTTAGCGACTTTGGATGCTTCTTCTCTATATACCCTTTCGATATGGGGTATCTCGTTTATGGAGAACTTGAAATTGTTAAGTTAAATAAAAACTTAGAAATTGAATGGGATTTTAGCGGCGCGGATATTTTTGTTTCGCCTGATGAGTTAATTAATCCGTTTAGTATAAATGGAGACACTATTGAATTATATGATTGGAATGGAAGCTTTTATCTTTTAGATAAATCCGGGAATCAAATCAATAGAACGAGATAACAGAATGAATATTATTGAAAACGAAAATGATAAAGTGACAATTGATGGCATTCGGATAGAAGGATTCATATCTGATGATAGATGTAAGGTTTGCAATCAAAACCTAATTCTATATAAAAAATATGATGCCTTATTTTGCCCTGAATGCAATCAATGGGCAGAATCTAAATGCAGTGATCCTGATTGCGTATATTGCAGAAATAGACCAGATAAACCATTGGAAAGGTAAAAACGTTTATGGTAGCGATAAGACGCTTTAAATCGCGAAACGGAGGACAGTAAGGCTATCGTAGCGGTTATATTCTACTCAAACTTTCCCAAGGAGGAGCCTTCTCATGATATACACAGACCCGACAAAACGAGCAATGCAAATCGCATATAAAGCGCATCATGGACAGACCGACAAGAGTGATGTACCGTACATATTCCATCCTATACATCTGGCAGAGCAGATGCAAACTGAAGCAGAAACAATTACTGCGCTTCTTCACGATGTTGTTGAAGATACGGATGTGACACTGGATGACCTTGTCAAAGAAGATTTTTCTTCCGAGGTTATAGCTGCGCTGCAATTGTTGACTCACGATGATGCCGTTCCATATTTGGATTATGTACGGGAGATAAAGAAAAATCCTATTGCTCGTGCAGTAAAGCTGGCAGACCTGAAGCACAACAGTGACTCAGGTCGTCTCAGTACGTTGGATGAAAAAGCACTGGCTCGGTTGGAGAAATATAAAATGGCGATTGCTATTCTGAACACTTAATCTTCACTAATAGGTAAGTATTGTCCAGATATGTTACACTAGTACTGATTGCAAATTACTTAAACCGAGAATTTCAGCCAATTAAATTAAGCGATGAAAGTGAGGAAGTCATTATGTTTAGAGAAATGAGAAGAGGAAAACAATTATTGTCAATGGAAGATACTATAGCTGTAATGGACAGATGCACAAATGGTTCACTAGCATGTCTGGGTGATGATGATTATCCATATTCAGTTCCACTTAGCTATGTTTATTACAATGGCAAGATTTATTTTCATTCAGCTAAAGCCGGACATAAAATTGATGCGATTACTAAGAATCCAAAGGTGTCTTTTTCAGTAATAGATGAAGATACGATAGTCAGTGAAGAATATACAACTTATTTCCGCAGCGCTGTAGCTTTTGGAAAAGTAAGAATTGTAGAAGGTGATGAATGGCTAGAAGCTTTCAAGGCTTTAGTTGAAAAGTATTCAGGAGATCAGCCTGAAGAAGCCAAGCATAAGGAGATAACCGGATGTACGCAGGCATACATTATTGCAATTGATGTCGAACACATAACCGGCAAGGAAGCCATTGAATACGTCAACGCTAAAAAGAAGTAGCCGTTTTCCATATTAGTTAAAATATGCTGCTAGATTCCAATTGCGCATTATATTTTTATAGATGTTTAATCAATTGACGTTTGAAAGGCGGTTATTCATGGATACGTTAGATTTTGATTATTTTTTCAAACAATTGAAAGCCGGGGTATCCATTGACGAAACTTGTTTTTATTTTATTGATGATCCAATGGAGGAAGAGCATTACCTCGGATATCTTCCAGAATATGAAACCCCTTATTGGGTCGGCTATTGTGATATTCCAGATGGGACTGATTTTTTGACTGCCGAAGAGTTAGTCGATGCAAAAATATTTGATGGAAAATCACTTAAAGAACGATGGGAGAATGTTCGTATTGTTAGTATCTGGGGTATTGGATTAGATGGTTGGCTCGATTGCTGTCATCATGTGTAATGGAAATTGAAGAGTATATTCAAAAGTATATTGGAAAGAAGAGGTGTGTATTAAATGAAAAAGAAATTATCGGTCATCTTATCAATCCTGATTGTAGCAATGTCATTTGTGCCAACATATGCGACTAATATTAGTATCAATAACCAGAAGGTTCAGTTCACTGAGTCATCTGGAACGCCATTTATTGATTCTGCCAATCGTACACAAGTGCCATTTAGACAGACGCTGGAAGCCTTTGGAGCAACGGTAAGCTGGGATAAAGTCAATAATATGGCAGTAGCGGTTAAGGATGGAGTAACCGTTCAGGTGCCGATAGGAGCCTCATACATAATTAAGGATGGTCAGCAGATAACAAATGATACAGCTGCCCTTATTAAAAACGGTCGAACATATTTGCCAATTAGAGCTGTTCTTGAAGCATTCGGAGCTGATGTAAGCTGGGATAGTGGCACTCAAACAGTAGTTGCTGTTAGTAGCCAAAGTGAAAAAGAATATAAAAAGATTGTTGTAGATGGCGGGAATATGAGTGGAAATCGTGAGGCAAATGTTGTTGTGGATATTGGCTTCGGCGATAGAGAATATTGGGCATATACGAACGACTATGGACAGTTGTTTCGGGTTACTGCTAATAAAATAACTCTTCAGGATGATGCTACAGAACCCGTTACATCAGACGGACGTTATTATAATGATGAAGCCGCTGTACCAGGAACAGAACTATCTAACTATGATCAAGGTCATGTTATCGCAGACTCGTTGGGCGGAGTATCCAATGCTTACAATATTACACCACAGGATAGCACGATGAACCGCCACGGCGATCAGGCATATATGGAAAAGAATATTAGAGATGCCGGTGGCTGTACAAATTTTGAAGCAATCATAACCTATCCTAATACAACAACCCAAATCCCGAGTCATTACCATTATACGTATACGTTAAATGGCAACGTGATCACAGAGGATTTCGATAATGTGAATCCAGATGAAGTTAATAAAACATTATCGGAACCGACTCAAAGTCCAGTTTCAAATGAAAGCCATGACATTTCTTCTATTGATACAAATGGCAATGGTCAGGTATCAATAGCGGAAGCTAAAGCTGCTGGATTCAAAATGCCGATTACAAAAGACCATTGGTTGTATAAGTACATGGATGATCGTGACGGTGATGGGATGGTTGGCGAATAAGGATTGAAACCATTGACAACCCCAACTATACTGGTAATATAAGGATATACGACAAATTTCATCAAGGAAAGGGGTAATTCTATGGAATCATCGAAGCGCACTAAAAAAGCTAAAAATACTGAAGACATTGAGGACAAGCAATCGCCAATCCGAGAAGTCATCGAATTCACTAATCCTGTTGAAATATCTGGAGACGGAGAATATCTCTATATAACTGAAATCGATACTGACTCCAAATCCAATGTTATGAAAGGATTATTGCAATGAAGGCCACTGGAATCGTAAGAAAAGTTGATGAATTAGGACGTATTGTTCTGCCAAAAGAACTCCGAACCGTACTGGATATAGAAATTAAAGACCCTGTTGAAATCTTCACAGAGGACGAATACATTGTGCTAAAGAAGTACAACCCTTCTTGCTGCCTTTGTGGGAGCATGGAAAATCTGAGGTATTTTAAAGACAAGAAGATTTGCCAGAAGTGTATTGACTCATTTAAGGAACAATAATAAACATATGTTTTGAACACGTGTTTACAAAAGGCTTCTTTTCGTGTATAATTATCCCATAGTTAGTTTTTTATGGAGGTGATTGTTTTGAACGATAATACATTGGCCTTGACACAAGAAGAACTAGTTTTGTTAAAAAATAGCGAAGAGGGTAAAGACATTGAAACCTACGGCAATCTATATGAAATTGCCACAAAATATAAATCGATTAAACATAGCGATATAGAAAAAATAGGTTTGGACGAAACTGCAAAATTAGTATTGAAATCAGGTAAAGCTAATCTTTTTACGAATATTATGATGGAATGGTACGCTCGGAAAGACGAAGACATAGCTAACTCAGATGAGACCGTAAAATGCGGATTGTGCGGAAGAGAAAATACATATATTTTCTATATTCGTAATAGGTATAATGAAGCAGAGCTACACGTTGGCTCGAGCTGCATTCGTAAATTTTCTGGTATTGAAAATTCAAATGAAATCTTAAAAATGTTTAACGGTAATAAGAAAATCAGGGAAGAACAACGCCGGATTAACGCTTTCCTTAAAAAGATTCCCAATGCCGATAATCTTATCAGTAAGTCAAGGAGAGAATTTCATGAGTTACCTGTACTGTTGCCTTGGGACTTGTATAATTCACTAGATGAAGAAATACTGAATTTGAACAAGATATATAACGATTTCAAATCCAGTGGAAATATTAATAACCTTGAAAATGTCATTTCTCAGTTTAAGGAATCAGAAGAAGTATATAAAGTCCTAAAGCAGCAAGCAAATAAATTTGTAATGAAACGGGAGAGTACTGAAAATCAAACCATAATTTGCAAAAGAAGAGAATGCCGCTGGCTCCTTGATACTGGAAATAAGAAGCTTTTTAGGAGGATTGCAGAAGATCAAGGGCTTTATACTCCCGACACCATTAAAGAAATAAGCAGCCATGATTTTATATCAGAATTAAAACCCGTAATTCAGAAATGCTGCGAAGATACCGCTTTCAAAATTAAGGAAGTAAGATATGAGGATAAGAAACTTGTATTCTTGATAGATGACCGAATCCATAGAGATGTTTTGGAAGCCACGGTGCCGGAAGAACAGTTTATGAGAAGCATAGGCTGGAAATGTGTTTTCCAAGAAAATTATAAAATTATGATTAATCCTGAAGTCTTTACTATAACAAGCTCAAAGCGGAACATAAATGTTATTCTAAGCCGGGTAAATAGAGCTATTTCTAAAACAGAATACTTGATCGAATTTGTTTATGATGACGATCATGAGAGATTATATTTTGAAAAAAGAATTAATGGAACGTATATGGTATTAGGAACGGAATTTTTCTTAAAACAATATTTACGCAATATTGATTTGAGCGAGAAAAAATTGCGTGAAGTTTATATAAATTATTTTCATGAACTGGATAAGGATAAGGGTTGGCTATTGATCAAAGATAGAATGGAAAGATATGAATTTGAAAAAATGATGGCAAAAGAAAAACTGGGGAGAAAAAGAGCATAGCCGATTCATATTGCCGCATACCCCTTATCGGTATAATATATTGTTATAAGCTGAATTATGCTATGTTGAGTTGAGCTAGGCTGAGCCGGGATGAGATATGTTAGGCGAGAATATTGCTGATGTATCAAAAGGAGGCCAATTATGCCTATAAACAGTATTAATTCATCTTATACAGCTAGGGAGCAAAAATTCCGAAGGCTGGCAAAGAAGCGTGACTTGCGTCTGGTTAAATCAAGAAAAAAATATCCATATGATGGATATATGATTGTTGATGTGTATTTCAATCGAATTGATTATGGAGGATTACTGTCGCTTGATGATGTGGAAGAATATTTTCTGCAAAGCTAGACAACAGCCCAAGACTAGTGCCGATGAGTCATTATCGGGCTAGTCTTCTTCTTTTTTTGATTCCAACTTCACGAATTTTATATTGAATATTGTAGAAGGTAAAATGTATAAAAGACTATTCTTTGTAATCACAGATCTCTTTAATAATCTTTGCTGCGAGAGCAGTTTTCGCCGGAGAGCAATTGCTCAATAAGTCAGTTATTTCATTTCTCATATAATTCTCTGACGATGAGACAGAGCCGTTCAAAATAAAGGACATAGAAACACCCAAGCAATCACATATTGCTGAAAAAGTACTCAGATTGAGAGATGTCTTGCCTCTTTCAATTTTGCTTACATATGCATTTGAGACATCAAGATATTCTGAGAGTTTTTCCTGTGTAATTCCTTTATCTTCTCTTGCTTTTCTAAGTCGTTTTCCAATTAAAATATAATCTACCGCCAATAAAATCACCCATTAAAAATTATATAAATTTCTAAGAATTATTAACAGGTATGACAAGTCAACTTGAACTAATAGGTTAAAAATGGTAAACTAGTAAGGAAATAAAAACCTATAGGTTGAGGTGAGATTCGATGAATATTTCGCAGATAGAAAATAATGTTAATGAATTACTTAGATTATTTAAGAAAGATACATTTATCTTTGATTTATTACTTTCATATGGTGTTCCTAGGGCATCAATAACAAGACTCCAAAAAGGAAATATGAATCTTTCGAAAAATACTGGAGAAGTGATCTGGAAAAAGAAGCTTTTTTTTAAAGAGGTTTATGAAGAAGATATTCACAATTCCATTGATAAAATAAAGAATGAAAATAAATATATGATTTATGAACCTAGATTCGTTATTGTTACAGATTATAAAACGATACTGGCTATTGATACCAGAACAAGTGAATCGCTTGATATTTCAATAAGCGATATTAATAAGCATTACGATTTTTTCTTGCCTTGGGCTGGTATGGAAAAAACTCAACTTCAAATTGAAAACCCTGCGGATGTAAAAGCAGCAGAGCGAATGGCTAGATTATATGATGAAATTAAAAAAAATAACCCAACTTCTACATATTATGAAACTCATAGATTAAATGTTTTCTTGTCTCGTTTGTTGTTTTGCTTCTTCGCTGAAGATACTGGAATTTTTAAAAATAAACTTTTCACAAAGTCCATAAACTCCTTTACTCAAATTGATGGTAGTGACTTAAATAGTTATTTAAATAAATTGTTTGAGGTTTTAGATACAAAAACACGTTGCAATTTGCCTGTTTACCTGAAGGATTTTCCTTATGTAAATGGTGGCTTATTTAGAGACAATTATAATGCCCCATTATTTACAAAACGTTCACGTGAGGCAATTATTCATAGTGGTGAACTCAACTGGTCTGGTATTAATCCAGATATTTTTGGTTCAATGATTCAAGCGGTAGTGTCGCCAGAACATCGCAGTGGTTTTGGCATGCACTACACTTCGGTTACGAACATTATGAAAGTAATTAAGCCACTCTTTTTAGATAAACTTTATGAAGAATTCAATAAAAGTATCGATAACATACACAGATTGAATAGTTTGAATGCAAGATTATCCAAAATTAAAGTATTCGATCCAGCTTGTGGCTCTGGCAATTTTCTAATAATTGCTTATAAAGAACTTCGAAGATTAGAAATGAAGATATTTAAACAGTTAAATAAAATTGATAAGCAGCAATCCATATATTATTCGAAGATAAGTCTGTCTCAATTTTATGGAATCGAATTGGATGATTTTGCACATGAAGTAGCTATTCTATCTTTGTGGTTAGCTGAACATCAAATGAATGTTGAATTCTATAACGAGTTTGGAAACACAAAACCGACTTTGCCATTGCAGGATGCAGGTAGAATTATACAAGGTAATGCAGCAATTTTATCTTGGAAGGATGTCTGTCCAGTCAAAGAAGGAGATGAAGTTTACATTTTAGGTAATCCTCCATATCTTGGAGCAAGGCTGCTAGATAAACATCAAAAAGATGATATGGCATACACCTTTACTGGGACAGGCATCAAGTTTAATGATTTAGATTATATTGCATGTTGGTTTTATAAGGGAGCTAAATATATAGAAGGTTTAAATGCCAAATTTGCTTTTGTTTCTACAAGCTCAATTTGCCAAGGAGCTCAGGTAAGTACCCTTTTTAAACATATCCTCAACGAACGACTTGAAATTGAATTCGCGAACCAACCGTTCAAGTGGTCTAATAACGCAAAGTCAAAGGCTGTGGTAAGTTGTGTCATTATTGGAATAAGAAATAAAGCTGATGATTTTAAGTATATTTATAACGATAAAGTGAGACTCAAAGTTAAAAATATTTCTCCGTATTTGGTTGAGGGAGATAGTATCTTTGTTTTAAGTAGAAGTAAGCCGATTTCTTCATTGCCACCTATGAGCTTTGGAAATATGCCGAATGACGGAGGGCATTTGTTATTAAATCAGGAAGAATACGATAAAATTGTATCTTCAAATCCAAAGGCTGTTGAGTTTATTCGTAAGTATCTAGGTTCACGAGAATTTATTAATAGAATTCCTAGATGGTGTATTTGGTTAACCAAGATGGATGAAAATAATTCAATACAAATTCCTGAAATTGAATCGAGGATAAATAAAGTTCAAGAGCACAGACTTAAGAGCGAGAGAGAATCCACCCGAAATCTTTCATATGTACCATATAGATTTGCAGAAGTTCGCCACAGGAATACAGATGCTATAATCATACCCAGGCATTCATCGGAGTTAAGAGAGTATATACCTATGGGCTTCCTAAACCGAGATACAATAATAGGTGATTCCGCTTTAGCAATTTATGATTCTGATCCATGGGTTTTTGGTGTTATAACTTCACATATTCATATGGTTTGGGTTAGAAGCGTCGGAGGTAGGTTAGAGTCTCGAATTAGGTACTCTGCAGACATATGTTATAACACATTTCCGTTCCCGGAAGTATCTAAAAGTCAGAAGTCTGATATAACAAGACTTGTTTATCAAGTTTTAGAAGAGAGAGAAAATCACTCTGAGAAAACTCTTGCACAATTATATGACCCTGACAAAATGCCGCAAGGGTTACGTTTAGCCCATCAAAAACTGGATTTTGCAGTAGAAAAATGTTATCGCTCCAATCCATTCACCAATGATGAAGAACGCATAGAACATTTATTTAAGCTATATGAAAAAATGATAAAAGAAAAGCAGGTGAAGTAAAATGCCGGATATTGTAAAAGTTTTTTATGAACAAAGTGGACAAAGCACAAAAACTAATAAATTAGGGATGCGTGAAATGCAAGAACGTGCATATGCGGCTAGAGATGCACAATACCTATTGATAAAAGCCCCACCTGCATCTGGAAAATCTCGAGCACTTATGTTTATAGCCTTAGACAAACTTTTTGATCAAGGGCTGAAGAAGGTCATCGTTGCTGTTCCAGAAAAAACAATTGGTCGCTCTTTTGAAAGTACTAATTTAAAAAATTACGGTTTTTTTGAAAATTGGGAGGTAAATCCACTTTATAATCTTTGTACACCTGGGGGTGATAAAAGTAAGGTGCAAACATTTAAGAGTTTTTTAGAAAGTGATGAGACAATTTTAATCTGTACGCACTCGACTCTTCGTTTTGCATTTGAAGAAATAGAAGAACAAAGGTTTAATGATCTATTATTAGCTATCGACGAATTTCATCATGTATCAACAGATGGTGATAATAAGTTGGGTGAACTATTACGTGCGATAATGAGTAAATCAACAGCTCATATTATTGCAATGACGGGTTCATATTTTCGTGGTGATAGTATGCCGGTTTTGATACCGGAAGATGAAGCCAAATTTACTAAAGTTACATATAATTATTATGAACAGTTAAATGGCTATAATTATTTGAAGTCTTTAGGTATAGGGTATCATTTTTACCAAGGTAAATATACTTCAGCTATAAATGAAGTCTTGGATACTGATAAAAAGACTATTCTTCATATTCCAAATGTAAATTCAGGCGAATCTACGAAAGATAAGCACAATGAAGTTGATGCAATTCTTGATATGATTGGTGATGTGTCACATCAGGATAACGAAACCGGCGTTATTTATATAATACGTCATAATGATGGAAAGATAATTAAAGTTGCAGATCTTGTTGATGATAGCCCCAGAGAAAGAGAACGTATAGTAGATTATCTTCGAAAAATGAAATCTCTTGAAGATATGGATTTAATAATTGCACTTGGGATGGCTAAAGAAGGATTTGATTGGCCTTATTGTGAGCATGCATTAACTGTTGGTTACAGAGGATCATTAACAGAGATCATTCAAATTATTGGAAGATGTACTAGGGATAGTAGTAACAAGACTCATGCTCAATTTACAAATCTTATTGCACAACCTGATGCGACAGATGAACTGGTAAAGCTTTCCGTAAACAATATGTTAAAAGCGATTACTGCGTCATTGCTGATGGAGCAAGTTCTCGCCCCAAGTTTTAAATTTAAAACTAGAGTCGTTGGTGATGAAGAAGTTAAACCAGGAGAAATTAGAATCTGGGGTTTGAGAGAACCTACGTCAAAACGTGTAAAAGAGATTATTGAATCTGATTTAGATGATTTGAAGGCAAGCATTTTACAAGATGATAAGATGATAAAAGCTATGCCAGGTAATGTAGAACCAGAAGTGATAAATAAAGTTTTAATACCTAAGATTATTCAGGTGAAATATCCAGAATTATCAGAGGAAGAAATTGAAGAATTGCGTCAGCACGTTGTCGTAGATTCAGTGATAAAAAATGGAGAAGTTAAAGAAACTGGCGATAAACGATTTATTAGAATGGCAGGTCAATTTGTTAATATAGATGATTTGCATATTGATTTAATAGATAGCATAAATCCTTTTCAAAAGGCTTTTGAGATTTTATCAAAGTCTGTAACTACACAGGTTCTAAAGGTAATTCAGGAAACTATTGAAGCAACGCGTATTCAAATGAGCGAAGAAGAAGCTATTTTATTGTGGCCTAAAATAAACCATTTTATAAAAACGAGGAATACTCAACCAAGGATTAATTCAACTGATCCTCTTGAAAAGAGACTCGCTGAAGCAATTATTTTTTTAAAAGAACTAAAAAGGAAGATGATACAAAATGGATAGCAATTCGCAAAAGCTAAAAGAGATTTTTGAAGATGACCCATATGATTTACTTGAAATAAAACCTAAAATTACGCAAGCTAAGAGCGAAGATTCAAGGCTTATTGACTCTTTTAATGAAATTATGGATTTTTATTATCAATATAATAGAGAACCAGATCTCGGAGCTGATATTTCAGAAAGAACGCTTTACTATAGATTAAAAGCTATTCGAGAAAATAAAGAGAAAACAAACTTACTGCTTAAATATGACTCATATAACCTATTAGATGAAGCAGTAGAGGATGATGTGAAATCAATTGATGAAATTTTTAGTAATGATTATTTTGGAATTTTAAATTGTGAAGCAGATGATGTATTCGAACTTAAACATGTTCCTAAAGAAACAACGATGCCAGAATATGTAGCAAGCAGAAAAAAATGTACCGATTTTGAAAAATATGAGCCTCTTTTAAAAGAATGTCAATTAGATATTAAATCTGGAAAGCGACGACTGAAGCCATTTAAAAATGAACAGCAAATAGAGAAAGGATATTTCTTTATTCTAAAAGGCGTTCTTCTATACATTGCTGATATCGGTGAGCGTGAATCAATAAAAGGCAAAATTAATGCTAGGCTCCGATGTATATTTGAAAATGGAACGGAATCCGATATGCTACTGCGTTCGTTGTCGGCGGAACTTTATAAGAATGGAAGAAGAGTTACAGAGCATAGTGATAGGCTTCTTGATAATTTTTACAATATTACAGATGAGGATAGAGAGTCAGGTTATATCTACATTTTAAAGACAAAAAGTGACAGACCTGAGATAAAAGTAATCGAAAATTTATATAAAATTGGATACTCAAGAATACCAGTCGAAGAAAGAGTTAAAAATGCTGAACAAGAGCCAACTTATTTAATGGCACCTGTATCAATCATATCTGTTTATAAATGTTATAATATGAATCCACAAAAATTTGAACAGTTACTACATAATTTCTTTGGAAATTCATGCTTGAATATTGATATATATGATAGAAATGGATTAAGACATACACCAAGAGAATGGTTTGTTGCAGATCTTTCCATTATTGAGGAAGCCATTCAACTAATAATTAGTGGAAAGATTGTTGCTTATAAATATGATTCCTTGCAACAGATAATTATTGAAAAATAATATGTTATTACATGGTATTGAATATTCAGATGAAATTGAGTGGTAGAAGTAATATAATAAAAGAAAAACCAAGGAGGACAAACCTTATGAAAAATTGTGAAATGAAACTGAACGGTAATATACTGACTATAACGGTTGATATCTCAAAGGAATTCGGAGTATCATCTTCCGGGAAGAGCATTATTATCGGTTCTACCGAAGGCAATGTTTCTATACCAGAAAAAGACGATATTAAAATCGGTCTGAATGTTTACAGAAAGGCTTAAGGAATTGAGGTTACAATGAGATACTCAGAACTCGAATTAAAGCGGCTTTTTAATAAAGGTCATGAAAACTTATCTACTGAAGAAGAAATTGCCGCCAATATCCTAAACTTTATAAGCTGCATTCATTTGAACAAGCAAGATTTCTACAGCGAGCCTTTTAATTCGCAGTATTTTGGTGAACTGGAGATGGATTTCCAAAAGCCCGGGAACTGCTTGATCGGGAGTTGCAGAGTTCATATAAAAATACAGGACAAGATTCTTTTTTATCTATTCACAGAAAATGGGTTCGAGGAGTTAAAAGATGTAGTAGTGTAGATGTGGTCTCATTTGATCGGAAATATATTCAAAGAAAAGGTTATAGAATTGTTTTAATGGTTATTATGGAATAATTGAAAGCCAATCCCATAATACCCGTAAATATTGTAATAGTGTTTTTGTAATTTGGAGGTGTTAATATGGCATTAATGAGATGCCCTGCTTGTGGAAATCAAGTATCGTCAAATGCAACTACGTGTCCCCAATGTGGACATCCACTAAAGAAAGGTGGGGGAGGGCTAACTTTTTGGGGTGTGGTAGGAGCGATTATTGTTGCGGTAATAATTATTTCAGTAGTCGGATAATGAAAAAGAAGTATAAAAATCTAATTACTTTGCTGGGCTCAATGCTATTTTATGTGATAAATAGCAATATAGAAATAAATAGCAGGGTTGATTTGATAAATATTTTCTTTAAAAATTATTTTAACGATATGCTTGCTTCGATAGTATTGCTATCATATTCAAATTTCCTGTTACTGCTTATAAATAAAGAACTCAGGAAATTAAGATACATATATTTGATTATTTTAATATGTGGTGTCATATGGGAGATTATCACTCCAATATTTAGAAGAAACAGTATATGCGATCTTTATGATTTTTTAGCATACTTTGTTGGAGCTACAATATATTGCTTTATCAATCAGGGAATTGCTAAGCGTACTAAAACTCCGAATGCTCCGCAGAATGAATAAATGTTTTTGCCGGAATAAAATTTCCAAAAGGGTTGCCTGTCCATGTACTGGCGGATGGGAGATTGGGAATTTCACTGGTTTTCAGTAGTGGCTCCGACAATCGGTAGACAAAAGTTCCTGGCATTATTCGGATAAAATGTAACGGTAGATATTAAACAGTAGAAACAGCAGCAGAATGGGTTTGGGATGTTGCGGGATGCTGTGAAATAGGAGTGCTTTATATCAAAATCGGAAGGGTGGTCTGATTATGGAAAAACAAATTGATATTACAAATCGATTTAGCAGTGAAATCGGGGACATAGCTTATATTCTACAGGGGTTAAAGACTGGAAGAATATATGGTTATAATGGCAATTGTTCTAAAAGCGATGGTTCACTGGAAACAAATGTTGAAAAGCTTGAGAAGGCAATCAGTGAGCTAATTCATAAGATTGAATATGGAAAAGATTCCGATTCAGAAAAATTAGCAAAGGCATTTTATCTACATAACACCGATGATAAATAATATGATGACCGGAATGTAAAATCATGGGGAAAACCATAGAAATTTCTTGAGTGTCTGATATAATTGAATAATGGAAGTTGCAGAGAACTGGGAGGAAACTTTCGGTTCTTTTTTTATATGTGGTGGGAGATTTTTATGAGTAGCAAAGATGATACTAGGCTGAATGAGACCGCTAATGAAGCCAATGATGACGGCGATAATAAAATGATGTATGAAATACTAAAATTCAAAAATCAGGATATAGAGGAAACCGTCGTAGAGGAAACTGGAGAGAAAAGTTTTTGCATATCTATTTCAGAAGATAAGCTTGATAAAAAAACTACACTTGTTCGGGAAAGCGAAATTATTAGAATCATAAAAGCATTGGACATAGATGACTGCAAGCCAAGAAAAGATAAAAATGGAAGGGATAGCGATTTCCCATTTGTTAAAGATTTAATTGCAATAAATGTATCCACCAAACAATATAAGAAAAATAATGAAGGCATAATTACCCTTAAAATTGAAAAGAAAGTCGGATCAAAAACCAGAAAAAAAGAGTATCGCTTTATAAGATTACTAGCCAGCACGAGCAACATTAGAAATAAAAAAATTATATATATTAAAGAGAATTTATACGATAAGGTAAATGAGATTTTACTATGTGGTATGCCTACTGATATGGAGCATAAACAATTTAGCAAGTATTCTGCCTATTATGCTTTAGCTTCAACAGACAGCATTCCTGTTACAATGCCCAACCTTGTTGTTATTAATGATTATAAAAATAGAATTACCGGTGCTTGTGACTTGGTTCAGGAAGAAATAATTAAAGGCGAACAGAGGTTTCGTAAAAGTACAGGAAAGCCATTGTTAGATAAAAAGACTGGAGAACCAAAATTTAAGAATGATACGATAAAATATAGCGTTGACAATAATATTAATCATATAATTGAAGAAAATAAACCCTTTGATGGTGCAGGACTGGTTGATGTTTCGTTGGCAAATATATGGGCAGCCGAAATGCATCTGGATTATTTACCGTCAGCATTTCAATTCAGAGCAATTCCAGGTATAAAAGGGAATCTTTATGTGTTTGATTTTCAGAAATTTGCTGATGAATTTCATAATAATGTAAGAAAGGACAAATCAAATAAAATAGTAATTCAAGATGCATGGAATAAGGAAATACAGCTGTTAAATGAAGATGGCTCCTTGGCGATCAATGTTATTTTAACCAAGAGCCAATATAAATTCTATGATTATTTAGATTTTGATACATGGAAAGAAGAGTTTGTAAAGGAATGTTATGGATATAAAAGAACATTCAATATTTCGGGTAGATCGGTCAAATTTGAAGATATTAAGCGTGAAGTGCTTCTGAGTTACCAACCGCTTCAAAGTTTGGATATTAGCTTGGCAGAAATCCAAAAATTATGCGAATGTACAGTTGAAAGAATCAAAAAGATAAGCACTAATGTCAAAGAATTTCTGAAATACAGAGGCTTGTTGGACGCTGAGGAAAATGAAAGAGGCGAAAGGAAATCCAAGAGAGATATTCCTCCATATTACAAAGCGTTAATGAAGAATCCAGAGATGTTGTTTGCAGATAAATACATTCAGAGTAAGGTTCAGAGTGACATTAAGAGGTTCAAGGAAAACACGTACAAAGGGGCTGTGCTAGTACCGGGCAACTATCAGACGCTTATGCCGGATATCTTCGCACTTGCTCAATGGGCGTTTGGGATAATGCCAACTGGATTGCTTGTGGGAGATCAAGTGTATAGCAGATATTGGTTAAGCCAAAAGGTAACCGAAATTGATATCATTCGATTCCCCCATATTGCTAATGAACATAGCATTGGTAAGGTTGTTGATATAAATAAATCAGAGACAATAAAAACTTATTATAAGTATGCCACGGAAGGAATCATAACGGCTATTGATTCATTCATACCGTTAAAAGCCAATAGCGCAGACTTTGATGGGGATCATGTCTTAACAAATTCTAGTGCCGTTTTAATTGATATGTATAAAAGCCAAAAAAGTAACACAGTAGTACATATACCGGCAAATAGAGATGAAAACACTGAAAAGAAAGCATATAAAATCAATGACATGACCAAGACAATTGATACTGATATTAATGGAATGAGCAATTCTATCGGTAGAGTTGTAAATCAAATTACTAGACTGTGGAGCCAGGAAAAATCACCTGAAGTTTTGGATTATATTAAAATCATGAATGTAATTGGAAGTCTAACGATTGATTTTGTTAAAACAGGAGAGAAGGCTGCTATCCCTACAGATATAAAAAAGTATTTGCAAAATGTTAAAAAACCAGATTTTATGAGGGTTATTTATCCAAAGATAGAACGAAAGGAAAAGGACACAAATAGAATTAGAAGAATTAATAAGCAAGCGGAAATTAGGTTATTTGGGAGCACTGATTGTACGATGAACAGAATATATAAGTACATGAAGAGTGAACTTGAACAAATTAAAATAGAACATGATGAAAGCGAGTTTGAATACAAAATTCTTATGGAAAACTCAAAACCGAATATTGCTGGGAATAAGTCCTATCCAATGATTGTCGAGACATTACTGGAATTGAAAAAGGAATATAATTCAATTGTGCAAGGGAATTCTATGGATGACGAAAGCGATGAATATAATGACGAAAAGAAGCAAGATCATGATTATAAATTCAGGATTTTTAATTCATATGCAAGAAAAACGTTGCTGACGTTATGTACTCCCAAAAATCAGATGACAAAGGAAAAGCTGCTCGACTATCTTGTTTATGCTCATTACTACGATAAAACATTTGCTAATAATGAGGATAGAAATATAATTTGGAACTGCTTCGGAAGAGAATTTAATGAGAGGTTAGAGTACGGTACAAATACCAAGTTCAAGGAAATTGATCATGAGGCCAATGAAAAGTCACTTAAAAAACAAAAAAGTATTATTCACAGAATAAAATCCGATAATAAAACAGTTATCATAACGAGCTTGCGGCCAAACGAAGGCGATCCTCAAAAAGAAATTACAATATTTCAGAGCGAAATAGATTATATAAAGCAGAATTTTCTATCGTATAAAGAAAGAAAAATGGCGTTTGTGCTAATCATTATGGATAAATTTTGTAAAGCATATGAAGAACCGTTTGATATATATAATGGAAAGAAAAACCGTATTTCTAAAAGCAGTTTGCTGAATCTATCGGATGTTCATAGTAGAGACTATGAAATTATAATGGAGAAGCTGGTAGAACAGCAATTCATTAGATATACGCAGATTGGGAACACTACAACTGTCATCTGCACCATATTACCAGAAATTAAAGAGTCCGGGTGCGGCATAAAACTAACGGATGTAAATCAGTGCAAAAAATATTTACGGAAATTAAATTAGAACAAAAAAATTACCCTCAATTATTTACCAAGGTAAACTTGTCCCAAAACCCTTGTATTTCAACACATACAGGGGGGCTTGGATATTTTATTACAGGGTAACGTAAAAAAGACATAAAGTCTTATGCCTAAAAATATAATACCACAACCAGAAACAAAGTCAATAGTTTTTTAAAAAAATATCAAAAAATTTAGCAGGTCGTGTTTATAGCCACAACCTGTTTTTTTATGTCCAAAAGGAGGGATGGATTGTAACAACTGAGATTTTAATTTGGTAGAGAATGCAATAACGATAGGAGGAAGAAGTTGATGTACAAGTAGATGAAAATAAAATGCGTAATAGATACAGTAACGTATCAAGAAAAACCAGATAACCCCGGAACAGTTACCAATAGAATGACGATTGACAAGTCAAATAATTATTCCATTGAAGATATTAAGAAAAGTATTCTTGCTGGTCAAACGGTACGTCCTGCTTTTTGCGGGAAGAAGGAAATTGAGTGGAAAAGCCAGCAGATGTTTATGATAGACATAGACAATGAGGGAAAGCTAACAAATGATATTGTCCTTGGTGATTTATATAAGATGAAGGAAGGCAAGAAAGATGTAGTCCGCTTTCTTGTTGGCAGTAAAGAGCATCGTACATATAACCAAATTTTAGAACATTGCAAATTAATTGATTTGGTACCGAGCTTTGTATATACCAGTTTTAACCATAAAGAAGAACAGCATAAGTTCAGGCTGGTTTATATTTTGGATAAAGTCATTGAAGATTTTATAACCGCCAAGAGAGTCCAACTTTATCTTATGAATGCCTTTGGGGAATCTGATCCATCTTGTAAAGAATTAAAAAGATTTTACTATGGCGGTAGACAGATTGTATTTGACAGTGGAAATATATTAAGTACCGACTGGTTGATTGAATCATCAAAGGATATTGATGTTGATGATAATAAAGGTTCAAAACCCTTGAAAACATTGGCCTGTGAGGAAAGGGTGGATAATATATTTAATCAATATATTTCTTTATCTAATATATTGTCCACCCAAAACCCAGAACATAGTGATACTAATAATTCCAACGACACTTACAACATAAAAGCCATAGGGGAAAGGGATATAGAATATCTGAAATCAAAGATCAATAGTCCACCTATTCAGTTTGAGAGTGAAGCTGATTTCTGGAGCTATGTGTACAAAGATATTAATATGGTAGATTTACTGGAAATAAAATATCCGAAAAGTTTTCGATGTCTGTTTCATGATGATGGAAGTCCTTCTGCGTCAATATATCAGCATCAAGGGGTATGGCTATATAAATGCTGGTCAGCAAGTTGTGATACAAACAATAAAGCATTAAACAATAAACAGGTCATTGAAAAGCTGGGAAAATTCAGAAGTGAATATAAAGCCATTGAATTCATAAAGGATATATTTAATCTGTCAATTAAGGAATCAGAATGGAGCATAGAGCAGAAAGCTAATTTGGACTTGATTTTACATAATCTTAATCTTAACAAGTTTTCTGAACTGTGTCCACAGGCTGATAAAAATATAAAATATGTTAAAGATACCTTCAAAGCATTGATATCAATCGCTAAAGAAAATATTTACAGTGAAAATTATATGAATTCTGATGGTGATGTAGTATTCTTTGTGAGTTTAGGGGAACTGGCAAAAATTCTTAATGTATCACCAACTCATATAAATAGAATTTCTCAGAGAATTGCCGTACTGGTTTATCATGATCTGGTTCGCAAGCTGGATGATGATAAAATTCCAGAGAAATTGTTGCAGAGAGCACAGGCAATAGCGATTGATAGAAAAACAGACAAGCGGATAAACTTTTATTCTATTCCAAGTTGGGTTATTGATCAGCTTAAGACAATAGAAGATCAGGGCATAAAGTGGAAAGATAAAGGCTATACGGTTAAGGGGACTTCTTATGAAATGTTTTATCGTGGTGAAGGTCTGGAAGTCGCACAGAAACTTTATCCGCAGCATAAAAAGGCTAAGTCTGAAACAGTTGATTATGAAACAGGGGAAATAATTAACACAGTTGAAGATCGGACTACAAGCGTTAAGAGCAATAACAGAACAAAAAGGATTATTGCCTATATTGAAACATTAATTGGAGAAAAAAGTTATGCAACAGAAAAAGAGTTGGTTGAAGGACTTTGGGAAAAATACCGGTCTAAGACAATAACCGAAACTCAATTAAGAAAAATCCGGGGTGAATATGAAAAACTTGGATTTAGCCGAATACGGGCAAATAAAGAAGTAAAAGAAAAATATAATATGGATGCCGCTGGGTATCCTTTTTTAATTGTAAGAAATACGAAAGGAAAAATGAATGGCGAGACAGGAATTTAAATGGACGCAGCATAATATTGACAAGTTAAAACTTGTGAAAGAAATATTGGAAGAATTGGAGCAATACAAGCCACTAACGCTCCGGCAAGTATATTACCAGTTGGTCGGCAAAGGACATATTGAAAATAATAAGAGCCAGTATGTCATGCTGTCAAAACTGCTCAAATGGGCAAGAATTGACGACCACATTCCTTGGTCGGATATCGAAGATCGGGTACGTGACTATCATAGTTCCGGCGGCTGGAATGATGTTGATAATTTTATAAGAAGTGAGATCAATGGACTCTTTAAATACTATTCCAGAAACCTTGCACAGACGCAGCCGAAATACATAGAGGTTTGGATCGAGAAGGATGCGCTATCTTCTATTTTTACGAATGTGGCAGAGAAATATTATGTCCCGGTTACAGTTTGCCGAGGATTTTCAAGTGTATCGTTTCTAAATGATTTCAAAAATAGGTTGGATCGGTACGCAAAAGAAAAACCGGCGGTAATGCTATACTTCGGAGACTTCGATCCGTCCGGCGTCGAGATGATGGAATCAATGAGAATAACTTTAAAAGAGGAACTTGGTATATCTGATATTGAATTCAAGCGGGTTGGACTTCTAAAGGATGATATAGAACGGTATAAACTTCCGCATAATCCCGATGCATTAAAGAAGAAAGATACTCGAGCCGAAAAGCATGTCAAGAAATATGGAGAGCTGGCAGTGGAACTGGATGCACTGAGGCCCAATATACTCGAACAGAAAATACAGGAGGCTATTGAAGCGGAATTTGATATGGAAGCTTTTGAACAGGAAAAGAGAATATATTGGAGTGAAATTGACAAGTTAACTGCATATCGGGAAAGGTTTCAGAATTTGTTAGAAGCAATTTAAATATATGTTTTACGGGAGCATCAATACCGGTGTTCCTATTTTTTATGCAAAAGGAGGATACAAAAATGGAAGTATTAAAAACAGTATTTGACACAATGATGTATGTGAGTCTTGGCATTTGGGGTTGGGTGATTTTAGCTCTTGTTATGATGTCGATTTCATATGTAATAGAGAAAACAGTTAGGTTCATCATAAAAATAATTGCAAAGTTTAGAAAGCCGAAAGCAGCAGAGGAGATTGATAATAATGGAATTTAGAAAAATACAAATATCAGATTTGCGGCATGCCAGTTACAATCCCCGAATTGATCTTAAACCGGGAGATCCGGAGTTTGAGAAAATAAAGAGCAGCATTTCCGAATTTGGATATGTGGAGCCGATTATCGTAAATTCTGATATGACAATCGTAGGAGGCCATCAACGTGCTAAAGTTCTGAAGGAACTTGGATTTGATGAAATTGATTGCGTTGTTGTTGAAATTGACAAGACAAAAGAGAAAGCATTGAATATTGCGCTTAATAAGATTTCTGGTGATTGGGACTTCCCGGCATTGGCAAAGCTGCTGGAAGACCTTAAAGAGGAAGATTATAATGTGGAACTTACCGGCTTTGATTGGTCTGAGGCTGAGAAGCTTTGGGATACATATAAAGAAGTCACTGACGATTTTGATGGCGAAAATCCTGATGATGATTTTGACATAGTACTTCCAGAAGAACCGATTAGTAGGTTGGGAGATTTATGGCTGCTTGGCAAGCACAGATTATTCTGCGGAGATTCCACCAGACAGGAGGATGTTGCCGTTTTAATGCAGGAAGAAAAAGCACATATGGTTTTTACTGATCCGCCTTGGAATGTGAACTATGGAGCCGATATGGATCATCCAAGTTGGAAACCAAGAACGATAATGAATGATTCTATGAGTACTGAAGATTTCAAGGACTTTATGAATGGAACCTTTAAAGTAATGAATTATTTCTCTATGCCGGGAGCAATAACCTATGTTGTCATGAGTCAGCAGGAATGGGGAAATTTAATGCTGACAATGAAAGAAAATGATTATCATTGGAGCAGCACGATTATCTGGAAAAAGGATTCTTTGGTGCTCTCGAGGAAGGATTATAACACAATTTATGAAGGAATATGGTATGGGTGGCTCGAAGGCGCACCGAGACTACATCCAGTTACAAATACAAAGGAATGCGACTGCTGGGAAATTCCTCGATATAAGGTATCGGTCTACCACCCTACGCAAAAACCAGTGGATTTGGTCATAAGGGCTATTAAGAATTCGAGTGATATGAAAAATATTGTGCTGGATCTATTTGGTGGATCTGGAACTACGTTGATTGCCTGTGAAGAAACTGATAGACATTGCCGAATGATGGAACTCGATCCGAAATACGTTGATGTAATTGTAAAAAGGTATATTGATAAGGTTGGTTCTGATACGGATGCTTTCTTGGTTAGAGATGGAGAAAAAATTCCGTATTCGATGTTGGTTCAAAAACAGAATGTAGCATAAAATTATTTTTTAATCCCTTCATTTTACTTGATTTAATGTGCTTTCAGAGTGATTAATGTAGTACCAAAAATCTTAAAAAGGAGGGTTTTATATTATGGAAAAGAAAGAAATCTTAAAATCACTGGAAGCTCACTTTGGGGTTAAGCCAAAATACCTGGGAGTACCAAGTCTCTCATATCAGATTCAGACAGCAGTTGGTATTTACACAATTGACAAGGTCGGAAAGATCACGGATTCGGAAGGGAATGAAGTGGAACTTGAGACTCTGGTCGGTTCCGGCATTGAACAAGAAAAAATGGAAACACCGGCGACGGTAGGAATAAGCTATGAAGTCTCGGTTCCGATGGCTAACCATACTGGTAACAGCTTACGGAATCTGGTCAATATTATTTACAGTAAACAGGCTCTTATAAAAAAATCACTTGGGTTGGATGCCGACATTATTGAGGACAATTTCTGCAATGCCATTAATAATGCGAACACTGCGACCGTAGCAGATTTCAAAGCAGCTATTGAGGGTAAAGAAAATGGGTCTACGGGAATTGCATTTGACTTCGAAGGGAAGACCGTTACATTGAAATTTCTGAACGATGATGCCAGTCCTGAAATGGTACAGGCATATGCCCAATTTATCGCTCTTCTGAATAAGATTTCAAAGGAACTGAAATATGCTTCGGCTCGGACTACGGATACCGATAATGACAAATTCACATTCAGAAGTTTCCTTATAAGGCTTGGAATGATTGGTGATGATTATAAAATGACGAGGAAAGTGCTTCTTAAAAATTTAGATGGCAATTCGGCTTTTCGGAACGGCAGGGTAAGTGATGATAACTGAATTTGATGAAATAATGAGGAAAACTGCTCTTTGCCAAGTGGCTGATTATATCAAGAACGGTGATCCCTCTGATGTAAATGGAATTCTAACCAGTGGTCAGGACAGCTTCCGCTTAATGACTGAGTTGGAAGCCACCATCAAATCAAAACTGAGTGAAGATGAATCGGAGAGTCTTATTGAGGAAGTGAACAGCTTCTTATTCAGAATTGAAAATATTTCTTTTCAGCAAGGAGTGCGAGTTGGGGCGAAGCTGCTGAAGGAACTGTTGCAAATATGAGTTGTCATATATATCGCTTCATGGGCTTGTAAGGGCTTTTGAGGCGATATTTTTATACGAATAAATAAATCTATGGTTCTTGAAGTATTCTCTTTCTTGATATAATATCTTCAGTGAAAGGGGATGAGATTGTTGAATTCAGAGCAACAGCAAATAAGCAAGCAGCTGAATGAAAAATATCCTGTATATCAAGAGTATTTTGATGAGTTGGTTGAGTTTTATTATGATTATTTTTATAGTGGTGAAGACCTCCTGAAATTCATGGAGTCAATATTTGATTCCACACCGATGGTATCTATGGAATTAATATTTGACGCTGATAATGATTGCGATGCAAACATAAATATTCCAAGGCTTATGCTCAACAATACGGTGAGATTATGTAAACTTGCCACTGACATGGAAAAAATCAGACCAGGAAAAGATGCTTTAAAAATAACATATCTGATAACCTGCATAGAGACTTTATATAATTTGTCTGGCATAACAACAAATTCTGTTGGGGAGAAATTAAATAAAACCACCACGATTATTGATTTCTTTGATATATATTTAATTGAGCCGGACAAAGAAGAGATTTTATCTAAAGTTAAAAGAAGCTTGGCAGATAGTTATTTTGATTCTGGACAGCCAAGCGAGACAATCACTATAGAAATCTTTGCACGAATCATAAACGAAGCACGTAATATTTTTATGCATGAAGGGGATTACTGGACTTTTTCTTTTTCTAATTCTGGTTATCCAGAGTTAAAAATAATTGACGTTGAGGAAAAATGGCGTACTGGCAAGCAAGAGCGAATATACGAGTTTAATTTGCAATACGAGGAATTGCATAAGATATGCATTCGGGCATTCATTAATTTTATAAAACATTATATAAGTAATCCCAAAGAGAGTCATTAAGGCTCTTTTTCTTTTGGAAGGAGGTGATGCGGATGGGCTTACGCAGTAAAAATAATACCAAATGGCTGACCAATGTTTTTCCGAGATTAGCCGAGATTCGGGACTGGTGCTTGGAAGGAAAGACAAACGAGCAGATGTGCGAGCTGTTAGGGATAAGTCAAGACAGTTGGTATACCTACATGAAAGAGCATGAAGAGCTAAATTCCTTAGTATACGCAGCCAAGTCTGTTATAGATTCCCAGGTAGAAAATGCGGTTCTGAAGTCAGCTCTCGGCTTCGAATATGAGGAGATAAAAACGATCATCGAGGAAGATCGAAATGGGAAAAAGCGTACCAGAATTGAAAAGGTAAAACGGTATATGCCGCCGAATGCATCAGCTCAGGCTTTCTGGCTCAGGAACCGTAAGAAAGAAGAGTGGGGAGATAAGAAGGAAATTATTATTGATACCACTTCATTGGAGAACAAACGGAAGCAGATGTTCCTTGATATGATCGATGATAAGGAAATTATTGAAGCAGAGTTTGAAGTTGAGGAAACGGTTGACGATGGATTTATAATGGAAGATAGCTTTGACTATGAGAACAACGAACAGTAGAGAACGTTGAAAATTCAATCCATAGTTAGCGTTATGTCGTTAGTATTCTCTTGATTAGCAACCAGAACAGAGGTAACATGGACACACCAAAGAAAGAAGGTGTGTTTTTATGTTTGATTTAAAAGGTTTTGAATTATCCCTTTACCGGCAGGAGTTTAGTGAAAATACGGTCTCCTGCTATATCCGGGACACCAAGGAATTTCTGAAATGGCTTGATGGACAAGGCAAGCATATCACCGAGATCGATGAGTTTATCCTTATAAACTATAAAAAGCATTTGCTGAAGCTGAACCAGTCAATCCTAAGCAAGAACCGTAAGCTGGCTTCTTTAAATTCCTTTTGCAAGTTCCTTTGTACCGATAATGTCTTAGATGAAATCATCAGTATAAAGCTGGTCAGAAACCGGGAAAGAGGCGAATATAAGGGATTACAGGCAAATGACCTGCACCGGCTGAGGGAACTAATTCACCAAGAAGGGAATAAGCAACATATCTGTATCATTGAACTGCTGATATCGACCGGAATAAGAGTAAGCGAGCTTTGCAATCTACGGCTTCAAGATATTACATTGGATGGAGACAAGAGCAAAATCCATGTAGTTGGCAAAGGAAGCGTCAACCGAGCCATTCCATTGAATACTGATGCGAAGAAAGCGATTGAGGACTACTTGGAGGTTAGACCCAACACCGATCAAGACAACCTTATTATCGGGCAAAGGGGGTCATACAGTCGAAATGCAATCAATCTAATATTAGAGAAATATGGAAAAAGCCTTGGATTCAAAGTCACACCACATAATCTGCGCCACAGTTTCGCATATAAGTTGATTATGGGGGGAGCACCAATCACTATGATACAGGACTTGCTTGGTCATTCTTCAATACTAACAACGATTCGGTACACTCAGGTCACGGAGCAGGATAAGGTAGACGCATTGAATGGTTTGGATTGGTGAACGAATAAGATTTAATCAGCACTTCTTCCAGGGGGGAGGGGTGCTTCTTTATTGGAAAGACCGAGCCGCCAGCTGGCAGCACGGAAATTTTTACAGTAATTTTAGGCAGAAACTTTAATTTACATAGGAAGGAGGTTTTGATGGATATAAATCCAGAACAGAAAATAGAAATATTAAGGCAGAACCAACTGCTCAAACAGTATATGAACAAACACTTTTCCTCGGCAAAGATAAGAGAACTGGTCGAGGAATTTTCATTTTCAGAACTCAGGAAGCTCATGGGCGAGATAGATATCGAGCTATTCGCGTTGCTCTACTTCCCTAAATATTTTGATAGGCCGTTTGGGGTATTCCATAGGGAGCTGTTTTCTGAACTTAAGTATATGCTGAGCAACAGCGGACTTATAAATGCATTTGGCCTACCCCGGGAGCATGGTAAAAGCACGATCAATTCTTTTTTATTTCCGCTATATTCAACACTATATGGGAAATCCCAATTTACATTAATCATATCTGCCACTGAGCAAATTGCTCTTCCCTTCCTGGACATGATTAAAGATGAACTGGAGACTAATCAGCTACTCATTGAGGATTTTGGAATCACTAAAGGTAACCGTTGGAATAATAATGAGATTTGGATTCGTGGAAAAGCTGGACTTGATGCTTGCATAATGATTCGAGGCATTGATGGAAGTTTACGTGGAATTCATTTTAAACAGTTCAGGCCAACACTGGTTCTGCTGGATGACTTGCTGAAGGATGATACCGCAAAATCAGAAAGCAAGCGAGAGCAGGTAAAGAGCACATTTACCGATGTCGTGATTCCGATTGGTACCCGTGACACAAATATCCTAATTGTCGGAACCATTCTAAATGAAGAGGATCTGATGGCTGATCTTTTAAAGGGAAAAGTCGCTGGGGTAAGATCGATTCGTAAAAGCGCAGTAATCAAATGGGCAGAGCGAGATGATCTGTGGGCAGAGTGGCAAATTAAATATAATAATTTACAGGACTTGGATAGGATTCAAACTGCTAGGTCTTTTTATTTGGGGCATGAGGACGAAATGCTTCAGGGAACCGAAATACTCTGGTCTGAGTACCTCGATTATTACTATTTGCAATGTAAGCGCCTCAGCATGGGTGAGAGAAGCTTTCAAAAAGAACTCCAGAACGATCCCCGATCTACTGACGATTATATATTTCAAGATATTCAATATTGGGATAAGCTGCCGGACTTTGAGGAGCTTGAAGTGGTAATGTATGTAGATCCTGCAATTAAAGCCGGGAAGAATAATGACTTTTCTGCAATAACGATATTAGGTCAACACCGAAAGACCAAGCAAAAATACATTATAGATGGGTCAATACATAAAGTCCTGCCGGATGATTTGTTTCAAATTGCGATTGACAAGTTAAACCAGTATCCAGTGGGTAAGATAGGTTTCGAAGTGACCCAGGCCCAAAGTTATATGAAGCAGAAGTTCGAGGAGCGGCTTTGGGATAATCAAATATACACTCCTGTTGATAGTGTGATCAGTAAGGGAAATAAGCACGAGCGGATTATTTCCCTAGAACCCGAAGTTAAAAACGCGCATATCCTTTTCAATTCTGGAAATATAAGGTATAATAATCAAGTAAAGGATTACAACAAAGGGGCGAAATTTGACGATGCTCCCGACAGCCTTTATGGATCGGTGCAATTGGTGCAAGGGGTTCAGAGCTTAAAATTCTTTGATAGGGGATTGCTGTTTTAAATATTTTTTTTGATTGGAGTATAATGTTAGTGGTTTTATTAAATGCACTAAGTTAAGTTCTATTTAGATGGAAATAATTTTTAATGTGTTGCAATTTGGGTAAATAATAAGTATTATAGTGGTAGATGTATATATTTGAGAATACTTTAAAAATATGTACATGAAGGAGGAATAGATATGGTTGAGAGAATGGAGAGAAGATATTCTGCATTAGATATTGCAAAATATGTTATAAATAAATGCACTGTGGAAGATTCTCCGATCAGCAACTTACAATTGCAAAAGATATTATATTTTTTGCAAAGAAAATATCTTGTGGATAAAGGGAGACCTTTATTTGATGATGAAATCCAGGCTTGGCAATTTGGGCCGGTTGTGCCAGAAACATATTATCAGTATTGTGGTTTTGGATCAATGGCTATTACGATGAACTATGCAATTGATATTAATGAGGATGATTCAAGCATAATTGATACTATTGCTGAAGAAAAACGATGCAGAAATCCTTGGGACTTGGTAGAAGAGACACATAGTGAAGGGAAAGCATGGGCTGCTATATATCGTAATGGATTAGGTAATCACAAGACAATACCTGTTGAGTTGATAAGGACGAAAGGGTAGTAGAGAGTTTGATAACTGATAAAGTAGATGTGAAACGCAATAAATTTAAAATGCTTTTGTTTAGGCTTGCCGAATCTCAAAAGATTTTGAGTTCGCCTAAAGAAAAAAGTGATATTTATATTGAACTTGAATCTATATATTCCGGTATAGCTGATAAAGAAGAATTTAGACATTATTATTCTGATATTTTTGCGGTTATATCTCAAGTAGATAAAGACCCCCAGTTAGGTAATACTGAAGTATTGAATCAGAATATGAATCTAGTTAGGCAAGGATATCAACCTCAAAATAAGGATCCTGAGACAAATCAACTCATTGATATTAGTAAGCAGATTAATAAGTTATATGACCATATTAATTTGGATATTGCGAGACTTAATTATTTTAAAACGATAGAATCTAGGAGTCAGAGTGACTTAAATAAAGTAAATGAAACATTAGAACAAGTCGGAAAATCGGTTTCATTAATGCAAGATAATGTAGAAAAGGCTGACGATATGCAAAAACAGTACGTAACAATACTGGGTATTTTTGCAGCAATTGTATTAACATTTACGGGAGGAATTGCATTTTCTACATCGGTATTGGAAAATATAGGAAACGCAAGCGTATATAAAATTGTATTAATTGCGGTAGGTGTAGCGTTTGTATTAATTAATATAATCTATATTTTGACCAGATTTATTTTAGAAATAAATAAAAAGGAAAATGAAGTAATAAAATATCCAAAGTTTATGCTTATATTAAATTTAGTCTGCGTTTGCGTTGTTTCAATTGTTATCGTAAGCTGGTTTTTCGATGTCGGCAGGGCAGCGGAGATTTTTAGAAATTTGATTTATCAAAACTTTGAAACTGCTAACAAAATATCTAACTAGCTAAAGTTAGTAGGGTTATGGATCGATGCCGTTGCGCTTATGCAATGGCTTTTTTTATGCCCATTTTAGAAAGGAAGAATAATTTGCATATAGATGAAAAATTAATATTACAATGTTTACTGGAGCTTAACAAAAGCATTCCGGCAAAAATAATCTACAAAGATTACTATGAAGGGAAGCATTCCATATTAAGTGATTACAAGATGCAGGACTCCCGGAGCAATATGAAGCTCGTTTTTAATTACCCACGCAAGTTTGTGGACAACGAGGTTGGGTATCTGCTTGGGAAGCCTGTGAATTACGTTTCCAAGTCTGATGATGAAAATATCATCGATGCCATTGATATTAACACTAGCCATTGGGACAAGGAGCATAATATCAACCTAAGAAAGCAAAGCGAAATCTTCGGCGAGGCTTACGAACTCAACTATATCAATACCGATGGAGAGTTTTCTGCTACTGTGTTAAATCCGCTGAATTGTTATGTGCTGGAAGATGGAACTGCTGAGCGGAATGCTCTGCTTGCAATTCATAAATATAAAAAGCATTTTGATGATAAACAGTATATGGACGTTTATACAGATACAGAAATTCTGCATTATCAAATCGGGACTGTGAACAGTGGAAATAGCTATTCAGGTGGAAATCTCACCTATACGGGAAGTCACAGCCATATCTTTGGAAGAGTGCCGGTGCTTGTTTGTCCAGCCAATAGCGAAAGAAAGCCCGGCTTTCACGATATCATATCACTTTTTGATGCGTACAACGCTTTGAATAGCGACTTGGTCAACGAAATTGCGGATCACCGAAACGCTTACTTAATTATTGAGAATAGTAAGCTTGAAGAAGACGATCTTGGCAAGATGAAGGAGATGGGAATAATTCAAGTCCCGGCAGGAGGAAAGGTATCATGGCTGACCAAAGATATCAACGACAGTTTTGTAAAGAATGAGTTGGATAATATCGAGAAGAAGATTTACGATCTTATGGATGAGGTTAATTTTTCGGAGAATTGGGCGTCAAATACGTCCTCATTGGCACTTCGGAATAAGCTTCTGAATATGGAGAACAGAGTGTCAATACGGGAAGCCATTATGGAAAAGGTAATCAAGGAGAGATTAAAGCTTCTCTTTATTTTTTTGTCTAAAAAGGAAGGCTCTGCATATGACTACCGGGATATTTCCGTGAAATTTACAAGGAATTTACCAACTGATCTTACAGGTCTAGCCGACGTAATCGTGAAGCTTACTGATGTATGCAGTCAAGAGACATTATTGACCTTGCTACCTTTTGTAGAAAATCCGAAGCTGGAGGTAGGTAAATATAAGGCAGAGCAGAAAAATACAGAAACTAATGAAGGAGAAACAACAGATTGAAAAATATTAATAGAATAAAGAGCCTTATAAAAGAGGAGTGCGCTGGATATGTCACAGGCTTCGTCAATAATTACTGTTGTAATCATGATGAGGCTTGTTTGTATTTTGGAGAAGGTGATATGCTTCGTTGCAAATATTTTGAGGAAGGGGTGCTTCCATTGGAAGAGGATTTGGAAAGACAGTACCGGCAGGAACACAATATGGGAGCAGCAGTCGGAAGAAAGGCAAAGCCAAAGGTAAAATGCGAACGGTGCGGAGAACTGTTTGATGCTAATTCTAACCGGCAACATTATTGTGAAAAGTGCCAAAAGATAGTTAGGAGAGAACAGTCAAGAGAAAGACAATATCGGCTGCGAGTGAATTCAGCATAGCATAACGCATTAGAGGGGTCTGAAACCTTGTAATTGCAAGGGGTAAAAATGAAAAAATGACCTCTTGATACTAGGATATGGCTTAGCTAAAAAGCAATTAAATTTATTCGTTTTTTATTTGTCCTGAGTATGACGTTTAAACTGCTCTATTTATATATTTTTTTATAATGTGTATTCGGGCATATGGTCGAATGTGCGAGAAATGGAGTAATTTATGACAATCGAAGAAGTAAAAAAGTACGTTGAGGAAAACAAAGATAGTGAGGAACTCAAAGCATATTTGAAGGGCTTAATAAGTGTTGACGGAATGCAGAAATTCCTTTCTGAAAATGAGGAAGGGAGAAAGTGGCTCGATAGCGAGAAGGACAAACACCTCAATAAGGGGCTTGATACTTGGAAATCCAACAATCTTCAGAAGGAAATTGATAAAAAGATTTCAGAGCTGTATCCAGAGGAAACCCCTGAGAAAAAGCAGCTCCGGGAACTGAATGCCAAGATTGAAAAAATGGAGTCGGAGAAACAGCGAGAGGTTTTGAAAAATAAGGCTCTTACGATTGCTGCGGAAAAGAAACTCCCTATTAATCAGGTCATTGACTTGTTAATAGCAGAAGATGAGGAATCCACCGTTTCCAATATCGGCAAGTTTGAAGAAATCTTTGGATCTTCCGTTCAGGCGGCTGTCGAAGAACGGCTTAAGGGAGGCGGTTACACTCCACCTAACAATGCTGGGGGAGATAATCAGCCAAAGAATTTAAATGAAGCATTGAAAAATCATTATAGCAGAAGTAATTAAAAGAAAAGGAGATTATTATTATGGTAACTTTAGAACAAGCAAAATTAAACACACAGGACGATATCCAAATCGGCGTTATTGATGAATTTAGAAAGAGCTCATTTATACTGGACAATATTGCATTCGATGATGCAGTGACTCCCGGCACAAACGGAGCAACCCTTACATACGGCTATACAAGACTGATTACTCAGCCGACAGCCGCATTTCGTGAAATAAACGCAGAGTACACCGCTCAGGAAGTCACAAAGCAAAGATATACTACCGAATTAAAACCATTCGGTGGCTCATTCCAGATTGATAGAATTATTGCTAATACAGGCGGTCTTGTAGATGAACTGAGTCTTCAGGTACAGCAAAAGGTTAAGGCTGCAAAAAGTCTCTTCCACGACACGGTTATTAATGGGGATTCAGCTGTGGATACGAAATCCTTTGATGGATTGAATAAGGCAATCACCGGCTCCAGTACAGAATACAACACTGGATCATATATTGATCTTTCCAGTTCATCTGCGGTAGATAGCAATTATAAACTGTTTCTTGATTCAATTGACGAATTCTTATCTAACCTTGATGGAAAACCATCTTTCCTTGGTGGAAACTCAAAGCTGATTACCAAAATCAAATCCGTAGCAAGAAGAGCAGGATATCTCACTCAAAGCGAAGATGCTTTTGGTAGAAAAGTTGATGCATACGATGGGATCGTGCTGGTTGATCTCGGAGAAAGATCGGGAAGCAATCTTCCGGTCGTTTCTATTGTTGATACAAGAAAACCGAATGGAACGGATATTGTAACTGGTCTGACTGACCTTTATGCGGCGAATCTGTCACTGGATGGATTCCATGCCGTTTCGCTTGCGGGTCAGGACTTGGTGAAAATCTGGCTTCCTGACTTCACAACCTCAGGAGCTGTAAAAACGGGAGAAGTCGAAATGGTCGCAGCCGTTGCGCTCAAAGCAACAAAGAGCGCAGGAGTTTTCAGAAATATAAAGGTAGCGTAGGGGGAAGTACATATGGCGAAGATATACTGTAATAAAGAGTTTAACGGTATATCGGTTACGGTAAACTTTATTAACGGGGTAGGGGTCAGCGATGATCCTTACCTCATTTCTTGGTTTACTGAGAATGGATATACAGTGGAAGAAGAAAAGAGAGAGCCATCAGAATATGATTCTTTATCTTACAAGGAACTGACTGAACGTGCTAAGGAACGTGGATTTAATGCAATTGGCGTAAAGAAGGAGCAGTTGATTGTAGAGCTTATAAAACTTGATGAAGGAGCAGCAACGGGCTTATGTGAAACGAAAAATTCAGAACAGAAATCAGAAGAAGCGGAGGAATAAGGCATGCTTGTAATTGTAAAAATGCTGCTCGGCATTGCAGTGGACGATACTTCAAAAGATGATGTACTGAATCACTTCATCGGACTGGCTTTGAAGATGGCACTGTCTTATTGTAATATTACCGATATTAGTTCGGAATATAACGGAGCGGTCGCAGAGCTTGCAGTTTATTTATATAAGAACAAAGATAGCACCGGGTATAAGCAGAAGACCGAGGGAGAACGCAGCGTTACATATATAGATGGAGCGATTCCAGAATATATTAAATCAGCATTGCCGCTACCAAAGATAAAGGTTGGAGGTGCTTAATGTTTTATGAGACATTAATAAAAATATATTCCAGCCCCGGCTCTACAGCATACATTAAATCCTTATACGCAGATTTTCAACCCTATACCAAAAGCATATTGTTTGAGGATGGATTTCAAATTGATATATCAAACAGGATATTTTGTGATCCTGATACATCAATCGACACTGAAAAATATATAGAAGTTGAAAATGAACTGTATAAAATAATGGATTTAATAAAATGGGACGGTTACTATGAAGTACACCTGTACAAGCTGAAACGGCAGGTGCAGTCATGACGCAAGAAATAGATGAAATGCTTGATTTTCTTCTTTATGAAAAAGGCGAGGAAATTACGATTAATGTAGCAGTGCAAGTTGCTCTGATAATAGATGCGGCAGATAAGCCGACCTATTATGATGATAAAATTATCCGTGTGAAAGGCCAGTTAAAAACCGGCGATATGATTGGATATAACAATGTTAAATATCTTGTTATCAGCCAGGTCAATAAAGAAGAAAAATCATATAAGGCAAGAATCAGAAAATGCAGCTATCGTATTGCTTTCAACTGGTCGGGTAATATTAAATGGTTTGATTGTATTGAAGAAAGTAGCTTCTTTGATGTCTCTACCGGTACTATTATTTCCACAGCTACTGGGAATATTTTTGTTACTCTTCCGTACAATTCTGATACAAGAGCTATTTCTTTAAGCCAGAGATTCTACGTGACCAATCAACCGTTTAAAGTGGTCGGAATCGATAAATCGCAAGAGGGACTTATAAAGTTAAACTGCGCATTAGATACGATTATTCAGACTGATGATGATGTCGAGAATAATATTGCAGATCGATGGAAATACGAAGTGGCGCATACGTACGCTCTTACCATTATTAATGGGGATGCGGCCAATGTCCTTATTAATGATGTTATGCAATTGAATGTAACGGCTACGGATAATGGAACGTCCATAACAAATCCGGCGGTTACCTTTGCCAGTAATAATCCGGAAATTGTAAGTGTTGATAATTCTGGAAAGGTGATGGGCATTGAGTTGGGACAGGCAACTGTTACTGCCAAGCTGACATATCATAATACGATTTCAGATACGATAACTGTAACATCAGTAGAAACAGAAACCCATAATTATTCGATCAGTATTTCCGGCAGCAGCACGATTATGAGCGGAGTAAAGAAGTCTTTTGTTTCACATATTTATGATAACGGTTCGGAAGTTACGGATAAATCCGTTGTATGGAGCATCAGGAATCAAGATGGGACTACGTCGATGGCATATGCTACGATCACAGCAAGTACCGGCACCAGTGTCACCGTAAAAGCTGATTTAAGCATCAGCTGCGTCGGAAAATATGTGGTTTTGAAGGCAACTTTGTCTGATGATGCGACCGTCTTTAGTGAACACATAATTGAGATAATTGATATTTAACAGCGATATGGGGCTTGCCAAGCGGCAAGTCCTTTCTAATATAAAGGGGAATTTAAATGATAGAAATTTCAGTATTACAAATACTTTTAAAAGAAAATTTGATCACGAAAAGTGAATTTGATAAAGCAAGCAAAGAAGTCAAGAAAATGGCTAAAAATCAACAGTTAGAGCTTGATTAATCATGCATAAGATTATATCATGCAGTGGACGCAATAGGAAAATTTTAGGTATTTAAGAAAGGTTATTATTCATGGATAAAGTAGTATATTACGGCAGAGTATCAACAGAAGAAAAGGATCAGGTCTTAGCATTATCAAGACAAAAAGAGGAACTGGAAGAATACATTAATTCCCAGATCGACTGGGAGCTTGTGGGTGCATATGTTGATGAAGGAAAAAGCGGCACGAGCGAACAGGGCAGAAAGCAATATCAGAAATTATATGATGATTTGGAATCAGATAAGTTTGACATTGTAGTGATTAAAGATATTTCCCGGCTTAACCGGGATACGTTAAACTGGTACCTTTTTGTTGATAGATTATTGAAAAATGAAAAGAAGTTGTTTTTCTATGATGAGAAAAACTACTATAGACCAGATGACGCTTTGATTATAGGGGTAAGAGCATTGATAGCGGCTCAATTCAGCAGGGACTTAAGCAAAAAAATCAATATGGCTCATACGCAAAGGGCAAAGAAGGGCAGAGCCGTCACGAACGGGAAAATGTGGGGTTACAATCAGCACGATGGGCAGCTAACCATTAATGAAGAACAGGCCGAAGTGGTCAGAAAAGTCTTTGCTATGTATATTGATGGAATGGGCTTCCGAACTATTGTGAAAGAATTTACACGACTTGGAATTTTTAATCAGGATGGTAATGAGTTTTCAGAAACAACACTTAAGCGGATGATTCGGAATGAAAAGTATAAGGGGGTTCTGATCAGCAATAAGCGGCATAAGGATTTTGATACAAAAAAAGTTAATGACGTTCCTGAAGACCAGTGGATTGTCAGGGAAGGTGCTGTCCCTCCAATTGTGAGTACTGAGATTTGGGATCAGGCAAATGAAATCCTGGCTGGTAAGAGGCAGGTTTATAAAGATGGGGACAAAGAAAAGATGGCTGGTTATTTTAAAGGCGGCTATGTTTACTCGGGTAAAATCAAGTGCGAAGCTTGTGGAGAGACTTATTGGCATCAAACATATAAGTACACTACCAAAAAAGGTATGGCAGAGCAGGATGTTTGGCAGTGCGGTACATATCGGAAATTTGGAAAGTATACGGAGGACGGTTGTGGAAATCCACAGATTAAAACTGAGGAATTGGATCGAATGGTTAAAGGCGTAATATTTGACTTTTGGAATAATAAGGACAGTGTTATCAAAAATGCTTTAAAGGCTTTAGATAAATCACTCGGGGAGGACACTTCACTTGAGGAAATTAAAAAGTGTGATTCAGAAATTGCGAAACTGGAGAAGAAAAAAGAAAACCTCATCAATATGCGGGTGAATGCGGAAATTACAAAGGATGAGTTCGTAATGCAAAAGGAGAAACTTGAAGGTGTAATTGAAAACTTCCGAAAGCAGACAAAAGAATTAGAAGTTAAAAGCTCAGAATTAGTCGACAAGAAAAAAAGACTACTACTTATAAAGGACTTTCTTGGGGATAAATTGAAAAGTCCCGAGGGCATTGATGAAGAAATTATAAAACACTTTTTAATAGAAGTTCTTATAAAGAAAAATGGTGAGGTTGCTATCACATTAGATGGTGGCCTCACTTTTTTATGTAAAAGGGATGGCGGTGAAAATAATAGTCAGATGGACATTGCGGTTTAGTAAAAAGATTAATGATTCGGTCGATAATTGTTGTTTATATTAATCTGCAATGGTAAAATAAGTAAAACTAAACTTGAATTGGTTTGTAAAGCTGAGCAGTCGTTTCCTCGAGTATTTGAAGAAAGGGAGAATTATTTTATGTATTGCAGTAATTGTGGATTTGAAATTAATGATGACTCCAAGTTTTGCTCAAATTGCGGATACAGTATTGTTAAAGACAAGGAACCATTATCGAAATGTGAGAATCATACTTATGAAGAGAATGAAGATGTTGCTGAACCAGCCCCGAAAACTACATCGGCTAGAGATTCTATTATTAAAGTAAAAAACATTCTGATGAAGAATAGAAAGATTTCGATTATTATAGGGTGTATTACTATTATTTTGATAATCGTTATAATCAGTGCCACTTATTTTCTTAATACTCCTATTCATACATTTGAAAGAGCATTAAATTCAGGCGATTATAAAACTGCTGTTGATACGTATAATTCAAATAAATCAAATACCGAATTTCAGAAAAAATCAATAACTATATTAGATGACTATCTAGTATCGGTAAAAGAGAATTTTCTTAATGAGGAATTAAGCCCTTCTGAAGCTGTCGCCAAATTGAATCCAATAAAAGACATAAAGATTATTGACGGTGTAAAAACTTTAATTGATAATGTTGAAGAATCAAGAAATCAATATAAAATAGCTAATTCTATGTATTCAGATGATAAATTATATGAAGCAATAAAAAGCTATAAACATGTAATATCTGAAGATACACAAAATTTTAAAGATGCTCAAGCAAAAATCAAGGAAATTACATCAAAGTTAAAGAAAAAATCTCTAGCCGAAGCAGAAAAGAAAGCAAAAGACGGTGATTACAAAGGAGCGGCAGAGTTATTACTTGATATAAATACTGTTCTTGAGGATAAAGATATTAAGAAAAAACATGATGAATATTTTGATACATATAAGCAGGCAGCAATTACCGAACTTAAATCCAAAATCTCAGTTGTTTATGATGACATCAATAGAAATTATATCATTGTTCCCAAAGGTATTAGCACTAGATATGTTAATATCGGCTATAATCGGAATATTGAACCTAGAATAATACTTAGTGGTACCTCCACATTTGCAATTGTTACTGGTTTCCAGCAGGACGATTGGATATTTACTGAAAACATAAAAATAGATTGCGACGGAACTCAATATGATTACGATGTAGCGTATGAAGACCGTAATACCCAAGTAATTTTCGGCGGTGGTATTGCTGAATGGGTAGTTCTAATGCATGATGATACCGGCATGGACGAGCTGGCGGACATGACTGAAGCCACTGCCTTCACTGATCTAAGTCCTTTAATTAATTCGATTCGTAACTCAAGTAGTGTTAGAATAAGGTTTACAGGCGAAGGATATAAAGATGTGACTATTCCTTATAATCAGTGCCAAGAAGTAGGAATATTATGGGATGTATTTAAGCTTCTTGAACAAGACGGAAGTGTGATAGAACAATTAAAATAGGCATTATCAAAAAGGAGAACAAACTTCATCGCCCGGAATAAATCTGACGGTATAACCAGATAGAAAGAAAGGGGAAAGAAATAATCCGATCACTTAAAAATAAGATAATTGGATTATACGTGATGTAAAATGAAAAAGAAATACTTTATAATCTTTACTATTATTCTTATCGTGATTATAGTTGCGATTGCGATATTTTATTCAATAGAAACTCAGGAAAAAGGAGATGCAATTGCTTTAGCAAAAAATTATCAAAGATATATTATGTCGAATCAGCCGGAGGAAGCAGCAAAATTACTTAGTAGTAATGAAAGTCCAGATAATGTCGTTTCTTTTAATAATTTAGATTCAGAAGATGCGAAAGATTTGGTTCTTGCAGCGAACAATGCACTTGTCAATATGGATAATTATTTTAAGCTAAAAAGTGTAGAGAAGAAAGATGGAGTTTATACGATAATAGCACAAATAAATATACCGAATTATCCTAAAATCGCATTAAGCTTGCCTCGATACGGTATTTTTACTGATTGGAGTTCAGCAGATGAATATATAACGCAAGCAAGTGATGATGGAACGCTACCAGTCGATGAACAGGAACAAACGTATTACATTATTAAAGAAAATGGAGTGCTTAAAGTTCAATTTAGTTTATACTAATACATAAACGAATAATAAAATACATTGCTCAAATAGGGTGATGTATTTTGCTTTTTATGTGTGATAGCAATGATTCTGCGTTCTATAGGGGATCGCTTTGATATGCACATTGATATCATGCCGGTAAGATATCGGGATTTAGCTGAGATGGAGACTTCTGATCCCGAGAATTCGGATACGGAATCTTTGCCGGAGAATGCCGCGCATCCGCCATTCAGGGACTCCGCAATGATGAGGAGGGAGGTCGAATTGGCGAGACTGATACAGCTTGAACGTTACAAGAATGAAATCATATCATATAATTCTCAGTTAACTCCCAGTCAGATAAAAAAATACTGCGCTTTGGACAGGGAAACGAAAAGGCTGCTGGAAGATGCTTTTATTCAATTATCATTAAGTGCGCGGGCGTATAACAAAATCATTAAAATGGGAAGGACTATAGCTGACCTGGAGGGCGTTGAAAAGATCGGAGCCATGCATATCGCCGAGGCTGTCCAGTACAGAAACCTGGATAAGATGTACAGATGTCTATAGCAGTCAGAGGAGGTTTTTATGTATACTGTGAAGCAGGTGAAGAGCGGCGAGAAGGAATATCCGGAGTTTTTGAAGCATATCAGTGATCCTCCGAAAATTCTTTATTATATGGGAAACATCTCGATTGCGAGCATGCCTTCAATAGCAGTTGTAGGGACAAGAAAGGCTACTTCCTATGGGAAATGGGCTTCTTATGGATTTGCCAAGAAACTGTCACAATATGGTATAATTGTTGTCAGTGGAATGGCATACGGAATAGATTCATTTGCTCATAAAGGAGCTGTGGAGAACAAGGGAAAAACTATTGCAATCTTGGGTTGCGGGATTGATATATGTTATCCTGTACAAAACAAAGGGCTTAGAGAAAGAATACTAAAGGAGAGCGGTTTGATTATGTCAGAGTATGAACCTGGAGCACCTCCATTACCTTTCCGGTTTCCTCTGCGAAACCGGATCATCAGCGGGCTTTCTCTGGGGACTATAGTAATTGAAGCGGGAATCAGCAGCGGTTCTCTGATTACCGCAGAATACGCAGCGGAACAAGGAAGGAATATTTATACTTTGCCAGGGAATATAAATAATATGTGTAGCTTCGGGGCAAATAAGCTTATTAAAGATGGGGCTATTCCATTGATTGCTTTTGATGATATAATAGACGAATTAGGCATAGCCAGGTCCGCCGATATAAATCTATCCGGAATTAAGCTGGGGAATGGCGAAAGAGAAGTCTATGAATATATTCTTCAAGCCGGCGAAACCACAACAGATTTAATATGCAGGAGTACAGGAAAACTTCCATCTGAGGTCAATGCAATGATTACAATTCTTGAGATGAAAGGACTTCTGCACACGGCTTTGGGAAAAGTTTTTATTGCAAATTAAAACATTTGGAAATATAATTTATTCTTATAAAGCAAACTATCGAAGGGGGAAAATAAGGGGGATATAATGGCTGAAAAAAACTTGGTAATAGTGGAATCTCCATCGAAAGCAAAAACAATCAGCAAATTTCTTGGAAGTAAATATAAAGTTATCGCTTCGGTGGGTCATATAAGAGACTTGCCGAAAAGTAAGCTTGGAATTAATATTGATAATAACTTTGAGCCTGAATATATAAACATAAGAGGAAAAGGCGATGTAATAAAAGCAATGAAAAAGGAAGCGAAGAATGCCGGTAAAATATATCTGGCGACTGACCCTGATCGCGAAGGTGAGGCGATTTCCTGGCACATTGCTTATTTACTGGGCATTGATGAAGATAATTCAAGTAGAATCATATTCAATGAAATTACTAAGAATGCTGTTCAAAATGCTGTTAAGAATCCGAGACGAATTGATAAAAAACTGGTGGATTCTCAGCAGGCACGGCGAGTGTTGGATCGGCTGGTAGGATATAAAATCAGTCCCTTGCTTTGGAGAAAGGTAAGAAGGGGATTAAGCGCCGGCAGGGTTCAGTCAGCGGCATTGAAAATCATCTGCGATAGAGAAAAAGTTATTTTGGCCTTTATACCTCAGGAATACTGGAATATCTCAGCAGTATTAAAGAACACAGGCAAAGAAAAGCAGAAACAGTTCACTGCAAAATTGACTGGATTCAAAGGAAAAAAGCTAACTGTATCGAATAAAGAAGAAGCTGATAATATTAAGTCCTCGTTGGATCCGAAAGGATTTGTCATACAAAAAGTAGATGAGAAGGAAAGAATAAGAAAACCAAACCCTCCCTTTACGACCAGCAGCCTTCAGCAGGAAGCGTCCAATAAGCTTGGGTTTTACACGAAGAGAACGATGATTATTGCTCAGCAGCTCTACGAAGGAGTGGAGATAAAAGGGCACGGTACAGTAGGTTTGGTTACCTATATCCGAACTGACTCAGTCAGGGTTTCTGATGAAGCACAGCAAGCAGTCACTAAATATATTATAAACAACTTTTCGTCAAATTATATTGGGAACAATGTGTATTCCAATAAAAAGAAGGACGTTCAGGACGCTCACGAAGCAATAAGGCCAAGCATTGTAACGTTTCATCCTGATGAGATCAAAGAATCGCTTACAAGGGATCAGTACAAGCTTTATCAGCTTATTTGGTCCAGATTTGTGGCAAGCCGTATGACTCCGGCGGTTTATGACAGCGTAAGCGCAGAAATAAGCAACGGAGATTATTTATTTAGAGCATCGGGATCAAAATTAAAATTTGACGGTTATTTAAGAGTTTATAATAATAGTAGTGATGAAGACAAAGAAAAGATGCTTCCGCATATTCAGGCAGGAGATACACCGGAGTTGGTTGAGCTTCTCACCGAGCAAAATTTCACTCAGCCTCCTTCAAGATTCAGTGAAGCCGCGCTCGTAAAGGATCTGGAGGAAAAGAATATTGGCAGACCAAGTACTTATTCGCCGATAATAGCAACGCTGTTAGAACGTAAATATGTTACGAGAGAAAAGAAGGTTCTTAAACCGACTGAGCTTGGATTTATCGTAACGGAATTGATGGAAAAGTATTTTAAAAAGATCGTTGATGCAGGTTTTACTGCAGAACTGGAAGATAAGCTTGATGATATTGAAGTAAAAAACATAGAATGGAAAACTGTAGTAGCGGATTTCTACAAAACTTTGGAGCAGGAGCTTAAAATTGCGGAGGAAGCAATTGAGAAGGTCACCATAGAGGATGAGCTTACGGACGAGATTTGCGAAAACTGCGGGAAACAGATGGCAATCAAACATGGCAGGTTCGGAGAATTTCTTGCATGCTCTGGCTATCCCGACTGCAAGAATACAAAGCCTATCGTTAAAAAGATTGATGTTAAGTGTCCGGATTGCGGCAAGGATATTGTTATAAGAAAAAGTAAAAAAGGCAGGATATTTTACGGGTGCAGCGGATATCCTGAATGCAACAAGCTGTATTGGAATAAACCTGTGAATAGAAAATGCCCGAAGTGTTCGTCCTTGCTTATGGAAAAAAAATCAAAGACATCAAATTTTATGTGTTCCAATCCAGAATGCGGGTATGAAGAATAGAATAGCAAAGATCAATTTATTAGGAGGTACATTGAATGGGAGAATTTTATGCGACAACAATTGTAGCTGTTAGACGAAATGAGAATGACATCTGTATCGGTGGTGACGGACAGGTAACCATGGGTCAAAGTACTATTATGAAACAGACTGCAAAAAAGGTCAGAAAAATATATAAAAATTCAGTAGTTACAGGGTTCGCAGGATCTGTGGCGGATGCATTCACGCTTACAGAAAAGTTTGAAAAGAAGCTTGAAGAGCATTCAGGCAACATGAAGCGTGCAGCGGTGGCCCTTGCGCAGACATGGAGATCTGATAAGGTGATGAGAAATCTGGAAGCACTGATGGTAGCTGCGGACAGAGAAAACCTGCTGGTCATTTCAGGAAACGGCGAAGTCATTGAACCGGATGAAAGCTTTGTAGCAATAGGTTCTGGCGGCAATTATGCATATGCGGCGGCAAATGCACTTTATAAGCATACAGATATGAGCGCAGAGGAAATTGTAAGAGAAGCTTTGTCAATCGCTTCCTCAATATGTGTATACACGAATGACAATATCTCCGTGGAAAAGTTGGTAAAGGAGGAAAAAGAATGAATACATTATATAATATGACTCCAAAAGAAATAGTTAAGGAGCTTGATAAATATATAATCGGTCAGGACAGTGCTAAAAAATCTGTTGCGGTAGCACTCCGTAACAGGTATCGCAGAAGTCTCCTGCCAGAAGATATGAGAGAGGAAATCACCCCGAAAAACATTCTGATGATGGGACCTACCGGAGTAGGTAAAACTGAAATTGCGCGCCGGCTGGCAAAACTGATGGATGCTCCTTTTGTAAAAGTAGAAGCTACGAAATTTACAGAAGTAGGTTATGTTGGGCGTGATGTTGACTCTATGGTGAGAGACCTGGTGGAAGCATCTATACGTATCACAAAGCAAATGAGGCTTCAGGAGAAATATTCAATTGCAGAAGAGATCGCAGATGAGAAAATCATCGAAGCGATCATCCCAGGTAAGAAAAAATCCACACAAAACACGAGCGGCGTCAGAGGACCATTTGACTTCATTTTGGGTGGTGGTTATCAGTCAAATCAAAATCAACAAAAGCCTGAATCCGGCACAACCGAAGAATCTGAAAAGGTTAATGTTGAACTAGCAAGAGACCAGGTACGCCAGCAATTAAAGGACGGACTGCTTGAAGAGCAGTTCATTGAAATCGAAGTCAATGAAAGTCCAAAGGGAGGCAGCCTGGATCTCGGAAATGAATCGATGAGCATAAATATCGGAAACATCTTCGGAGACATGATGCCGCAAAAAAAGAAAAAAAAGAAGATTCGAGTGAAGGATGCCCGGAAAATCCTTAGAGAGCAGGAAGCGCAGAATCTTATAGATATGGATCAGGTTACAGCGGAAGCTTTGGAAAATGCAGAGCAAAATGGTATTATCTTTATCGATGAAATCGATAAAATCGCCTCAGGCGGAGGTTATCGCTCCGGAGCGGATGTTTCCAGAGAAGGAGTTCAAAGGGATATCCTGCCAATTGTTGAAGGAAGCGTTGTCAACACAAAATACGGCCCTGTAAGAACAGACCATGTTTTATTTATTGGTGCGGGGGCATTTCATATTGCAAAGCCCACCGACTTGATCCCTGAGCTTCAGGGAAGATTTCCAATTCGTGTAGAGCTGGAAAACCTCACAAAGGAAGCCTTTATTCAGATACTGACTGTACCAGAAAATGCATTAATCAAACAACATAAGATGTTGCTGGAGACAGAAGGAATTAACGTAACGTTTACAGATGATGCCATAGAAGAAATAGCAACGATGGCATATTTGACAAACGAACAGACTGAAAATATTGGAGCCAGAAGACTTCATACTATAATGGAAAAGCTGTTGGAGGACATTTCGTATAATATCCCCGATATGGATCAGGACGAAATCGTAATAGATAAGGAATATGTAAATAAGAAGTTTATCGACAGGATACATGCTGATGATATAGACAGGTATATACTGTAGAAAACACTGGCGCAGGTATGACAGCATAATAAAATAGTATTAAGTAAAAGGCTTACGGAACAGGTTCATAACTGCGCCGTAAGTATTTAATTATTTTTCTGTATAATAAACTTGAAGAAATTTTTTGATTTTTCAAAAAATTGTTTTACATTCGAGCAATTTAATATATAATAAATTTATCAGGGAAAATTATGATACTATAAGATGGAGGAACTAAATGGGAAACGACATTTTGAACAACGTAAGGAAGCTAAACTGGGTATTACAGGAAAGTGCATCAGGAGTATTCTCTTTTGATGATTTATGTGAAATTCTGAGCGACCTGTTGGATGCAAATGTTTATATCGCAAATAGAAAAGGAAAGGTAATAGGAGTTCATTATAAAATTAGAACAGACAGCTCCACCATTATGGATCCTGAAACCGGTAAGGAAAAGTTTCCCAATGAATATAATGAAGGATTGATGCGGGTTGAAAAAACGGAAGCAAATCTAACGGCTGAAGAAGCTATGGAGATTTTTAAATATGACTATGATACCTATGACAAGCTTCTTACGATTGTTCCGATTTTAGGCGGGGGCAAGAGGTGGGGTACCATGCTCCTCGCAAGATACAAACCGGAATATGATGATGAGGACCTGGTCTTGGCGGAATACGGCGCAACTGTTGTAGGGCTTGAAATCCAGCGTCGCAAGAATTTGGAAATTGAGGAAGAAGAAAGAAAGCGGGCTGTAGTGCAGATGGCTATCGGAACATTATCCTATTCGGAAATCGAGGCTATACAGCGGGTTTTTGCTGAGCTCGATGGTTCGGAGGGCCTCTTGGTTGCCAGTAAAATTGCAGATAAATCCGGTATAACAAGATCTGTTATCGTAAACGCTCTCAGAAAGCTGGAAAGCGCCGGAGTAATAGAATCCCGTTCTTTAGGTATGAAAGGAACCCACCTCAAGATCTTGAATTCAAAATTCCTTGAGGAACTCGAAAAACTGGAAGTATAAAAATATAAAAAACAGTAACAAAAAACCCCTGATCAGCATATGCTAAAGTGCTTGGGGGTTTTTTTATGAGGCTGCAAAAAAGAGGCGGGCATGTTGGAAAATGGTTTATTCTCTTAGTGCTGCTGATAGTACTGGCTGTTTATAGTGTCATTTATACCGAAAAAATCATTAAACCAAACGTTGCCGCAATAGCGGAGGTCAGAGTGAAGGCGATGATTACCAATGTCGTAAATGATGCTGTTTACGATCAGTTTGAATCCGATGCAGCGTTCAGTGAATTGTTGACGATAAAAACAGATCAGGAGGGGAACATATCCTATGTGGAAGCGAACACCGTCGCAATGAACAGCTTGGTAACCAATCTTACCAAGATGGTCCAGCAGCAATATCGTCAGATGGATCCGTCTGATCTAAGTGTTCCTGTGGGCAGCGTCATCGGAAGCCAAATTTTATCTCAATTTGGTCCATATATTCATTTAAAGATATTGCCTATCGGAACATCCAAGTTCAATTATAAAACAGAATTTGAAGGAATGGGTATAAACCAGACAAAATATAAGGTATTTTTGGTAGTGGACAGTCAAGCCAGAGTATTGGCGCCATTTTCTATTAATAACATCAATGTGGGAAATACAATTTTGATTGCGGAAGCGATAATCGTAGGACAGGTGCCGGATGCATACATAAGTGTTCCTCCCGGGAGCGCCATGGACGCCACGAACTTCTTCCCTGAATGATAAGGACTATGTTATAATATTAGTTAGGGATTAAATTTCTATATTAATTATAATGCTGCAGTGCATTAAATGAAGCCGTAATATTGAATGAGGTGTTGGATTGAGATTTACAGATGATAATGAAGTAATAGTGGATGAGGAATATCACGCCATTCTGGCTGGAGTCCAGACGGATGAAGATATATCTTATTCAATGGAGGAGCTGTGGGCTTTGGCTGAAGCAGCGGGGGCAGATGTGGCTGGTGAAATTATACAGCACAGGGAACGCCCTAATACAGCAACCCATATAGGAAAAGGCAAGGTGGAAGAGCTTCAGGAGATGTGCGCCATTATGGAAGCAGATACTGTGATTTTCAATGACGAATTGTCCGGTATACAGCTTAGAAACTTAGAGGACAAGCTTGGTGTAAGAGTAATAGATAGAACAATCCTGATTCTGGACATCTTTGCTTCCCGAGCTGTTTCCAAAGAGGGAAAGCTGCAGGTTGAGCTGGCTCAGCTTCAATATCGGCTCCCAAGGCTGACAGGCTTTGGAAAATCTTTATCAAGACTTGGTGCAGGTATCGGTACCAGAGGTCCGGGAGAAAAGAAGCTGGAGACGGACCGGCGTCACCTTTCCAAACGAATGGATGAAATAAAAAAAGAATTGCAGGACATAAAAGACAACCGCAAAACGCAAAGGACAAGAAGACAGAAGGAAGGATTGCCGCTGGTTGCCCTTGTGGGATATACAAATTCCGGAAAATCAGCGCTGATGAACCGACTGCTGAAATTAACAGAAAAAGAAGAAAAAAGCGTGTTTGAAGAGGATATTCTGTTTGCAACACTTGATACCGCTCAGAGAAATGTGAAATTTGATACAAACCAGGAATTCATTTTGATTGATACAGTTGGCTTTATCAGCAAGCTCCCCCATTCTTTGGTCAAGGCTTTTAAATCCACCTTAGAAGAGGTGGTACATGCGGATTTGCTGCTCCACGTTGTGGATGCATCCTATCCCGATCACGATTTTCATATCAATGTAACAAATCAGGTTCTTAAAGAGATAGGAGCCGGTGATAAAGAAAAATTGACGGTTTATAACAAGATAGACATTGCCGAAGAAATAATCGTTCCTAATGGTGATGAGATTATGTATATATCAGCAACACGAGGTGATAATGTAGAGTTGCTTATGGAAAAAATCAAAGAAAAACTCTTTACGGGTATCGTAGTATCCATGCTGGTCCCATACGATCGAGGTGATATTTCGTCCTACCTTCATGACAAAAGCAGGGTAATGCAGATGGACTACAGGGAGGGAGGCACATATGTTAAGGCGGAAATTTCCAAAAAGGATTATGGAAGACTGGAACAATTTATTATGAAATGAGAGGGATTCTGTTGATCTTATATAAAACAGTAATGAATGAAGCTAATATTGAGCAGACTATCAACAAATCGAGATTTATCGGATATGTCAGTCCGGTTGAATCCAGGGAAGAAGCAGAGGATTTTATTGCGCGAATCAAAGCAAATCATAAAACTGCCTCTCACAATGTTCCGGCTTTTGTGATTGGTGACCGATTTCAATTACAATGGGCCAGTGATGACGGAGAACCTCAGGGTACATCGGGAACCCCTATAGTACAAATGCTCGTAAAGGAAGAAATCACCAATACAGCACTGGTAATTACACGATACTTCGGCGGTATCAAGCTGGGAACCGGCGGACTGGTAAGAGCTTATACGGGTACTGCAAAGCTGGCTCTGGACGCTGCGGAAATTTGCGCTGTAAAAGAACTAAATGAGCTGCGAGTCAGGCTTGACTATACTTTTCTAGGGAAACTGCAAAATATTGCGTTAAATGGTAAATTTGAGGTCACAAACACGGTTTTTGAGGACATGGTCACAGCCGATCTTTTGCTTGAACCTGAAAACACGGAGGAGGTAAAAGCTCTCATATCGAATCTGACTGCTGGGAGCGCCAAAATTTTATCCGAAAGTCAAAAATTGTTAAAAGCTAAAATTTAAGAAGAAGTCGAATGTCTATTCAAATCGAATAAGTCGATTTGAAATATGAGAAAAAACAGAATTTGTCGTTGACATTGATTTTTTGTTATGCTAAGATAAAAACCGGTTCACAAAAAAGTGCTATATGAACGTTCCAAGGTAGCTCAATGGTGGAGCACTCGGCTGTTAACCGATAGGTTGTGGGTTCGAGCCCCACCCTTGGAGCCAATTATAAAATAATTGACGAAAAAGGAGAAATTGTCTTGACACAGAAAAGCAATCCCTGTATACTAAATTAATGTGTCAAGCAGCTAAATACTCAATTCTCGGGCGCATAGCTCAGCTGGGAGAGCACCTGCCTTACAAGCAGGGGGTCATAGGTTCAAGCCCTATTGCGCCCACCATAATACAGGAGGACCCCGTATCAGAGTGTAACGGGTAATAATGGCCTGGTAGTTCAGTTGGTTAGAATGCCAGCCTGTCACGCTGGAGGTCGTCGGTTCGAGCCCGATCCAGGTCGCCATTTAATATATAGCTTATAAGCTGGTGTGGCTCAACGGTAGAGCAGCTGATTTGTAATCAGCAGGTTGGGGGTTCGATTCCCTCCACCAGCTCCAAGTAAATAGATACCATTAAGAAGGAATCGAACCCGAAAGGGATCGAGTGCAGTGAAAAAGTCCGGTGGACTTTTGAATAATTTAATATCATGGAGGGATTCCCGAGTGGCTAAAGGGGGCGGACTGTAAATCCGTTAGCGGAGCTTTCGGTGGTTCGAATCCACCTCCCTCCACCAATTTATGCGGAAGTGGCTCAGGGGTAGAGCATCGCCTTGCCAAGGCGAGGGTCGCGAGTTCGAATCTCGTCTTCCGCTCCAATTATGCGGATGTAGTTCAATGGTAGAACTTCAGCCTTCCAAGCTGATAGCGTGAGTTCGATTCTCATCATCCGCTCCACATTATTGGGCTCATAGCTCAGTTGGATAGAGCAACGGCCTTCTAAGCCGTGTGTCCGGGGTTCGAATCCCTGTGGGCTCGCCATTATTTTTGAGAATGGGGTATAGCCAAGCCGGTAAGGCAACGGACTTTGACTCCGTCATTCGTAGGTTCGAGTCCTGCTACCCCAGCCAATATGACCCATTAGCTCAGTCGGTAGAGCACTTGACTTTTAATCAAGGTGTCCCGCGTTCGAATCGCGGATGGGTCACCATAATGAATATATGGAGTAGAACCTAACGATGGAGAGGTGTCCGAGCGGTTTAAGGAGCTGGTCTTGAAAACCAGTGACTCCGAAAGGGGCCGTGGGTTCGAATCCCACCCTCTCCGCCACGTAAAGATATACGTCAGACTTTGCGGAGCAAAGGATGAGAAATTGGATATAATGTGGAATCGACTAACCATGGAGAAGTACTCAAGAGGCTCAAGAGGGCGGTTTGCTAAACCGTTAGGCCGGGCAACTGGTGCATGGGTTCGAATCCCATCTTCTCCGCCACATAGGGGCATAGCTCAGTTGGTAGAGCAGTGGTCTCCAAAACCACGTGCCGTGGGTTCAAATCCTACTGCCCCTGCCAATTACCCTTATAAAGCCTCGGAGTGTAGCGCAGCTTGGTAGCGCATCTGGTTTGGGACCAGAGGGCCGAAGGTTCGAATCCTTTCACTCCGACCACCTTTACACGGGCCATTAGCTCAGTTGGTCAGAGCGTCCGGCTCATAACCGGCAGGTCCGGGGTTCAAGTCCCTGATGGCCCACCATATTAATTATAGTTCTTGCCCAGATAGCTCAGTAGGTAGAGCAGAGGACTGAAAATCCTCGTGTCCTTGGTTCAATTCCGAGTCTGGGCACCATGCGAAAGCATTGAAAAATGCACCGTTGCTGGCATTAAGCCCGATGGTGCATTTTTGTTGCTGTTGCTTTTGCATTCTTAATCCAGTACAATAAAATCATAGGAATAGGGAGGAATTGCAGTGGCACAATTATATTATAGATACAGTACTATGAATGCGGGAAAATCCATTGAATTAATTAAGGTAGCATACAACTATGAGGAACGTGGTAAGAGAGTTCTTGCTCTGGTTCCAAGTGTTGATGATCGGTATGGAATCGGAGTTATATCATCGAGAATTGGAGTAAGCAGAGAAGCCATTGCAATCAATGACGATATTAACATATTGGACCTGTTCATGAAGGAAAACAGAAAGGGTAAAATAGATTGTGTACTTGTAGATGAGTGTCAATTTTTAAAAAAGCATCATGTTCAGGAATTGATAGAAATCGTGGACAGCTGTGAGGTGCCCGTATTGGCATATGGATTGAAGAATGATTTCAAAAACGAGCTTTTTGAAGGCTCCTATTACATGCTGGTGTATGCTGATAAAATAGAAGAGATAAAGACAATCTGCTGGTGCGGCAGAAAGGCGACCATGGTTGCAAGAATCGTTGACGGGAAATTTGTCAAAACAGGGGAACAAATCGTTATAGGCGGAAACGACATGTATATTTCTCTGTGCAGGAAGCACTACAATGATGGTAGATTAGGTGAAGGTAAGTAAAGAATGTCATAAGCAACAGGAATAAAATATTTTTAGGAATTTCTATTCTTTCAAATCTTTAGAATAAGGTTTACAGTTAAAAGGTTGCACTAAAAAATCAATTCTGTTCTCACTTCATATTATTCCCGTAATCCCTGATAACTTCCTCTTTTTTTGAATTCCTTCTGAATGCCGTTCAGTATAGAACGTTTTTTATATCCCCATTTGGGCGCTATAAGAAGGTGTCTTGGGGCATCGGCTGTGACCCTGTGGATTGTAATATGCGGAGGAATGATTTCGAGTGCATCTACTACCAGATTGATGTACTCTTCTATATTAGGAATGTGCATCCGGTCCGGATAGAACTCAGCGAGCTTCGTATCTTTTAATACGTTCATAAGATGCAGCTTGATCCCGAATAATTCCATATTGCTTACATAGCGAACCGATGCGAGCATATCATCGCGGGTTTCTCCGGGTAGTCCGAGAATCAAATGCACTACTGTTTTTATATGCAGACTGGAAAGCTCCTTAATAGCACGATTGAAAACGCTGAGAGGATAGCAGCGGTTAATCAAAGAGGCGGTATCTTCATGTATGGTTTGAAGACCAAGCTCTATCCATAGAAAGGTTTTTTCATTCAGTTCAGAAAGCAGCTCCAGTACCTGCGGAGACAAACAATCCGGTCTTGTTGCAATTGCAACGCCGATGACATCGGGATATTCCAATGCCTGATAATATTTTTCACGCAGTACTTCTACAGGAGCATAGGTATTCGTATAACTTTGGAAATAAACGATATATTTTCCTGTAGGCCATTTTTTTGAAAGAAGACGAATCTGATCGGGAATGTCACTGGCGAAATCCCCGGAGCCCTCAGCTGAACAGAAAATACAGCCGCCCACACCTTTAGAGCCGTCTCTGTTTGGACATGTAAAGCCTGCATCCAGAGAAAGCTTTATCACTTTGCAGCCAAAACGCTTTTTCAAGTAACTGCCTATGGAATTAAAATATTGATCGCCGAATCTACTTGACATAAAATACCCACATTTACTATTATGCGCTAGCCTGTATATTTCCCGGAAAATACGGTCGATTCCGGAAGGAAATGAAAAATAACATTTTAATAATAATAACTTACAAAATGCGGCCTGCACTTATGATATAATATAATATATTTTTTAAAAAGGGAATTAAAAGTTTGAGGATAAGGGATGTCTATGAAAAAGGAAAAAGACAAAGATTGCATCTGCACAAGGATTGAAGGAGAAACAAAAAGAAACAGTTTTATAAGTATGGAAGATATTCATGACCCGCGGAAAGCAAGGCCTGCAATTCTTCTGCACAGTTGCTGCGGACCCTGCAGTACGGCTGTTGTTGAGCAACTTAGCGGAAGATATGATATCACGATATTTTTCTATAACCCTAACATAACTGATCGGGATGAGTATGAAAAAAGAAGGATCGCACAGATTGACTTTATAGAAAAATATAATGACAAAATCGATTCCCGGGACCGCATCGGATATCTTGAAGGTCCTTATGAGCCTGAACGCTTTTATTCCGCAGTAAAAAACCTGGAAAATGAGCCGGAAGGCGGAATGCGATGCACACCATGCTTTCAGCTCCGGTTGGAAAAGACAGCAGAGACTGCCAGCATGTCAGGATTTGATACCTTTGGAACAACATTGGGCATCAGCCCGTATAAAAATTTTGAGTTGCTCGTTAAGCTCGGTATGCAACTCGGTATGCGCTATGGCTTGACCTTTTTGAATGAGGATTTTAAGAAGCATGGAGGCTATCAGCGATCCATCGAACTATCAAAGCAATATGACCTATACCGGCAGAAATATTGTGGGTGTGTTTTTTCCGGCAAGGTAAAAATAAAATAGAGGAGGATTTTATGGCAAGAGGTCTAATGATACCGGAAGGCTACACTCCGGTGATTGACTTTATGGAAAGTCAAAGAGCAATAAAAAAAATAAAAGACTTTTTTCAACAAGAACTCGCTTACGGTCTAAATCTCAGAAGAGTATCTGCACCGTTATTTGTTGTGCCTGAAAGCGGATTGAATGATAATTTGACCGGGACTGAGCGAACGGTATCCTTTACATTAAAGGGTATGGAAGAGCAAACCGTAGAGATTGTCCAATCATTGGCAAAATGGAAAAGAATGGCTCTCGGGAAATATCAGGTCGAACCGGGCAGGGGAATCTATACGGATATGAATGCTATCCGCAGAGATGAAGAGCTTGATAATCTCCATTCAGTTTATGTTGATCAATGGGATTGGGAGAAGTCTATCAATAAATCGGACAGAAATGAAGAATATCTTAAAGAAACGGTGATTACCATATACAATGCCATGAAAAATTTGGGCGATTATGTAAACCGTATATATAGAGGCTTGCAAACAGAGCTTCCTAACGATATCTTTTTTATAACGACACAAGAGCTGGAAGACATGTATCCTGATTTGACCCCTGTACAAAGAGAGGATGCCATTGCAGAAGAAAAGCGTGCTGTTTTCATTATGAAAATCGGCGGACAATTGAAATCAGGAAATAAGCATGATGACAGAGCACCGGATTATGATGATTGGGAGCTAAACGGAGACATCGTATTATGGAATGATATTTTGGGGATATCATATGAGATATCATCCATGGGGATACGTGTGGATGAAAGCTCCATTTTGAAGCAGCTCAAGCTTGCAAATGCAGAAGACAGAACGATGCTGCCGTTTCATCAATCTGTGATCAATAAAGAGTTACCTTATAGCATAGGAGGAGGAATCGGGCAGTCCAGACTGTGCATGTATTTCCTGAGAAAAGCGCATATCGGAGAGGTTCAAGTCTCAGTGTGGCCTGAAGATATGATAGCAGAATGCGAAGCAAAAAATGTTTTCTTGTTATAACATAAAAATGTGAAGTTTAGCTCTTTCTGAATTGTTGTAAGCTTTAATACGCTAAAGGAAAAGTATGAAATATGTCAATGTGGTAATTAACAATAATTCTGACCATACGGATAATCTGTATACCTATCGCTGTGAGGATGATAGTGTAAAAATAGGGAGCAAGGTTTCTGTGCCTTTCGCAAGAGGAAATCGGATAAGAGATGCTTATGTATTCCAGATAGCAGACTCTCTGCCCAAGGAAATAAAAGGGATCAAATCTATTGTATCAGTAGATCCGGATATTTCACTCAGCGAAGAAACGGTTTCCACTTGTATCTGGATGAAAAAGCAATATCTTTGCAGATACATAGATGCAATAAAATGCTTTACACCCTCAGGAACATCTTCAAAGAGAGGAAAAATCAGAACGCCGTACAAAGAGGCTGCCGGCGAAGCTGCAGGCAACAGGACCCTTACGGAGGAGCAAAAAAATGCCGTTTCAGAGATATCACCTTTCATAAAAAATCAGAAGCATAACGTTTTTTTGATCCATGGTGTTACAAGCAGCGGAAAAACTGAGGTTTACATGCAGGTGATCAATGCCGTCATTTCAGCCGGAAAAACAGCTATCATGCTGGTACCGGAAATTTCTTTGACTCCCCAGACCATATATCGCTTTATCGGCAGGTTTGGAGCAGAACAAATAGCAGTACTGCACAGCAAGCTTTCTCTTGGAGAACGGTATGACGAATGGATACGGATTCAAAGAGGTCAGGTTAAAATTGTAATCGGAGCACGTTCCGCTGTGTTTGCGCCTCTTTCAAATATAGGGGTAATCGTGCTGGACGAGGAGCATGAAACTACATATAAATCCGATATGACTCCAAAATATGACACTGCCGAGGTAGCGATTCAAAGAGCGGGAAAAAATAATGCAGTAGTGCTGTTAGGAAGTGCAACACCTTCAATGGTATCCTCATATAAGGCGGAAACAGACAAATATAAAAAAATAACTCTCAAGGAGCGTTTTAATAAAACGCCTCTGCCTTCTATTTTTCCAATAGACATGAGGGATGAACTCAAGAATGGCAATAAATCCATATTCAGTATTCCCCTTTATCAGGAAATGAAGAAAAATCTTGAGGAAAAAAGGCAAATCATTCTCTTCTTGAATAGAAGAGGTTATTCCGCTTTTATATCATGCAGATCCTGCGGATACGTTATGAAATGCAGAGAATGCGGTATATCATATACATACCACAAATCAAGAAATGAAGCAGTTTGTCATTTTTGCGGTATCCATGAACAGGTTCCTCAAAAATGTCCCGTTTGCAGCAGCAGATATTTGAAACATTTCGGCACAGGAACCGAAAAAGTGGAAGAAGTAACGAGGGAAATTTTTCCTGAATATACTGTCGACAGGCTGGATCTTGATACAGTTGTAAAAAAAGGAAGTATAAACAGGATTTTAAATTCCTTCAGAAAGGGTAAGACTAATATATTGATTGGTACTCAGTTGGTAGCGAAGGGCTTGGACTTTTCAAATGTAGGTCTCGTCGGCATCGTGTCCGCCGATATTTCATTGAATATTCCCGACTTCAGGTCTGCTGAGAGAACCTTTCAGCTTATCACGCAAGCTGCAGGCAGGGCAGGGAGAGGAAGCTATCCGGGAAAAGTCCTGATTCAATCCTACACTCCCGAGCATTATTCCATTACTGCCGCGGCGAATCACGATTACGAAGCCTTTTACCTGACCGAACGCACGATAAGAAAGCAAATAGGTTATCCGCCCTACAGTGACTTGTTTCAGGTGATAATATCGTCAGAAAGTGAACTTGAGGCTCATGAAAAAGCCGGTGAAGTTGCAGAAGAGTTTATAAAAAATACAGGCTCCAGTGAAGAAAAATATATTTTAGGGCCTCAGGCTGCACCGATGAATAAAATAAAAGGTCACTACCGGTATCAGATATTGATCAAGTGCTTTCCGGGTAAGAGGAAATTATATTCAAAGGTATTGAATGAAATAAAACTGAAAATAAATACTGATAGAAAGGCAAAGTATTTGATTTCTATTGATATTAATCCATATAATTTTTTATAGAAGCAAGGTGGTTTCTTAACTGCTGGTTAGATATACAAAGAACTAAAAGAAGGAGTATTAAAAAAATGGCTTTGAGAAATATTGTTTTAGAAGGCGACGATATACTAAGAAAAAGAGCAAAGGAAGTTACAGAAATAAACGATAGGATTTATATGATCCTTGATGATATGCTGGAAACAATGAGAGCGAATAATGGAGTCGGGTTGGCGGCGCCCCAGGTTGGCATCTTGAAAAGGATGTTTATAGTTAAGGTTGAAGATCAGCTGATCGAATTGATTAATCCTGAAATTATTGAAACAGAGGGGATTCAAAATGAGGAAGAAGGCTGTCTTAGTATACCGGGGTTCTACGGAACGGTGGAACGTCCGGCTCGTATTAAGATTAAAGGCTTAAACAGAGAAGGGCATGAGGTTGCTTATGAAGGAGCGGATATGCTTGCTATAGCATTAAGCCATGAATATGATCATTTAGAAGGTATTTTATATACGGATAAAGCTGTCAATATAAGAGACTCCAACAATGATAACAGGTGAGAATATGAAGATAATTTACATGGGAACTCCGGATTTTGCAGTTCCGCCACTTGAATTGCTGTTTAAAAATGACTACCGTGTGGAATTGGTTATAACACAGCCGGACAAGGCCAGGGACAGAGGAAAAAAGGTTCAATTTTCGGCAGTTAAGAAAAAGGCTTTGGAACTGGGGATTGAAGTCTTACAGCCCGAGAAAGTGAAGGGGAATGCGGAATTGATCGAACGGATTAAGGATACAGACCCGGATTTGATCATTGTAGCTGCCTATGGCAAAATTCTTCCGTTGGAGCTTTTGGAGATACCGAGGCTTGGCTGCATAAATATTCATGCGTCCTTGCTTCCTAAATATAGAGGTGCAGCTCCGATTCACAGAAGCATTATAGAAGGTGAAACAGAAACAGGAATTACACTGATGTATATGGAAGAAGGACTTGATACGGGTGACATGATAGCCTCTCGTTCTACAGAAATCGGAAAAAAAACTGCCGCAGAATTGCATGATGAATTGTCGGTAATGGGTGGTGAGTTGCTGATAGAAACGTTGCCGGATCTTATAAAAGGAACAGTAATCAGAACGAGTCAGGATGACAACAAAGCATCTTATGCGCCGATGATTTTTAAGAAAGACGGACTGGTGGATTTTGAAAAGTCACCAATAGAAATTGAAAGATTGATTCAGGGGCTGAATTCTTGGCCCGGAGCGTATACATTTTACAATGGAGAACAGATGAAGCTATGGAATGCTGAAGCCCTTGATGACAAGACTAAAGAGCCTGCCGGAACGATTATTGAAACCACAAAACAGGGAATCAAGGTAGCGGCAGGGGGCCGCACGCTTCTCATTAAAAGGATACAGATGCCCGGAAAAAAAGCGATGGATGCAGCTGAATACCTGAAAGGCAATAGAATTTCTGCCGGTGAGGTTTTGGGATCTTAAGTCTGGGTATTAAATGATTTACAAAAGGAAAAAATAAATCAAGTTAAGATGTCTAAATAATAAGCAATTGAGTATGGTAGGTAAATGGGATAAGCTAATGCAAGAGATTGGAGATTGATATATGTTTGGAATATTTGACCCAACAATTATAATTATGATACCGGCAATAGTATTTACTTTTTATGCGCAAAGTAAAGTTAATCATGCCTATAATAAATATGCTAAAGTTAGAAACAGAAGGTCAATGACAGGAGCAGAAGCTGCAAGAAGGATACTCGACAGCAACGGTCTTAGAGATGTGCCTGTTGAAATTACTCAAGGCAAATTATCAGATCATTATGACCCCAGAAAAAGGATCATGAGACTATCCCCACAGGTCTATAATGAACCCTCTATTGCTTCTGTAAGCATAGCGGCTCACGAGGCGGGACACGCGATTCAACATGCCGGTAATTACAAACCGTTAAAGGCTCGAAATCTATTGGCTCCGGTTGTATCCGTTGTTTCAAATTTGGCTTGGCCGATACTGATAGTGGGTTTATTGGTCATAAGTGCCGGAAATCACTTCGAAGGGAATATGATATTTAATATTGGGATTATTTGCTTTGCATCGGCTGTCCTGTTTCAGGCAATGACTTTACCGGTGGAATACAATGCAAGCAATAGGGCAATAAAACAAATGAATGATTTGGGAATTATTTATTTGGAAGAGAGCGCAAGCGCAAAGAAGGTTCTTTCGGCAGCAGCGCTTACCTATGTAGCGGCTCTGGCGACTACCGTTGCTACTCTTCTGAGAATGTTAGTGTTGAGGGGGCGCCGTTAAAATGGACAAAAATAGAAGAACAGCATACTATACATTAATGGATGTGGAAACGAGAAAATCATACTCAAACATTGCATTAAACCATAATATAAAGCGAATCAGACCGGATTCATCTGCATTTGTAAGAGAACTGGTATATGGTGTTCTGGAAAATAAAATCTACCTTGATTATATCATCGGCTCTTTTTTGAAAGAGCCGATCAAAAAGATTAAGACAAGCGATATTACAGTCCTGAGGCTGGGCGTTTATCAGATCAAATTCCTGGACAGTGTACCTGATTATGCTGCAGTGAATGAGAGCGTGAAGATGGCAAAGAGATTTTGCCGTGGCAGAGAGAAATTTATAAACGGAGTATTAAGAAGCTTTATACGTTCGGGTAAAGAAATAGAACTGCCGGATAGAGCAAAAAATGAAATTGACTATCTGTCAGTAAAATATTCTTATGAGCCGTGGATCATAGGATTATGGCTGGAAGAATTTGATTCTGTTGATTTTGTGGAAGAGCTTTTAGAGGCAGGGAATGCCACCCCTGACCTTGTGGTTCGTGTCAACTCTTTAAAAACCTCCAGAGATGACCTGAAGACGAGAATTACAGCTAAAGGTTATGAATCGACTGCGGGACTATTAAGCAAACAGGCACTGTATTTAAAAGGTTCAGATATATTGGACGGTAAGCTTTATGCTAATGGTATGTTTTCTGTTCAGGATGAAAGCTCCATGCTGGCAGTCGATACTCTTGACCCTCAGCCGGGTGAAATGATTATGGATGTATGTGCAGCGCCGGGGGGCAAGTCTTTAGCTATTGCGGAAAAAATGAATAATAAAGGTCAAATCATCGCACGAGATATATATAGGCGTAAACTCTCAATAATAGACAAAGAAGCAGAACGGCTCGGCATAAACATTATTCAAACAGGAACATGGGATGCAACACGAGTTGATTCTTCAATGATCGATAAAGCAGATCGTGTTCTGGTAGACGCGCCTTGCTCAGGCCTGGGCGTGGTCAGACGAAAACCTGAAATTAAATATAAAAAACAGGCGGCAGACATTGAGGAACTGCCAAGAAAGCAGCTTTTAATCCTGTCTGTCTCCTCACAATATGTAAAACCGGGCGGAGTATTAGTTTACAGCACATGTACTGTTTCCCGCGATGAAAATCAAAGAGTTATAAATGATTTTTTAAGAAGGAATACAAATTTCAAGAAAGAAGAAGAGCGTCAGCTTCTTTCAAACGTCGATAAAACCGATGGATTCTATATCTGCAAAATGAGAAAAGAAGAGCTTTTCAATAACGATTAAGAAGTATATATGTTAAGTAACTGTATAAGTTGGATATTTTGACAACATGCCTCATTTTGTATATAATAATAGTTGAAATTTTTTAAAAGTATTCAGCAAAATCATCATAAATATGCAAACTATTTTTTTACTGAGGATTGCAGATGGCGCAAATAGGATTTAAAACGGATAAAGGAAAAAAGAGAGACAGAAATGAAGACTCTCTTTTTGTGCTGCCAAGAGAAGGTGTTTACATCGTTGCCGATGGAGTGGGAGGCCAGAATTCCGGAGAACTGGCAAGTATGATGGCCGTAAAGAGCATTGCAGAATACATAAAAGAGCGGCCCTTATATGGCATAGAGGACGAAGCGGAGATAAAAGAATATTATTTGGGATGCATGCATAGTGTAAATAGGATTATTTATGACATGGCTAAGCAGTCAAATGAAAATGCCGGCATGGCTACTACAGTAGTAATACTTCATCTTATCGGAAACTACGCATACATTGTCAATGTTGGAGACAGCAGAGCATATATTTGCAGAGATTTGTCAATACGCCAAATCACTGAGGATCATACTTACGTTAATGAATTATTAAAAGGCGGTTCTATCACAAAAGCGCAGGCGGAATATCATCCAAATAAAAATATGATCACGAGGGCTCTGGGGGGAGACATAGTCATCCTTCCAGATTTTTATCGATTGGAAACCCATAAAAATGATATTATAATTCTATGTACGGATGGCCTGTATGGGGAATTATCCACTGAGGAGATTAACTGTATGG
>JAQWBM010000030.1 GCA_028706405.1 Eubacteriales bacterium
CTGTTTGCGCCAGGGCGAAGGCGTTAGCTGCAGCCTCACCGATTTTTGGAAGGTTTCAACCGCAGCCAATGCCTTCGCTGACATACGCAGTACCTCCGTCCCCTTAACATCGCTACCTCAGCTGATTAATGATTTTTTCCATTTCATCCGCCGTCTGTACGATTTTCGAGCCGAAAGAAAATCCTTTGGAGGCTTCAATCATTTTAACCATTTCTTGCGCGAGCTGAACTCGTGAGTTTTCCAGATAGCCTGTCATTATATCCGGTTTCTCCAAAGCTTCAGATTCCCCGGAGGCTTCCGTAGTCCGAAACTGGTTCCCCCCTGCCAGCTCCAATCCGTATTTATTTGTAAAAATAAATATTCCGATTTGTTCCGCGTCAAAGCCGCCTTCCGTTGTGATCGTTCCGTTGGAATCAACCACTGTCTTAATATCCTGAACTTCAATCCAGTTTTCATCTTCGTCCAGCACATAGTTTCCCGCACTGTTTACAAGGTAGGCATCGGACCCGTCAACGCTGAACTTAAAGCATCCATCCCTGGTATAGGTGATGGTTCCGTCCTCTCTGTCTTCGATGGCAAAAAAGCCTTCGCCGAGGATCGCGCAGTCCGTGGTTATATCTGTCCTGTTTAAATCACCCTGATTAAAATCTATCCCTGTTTTCTGTATTTTGACGCCGTGACCGGCCTGTATCGTATTGCCCTCTCCGCCGCCTCCGTTAATACTCTGGTACATCAGTGAAGAAAAGGCGGCCTGCTGCGGTTTAAAGCCTGTTGTCCCTGCATTGGCGATATTATTTGCAATCGTATTCAGATTTACCTGCTGGCTGACCAGGCTGGAAGCGCCTGTATAAAACCCTCTGATCATTTTGTTTGTCTCCTTTCAGAAGCGCCTTTCGGACATACCCCATGACGCTATTACTCTTGCCGTAGTTGGCATGTTTTGGAACAGAATTCCGTTTCACATACATGCCAACCTCCTTAGCCGATTCTGCCGATTTGATTTACGGTAAGCTCATTAATGCCATCGAATATTTTCAATATCTGTGAGCATGAAGTGTAAAGGTTTTGCCCTGCTATGATCTTGCTCATCTCCTGAGCGATATTAACGTTGGGCTTTTCCAGGGTTCCCTGTAATACGCTGTAAATTTCCGGCTCCGCCTGCTCATAGTTGCCGTCCTCACATAAAAAGACTCCGTTTCCTACACTCCTGATACCCGCATCCTCACCGGGTACTGCAATAAACAGAGTGTCTGCTTCATCGCCGTTGATGCTGATTACACCTGTAGGACCGACTTTGAAATCACCGCTCTCCAGATTGATGGTATCTTCTCCGTCATTCAGAACCTTGCCGACCCCCGGCAGATATAAATCCCCTTCCTCGTCAATTTCAAACTGGCCATTCCTCGTGAGAACCGGTCCGTAAGCACTGCTTTCCACAAGAAAAAATCCTTCGCCGCCGATTGCCATATCCACAGCTCTTCCCGTATCTTCAAAGCTTCCTTGTGTAAAGTCGGTATATCCCGTACTGTTGATGGTGATAAAAGAGCCTTGTCCGATATTCCTGCTTGACAAATTATCCAGATCGCTCAATCTTGAAACAAGGTGTTCCCCAAAGCTGGACTCCATAGTTGATTGACTTTTGTAACCCGCGGTTGTTGAGTTTGCAATATTATTAGAAATTGTATCCAAAGCTTTCTGTTGACTGAAAACTCCCGCTGCCGCCGAATAAAATCCTCTGACCATAACGATACCTCCTTATACGATGAATGTTCCTAATAGTGGATCAATTTATTTTTCATTTTGATGATGGCTGCCGAGTGAATCTGCGAAACTCTTGATTCGGTTATTTTTAAAATTTCGGCTATTTCCTTCAGCTTTAAGTTTTCGTAGTAGTATAAGGATACGACCAGTCGTTCTTTTTCTTTTAGCTGACCGATAACCTCTATTAATTTCTCTTTCAACTCCTCGTACAAAATCTCACCTTCCGGCAAACTTTTATCATTATCATTAATGATCAGAGGAGTTGCCACCATCATTTTTTCGTTTATCGCTTCTTCATAAGATAAAATAATTGAATTATGCCGCTGTTCAAGAATTTTTTCCAGATGAGATAGGGTTATGCCCATTTTGTCTGCGATCTCCTGTTTTGTTGGTTCTTGTCCGTGTCCGGAATAAAGCTCGTTATATACGTCATCCAACTCTTTTGCCAGGTTTCTCTGGCTTCTTGGCACCCAATCCTGCTTTCTCATGAAATCAATAACGGCTCCTCTGATTTTTAAGGAAGCAAAGGTTTCAAATTTGTTTCCCATATCCAGATCAAATTTTTCAACTGCATCAATTAAGGCAATGATCCCTTGATTTACCATGTCGTCAAGCTGACCGAAATTGCTGTAGCTGCCTTTGAACCGCAATACGATTTTTTTGACAAGGCCGGTATATTGCAGCACTAATTCATTTCTTAATTCAATGCTTTTATGTAGCTTGTACTGCTGCCATAGCTGCAGGCTCGTGTCCTCGCTCTTTAATTCAGCTGCATTCATTTCCCTCACCTCTTTTCATGGAAATTTATTCTTTCAGTTGTATCATGCCAATTGCCTGAATCTGTATATTCGTGTCTATTTCATTGAAGGACAACACTGTCAGATTCGGCAGGAATTGGTCAATCAATCTCTTGAAGTAAATTCTGACAATCGGAGACGTAAGAATAATAGGTTGATGTATCAGCTCCTTTACCTTTTCAATCTGCTCTGATACGCCTTCCACGATGCTTTGAACCACCTGAGGTTCAATGGCAAGATACGTCCCATGATCACTTTTTTTGGCGGAATTGAGTATAGTGTTTTCAATGCCTTGATCCAGAGAAATCACCTTGATGCTGTTGCCATCGGTGTATTTTCTGCTGATAGTCCTTTTTAATTTTTGTCTGACATATTCCGTTAACATATCTGTATCCTTGATCGCAACACCCTGATCGCCTATAGTTTCCAGTATGCTCTCCATATCCCGTATCGGAACACCCTCCTTTAACAAGTTCATTAAAATCTTCTGGAGATCAGACACAGTGATAATGTTTGGAATGACATCGTCCACGATCGCCTGATTTGCCTTGGCCACATTCTGTAACAGCACGTTGATATCCTGACGGCTGATCATCTCGTGAATATGTTTTTTTATCACCTCCGACATATGGGTTACAATAACAGACAGCGCGTCTATCACTGTGTATCCATATACCTCCGCCATTTCCCTGTTGCTTTCCGTGATCCATTTGCCGGGGATACCATAAGCAGGCTCTATCGTATCGATCCCATCAATTTCACCGGTGCTGTTCCCCGGATCCATTGCCAGATAATAATCTACCAGCACCTCGCCCCTTGCAACCTCTTCACCTTTAATTTTGATCAGATACTGGTTCGGATTGATGATTCCGTTATCACGAAGCCGGACAGTCGGCACAACGGCACCCATCTCCAGTGCGAACTGTTTTCGGAAGATTACGATACGATCGATAAAGCTTCCGCCGGCGCCCTCATCCACTAAAGGAAGAAGGGAGTATCCGAATTCCATTTCGATGGGTTCCACGCCCAGCAGATTATACACATTGTCAATGTTCCTGTAATAGTTTGCTTCATTGTTCTCTTCGCCCAGGAGCTCCTGCATTTCCTGAATCTCTTCCTTTTGTTTTACATCGGCAGCAGTTTTTATAAGGCTGACGCCAAGAATAATAAAAATGATTCCCAGAATAACGATCTGAAGGATCGGCGCGCCCGGGATCAGACTCATGGTCAGAATGACAAGTCCTGTAATTATCAGAACTTTAGGCTGAGATAAAAATTGTTTTTTTACATCTTCATTCAGGGTGCCTTCCGATGCCGATCTGGTTACTATCATTCCTGTGGCGGTTGAGATCATCAGCGCGGGGATTTGGCTTACCAGGCCGTCCCCCACAGTTGCGATGGAATATACCGTCAACACCTGGGAGAAGGACATGCCTCCCTGGACCATACCGATTATCGTTCCCCCGACAAGATTGACCACGGCAATGATCATTGAGGCGACAGCGTCACCCTTTACCAGCTTAGTGGCTCCGTCCATTGCTCCGAAAAATTCTGATTCCCTCTGAATGGTCTTTCGTCTTTCCCTGGCCTCCTGTTCATTGATAAGCCCGGAGCTCAGATCCGCGTCAATTGCCATCTGCTTCCCGGGCATCGCGTCCAGGGTAAATCTGGCGGATACCTCCGCTATTCTTTCAGCTCCCTTTGTGATTACGATAAATTGAACCACTACGATGATAACAAATACGATAAATCCAACCACAGCATTGCCGCCAAGCACGAATGATCCAAATGTTGCTATTACCTGTCCTGCTTCACCGCCGTTTGACAGGATCAATCTGGTAGAGGAAATATTCAGCGCCAGCCTGAGTAATGTGGTTATCAGCAGCAAAGACGGGAATATGGAAAACTCCAGGGGACCTTTTATGAACATTGTGGTCAGCAAAATGATCAGGGAAACTGAGATGCTTATAATAAACATGAAATCCAGAAAAAACGGCGGCAGCGGGATAATAATAAATGTCACTATCATTATTACAAATACAACCACTACGTTACTAAATATCTTCATATTGCCTTTTCCTTTACCATTTCGCCCATGTGCGAAACAAATTGACGGAACTTATGATATAGAAATTCACAAATTTAATTTTTTAGATTTTTACTGCTTTTTTCCTATTGCTGTAAACCCAGGCCATTATTTCCGCAACAGCCTGATAAAGCTCGGCCGGTATATAATCGTTGACCTCAACCATTTGGTATAAGCTTTTGGCCAGCGGTTTATTCTCAGTCATCAAAATATTATGTTTTAATCCGATATCGATGATCCTCATAGCCATATGCCCCTGACCCTTCGCCATAACTATCGGTGCCTGATCATTCTCAAGGTCATATTTCAGAGCAACCGCATAGTGCGTAGGGTTCCTGATGATAACATCCGCAGAGGGAACCTGCTGTATCATCCGGTTCATGCTCATCTTTCGCTGTTTTTCTTTCACCTTTCCCTTTATGAACGGATCTCCCTCTGTTTGTTTGTATTCGTCCTTGACCTCCTGCTTGGTCATTTTCAGCTTGTTCTCGTAATCATATTTCTGGAAAGAAAAATCCAGAACAGCCACCACCACAAAGATCAGACATATTTTGTATACAATGTGCATCATCCGATCCATCATAAATGCTAAATTTTCGTTAAAACCGGTATTGAGCATGTCCGGAGCTACGAGAAGAAGGTCTTGTATACTCGTATAGATCACCCACATGATCACCGCCACCTTAATGACGGACGTCACCAGCTGAACGACTGACCGCAGTGAAAACATGCGCTTGAAGCCCTGTATGATACTGATCCTGCTGAATTTGAACTTCAGACGATCCGCTGAAACGAGAAAGCCCGTCTGCGCTCCTGTTATAACAGCTCCGGTAAATGCCAGTACAATCATTATCGGAGCGGTGGTGACAAAAAATACCAGGACAAAATCTCTTAGTATTTGCAGGCAGTTGGCAATGGTCAATTCGTACATCGTACCGATGTTATTCAGTTCACGGATGTAAAGCCCTTTGAGCTGCGTCCCTATAAATCTGCCCATCTTGCTGATAAAAATGAAGCCTATTATCAGCATAAATATGCTGATCACATCCCTGCTCTGAAACGCGTTTCCTTTTTTCCTCTCGTCCTTTTTCTTTTTCGGGGTCGCTTTTTCCGATTTATTCGATTCCGCCACAGCTGTCACCCCCTTTAAACGGCCTGACCATGATTCCTAAAATTCAAAACCTCATATGAAGTACCGCAGCACATCTCCTATTCTGTCAAGCATTATCATGTTGAGCTTGCCAAGGTAATGAACCAGCACCGGGATAACAGTCAAGAGCACAATCATTCCAATGAGGATCTTAATCTGCAGATTTACTACGAATACGTTGATATTTGGTACCACCCTCATAAGGATCCCTACTGCCACTTCAGCGAGTATTTCAGTCACCATGATCGGCAATGCCAGTTGTACGGCATAAAGCAGGACATACCCGAACAGCTCAATGAAATAAATTCCAACTTTGCTGCTGACTTCTCCCAGGCCGATCGGTATAACATCAAAGGATTTCACAGCAATCGCCAATAATGTTATGTGACTGTTGGTTATGAAGAACAGCATGGTATACATTATGGTAACCAGATTTCCGGTAATAGATATCTGCGAATTGGTAGTGGGGTCATACATTCGCGCCATACTGAAACCCATTTGCAGGTCCATTACTTCACCGCCCAGGTGGAAGATTGACAGAAACAGCTGTATAACGAACCCCATTGCAAAACCCACAGTAAATTCCTTGACCATTGAAGTCAGAAGGTCGATTGCAGTATAATCCGTAACAACCACATCCATCAGCCCGTATACCGCATTGAATGCAATTCCCAAAGACAGTCCTACCTTAACAACACTCGGAATATTTCTCCTTCCGAAAATCGGGCCAAAAAAGACAATTCCCGCTATTCTGCAGCTCACAAAGAGAAAAATATAAAAACTGTTCAAATCATTTAACACTTCGTCACCTGCTATGTAGAGGTCGCGATAAATTCAAATATCCTGTTAAAAAGATCTACCAGCTGCTGCAGCATCCAGCCTCCAAATATAATCATGATCAGCGCAATAATCAGCAGCTTTGGCACAAAGGTCATCGTCTGTTCGTTTATTGAGGTTGCCGCCTGAATGATCGATATAAGCAGTCCGACCAAAATGCTCACCAACAGGATCGGAGCCGCCACCTTAACACCCGTCAAGATTGCATCTCTGAAAATCTCAGTTAATTGAATTGTATCCATCAGAGAAGCTCCTTCCTTCAGTTATATGTCATCACAAGGGTTTTCATCAGGAGCCCCCAGCCATCGACTACAACAAACAGCATTACTTTAAACGGCAGGGAAATCATCACCGGCGGCAGCATAATCATACCCATGGACATCAAGGTACTGGAAACGATCAAATCAATAATCAAAAACGGGATGAACAATAAAAATCCGATTAAAAACGCTCTTTTCAATTCACTCGTCATAAAAGCCGGAACAACTATATGCATTGGAAGATCCTCAGCCTCCATGGCTTCAAACGCTTCATCAGCGGATAAGCTTATAAACATCTCCACTTCGTCACCAGTCGACTGCTTAAGCATAAATTCCTTCATCGGAACAGAAGCCCTGTCCAGAAATTCCTCTGTTTCGATCAACCCATCGTTGTACGGTTGCAGCGCCGTCTCATTGACTTGGGTCAGTACCGGCTGCATAATGAAAAAGGTTATAAACAGTGCAAGACCGATCAAAACCTGATTGGGCGGCGTCTGCTGAAGCCCCAGCGCATTCCTTAAAAAGGAAAGCACTATGATGATTCTGGTAAAGCAGGTCATCATAAGAAGTAAGAATGGTGCAACACTGATCAATGTCAATACGATGATCATCTTTACCACATCAGAACTCTCTCCGTTAATGATGAATTCCATAACTAGTCAACACTCCTCTGCTTTTTTATCGAATTAAACAGGCTTTTAAAACTGCCGTTTATCAATTCCTTCGCTCCGCCCTGACCGATATCCTTTTCCATGGGAGACGGAATGGTTTCATCCAGCTCCATTAAGATTTGAACGTTTTGATCGCTTACACCAATCATATACTGTTTTCCCAAAACATCGATGATCAGAACAGAACCCGTTTTGCTGACAGCAAGCCTGTCAATGACCTTGATGTGCCTTCCGCCTGCAATGCGCCCCATTTTTCCGCCATACCATCTGCTGACATAATAGGTCAGCAAAATGATGCAAATCATTCCAGCCAGAGCAAACAGCATTGAAAAAATATCTCCCATCAATTCCCTGCCCTCCGGCTATTCGCCCAGTACATTTCTTACAGCCTGAATCAGTCTTTCCGGCTTAAAGGGTTTCACGATAAAGTCCAGGGCACCGAGTTTAATAGCTTCTACTACCATTCCCTCCTGCCCCATAGCAGAACACATAATTACCTTCGCCTGAGGGTTCACCTGTTTAATGGACTGCAATGCCTGGATCCCGTCTTTTACCGGCATCGTAATATCCAGCAGCACCAGGTCCGGCTTGCCTTCCATATACTTTGCCATTGCTTCCTCTCCGTCCCCTGCCTCCTGAAAATCAGAATACCCTGCCTTTTTTAAGTTGTCCTTTATCATCATTCTCATAAATGCCGCGTCATCCACGATTAAAATATTAGCCATTTTTTACCTCTCTTGTTCGATAAAATCTGTTTTTGAGTTTAAACTTACTTGATTTCCAGCATGATATCTTTTGCCTTGATTATCTCTGTAATTCTCACGCTGTAGTTGTCATCCACCACGACCACATCACCCTTGGCTATCGGCCTTCCGTTTGCCACAACATCCACCTGGTCTCCGGCCTGCCGGTTTAATTCAACAATATTTCCAACAGCGAGCTCGGCTATATCTTTAATTTTCTTTCTTGTCTTGCCAAGCTCCACAGTTATCTGAATCGGAACCGACATGAGCAGCTCAAGGTTATTTTCATCAATATCCATGTCGGATTTTTTTTCGTTTACCAAAGGCTTGTAACCATATGGCTCTGCGTAAACCTGCCCTTTTAGGGGCTGCGGAGGTCTTGCCGCCTGCTCCGCCTGTTGTATCATCCCCGTCGGAATCTCGGCTGACGCAGGCATTTCCTGAACCGGTATTGCGGAAGAAGCTTCGGTAACCGTTTCGCCTGCTGCCGGGTGCGGCTCAGATACCGGCGCCTTGCGCAGCTCTGCAGGAGCCGCTTGTTCCAGCGGCACGGTCAGCATTTGTTCAGAAGGCATATCGATCATTGTCACTTCTTCATCTGCTATATCACTTGTACCATAAGACATTTTAACGATTTCCTTTGCCAGCTGAGGCTGCATCAAACTGATAAACTCACTTTCAACAAGCCCGTCAATGCTCAGTTTAAATTCGATGACCACAAGAGAATCTCCGTTTTCAGAAAGAATGTCCTTTAAGTTTCCTGTGGTATCCAGAATATCCGGCGGTGAAATATTAACGACCTGTCCAAGGAAGGATGCTAACGCGCTTGCGGCGGATCCCATCATTTGGTTCATGATTTCACAGATGGCGCTGATGCTGATTTCATCCAGCTCAACTATTTCTGAAGGCTCCATTGAGAGCAGATGGCCCAGTATCTTTTTTACATCATCTTCCTTCAAAATCAGAATGTTGGTGCCGGCAATTCCGTCGATATACTTGATCAATACGCCAAGCGCCGGCTCCATATTGGAAAATTCAAATTCATCGGTCAATTGTGTTTTTACCCTTGGCGTGGTGATGCTTACTTTTTTATCCAGTATGGTTGACATTGCCGTGGCGGCAGCTCCCATACTGATATTCATCACTTCCCCGATCACATCGATTTCCATTTCTGTCAAATTGTACACGTTTTCGACATTGCTCATTTTATCAGGCCACTTCCTCTCTTTACAGATTCTCTAATTGCTATAGCCTTCTTTTTATTATGCAGTCCCATTTCTCCCCGGAACCATACGGTCTCGCCCACGGCCAATTCAACCATGAAGTTTTCAGGCTTATTAAGCTTTATGATATCTCCCACCTCCAAATCGACCAAATCTCTTGACGTGACTTCTATGGTTCCGAGGATTCCGGTCACTTCCAGATCCGATTGGCTGATCTGTTTTAAAATATCCGCTCTTCGCTGAGCCTCTGACAATTGATCTTCTCTTCGCTCCTTTTTTTTGCTTTGAGCATTTTTCATTTTAAAAATTGAGTCAAGCGTCACGGCCGGAATGCAAAGGTTGAGTTTTCCCTGGGTCTCGTTTACCATGATATTCATAACAACGATCACGACATTTTCATCGGCCCCGATCCCCTGAAGGATCCTGGCGTTTGTTTCCAGCTTGATGAGCTTCGGGCTTACCTCCAGATAATCAAACCATACATTTTTCATAAGATTGACAATCCCTTTCATCAGATGATCCAGAATTCCAAGCTCTATTTCAGTAAACTCCCTATCAGCTTCCAGCGGCTTCCCTAAGCCGCCCAGCAGCTTGTCTATACTGCAAAAGCAAATATCCTTTGACATATCCAGCATAACCAGATTTTCTTCGTCATTATTTTCGTCGGCCAGTAAGTCTATGGTGCCGATGAGCACCGAGTCAGGCAGCGCATTATTGAATTCATAGTATTGCTGTTCTTCTACCTCAATAATTTCAATCAGAGAATAGGTCTGCAGGATACCGGTGATGTGTGAAGATAAAAGCCTGGCATAGTTTTCATATATGCTGTACAGCAGCTTCAGTTGTTCCCTCGTAAAAAGCTTGGGGCTTCTGAAGTCGTATTCCTTAATTTTTTTCCCTTTTCCGTGTTCCGTTGTATCAATTTCCTGATCACCGCTTGTCAAACTGTTCAATAGACTGTCAATTTGACTTTGTGAAAGAATCTCACTCATAATGCAGCCTCCTGCTCGTTGTCACCTGTTTTTTTATTTTCTCTTTTGATTATCTGCTGTAAATACTGCGTTTAAATGCCACAACCTTTGATACCACTTCTGCGGAACTCTCCGCAACTACAAAGTGCTTGCCATTTACCAGATGGATCATAGTATCCGGCTTTTCTTCAACGGTTTCAATAAGCTCGCAATTCAGTATGAAGGTCTCATCGTTGCTGCGATTTAATTTGGTAAGTTTTATCATGCATATTCACCCCTCTGAATTAATTTTTGATGTAACGGAAATTCCATCCGGCCTAAGCCGGGGAATTTCCGTTATCGTTTATCTCTTCATGTTAACCAGCTCCGACAGCATCTCGTCAGAAACTGTGATCATTCTTGTATTTGCCTGAAAGCCTCTTTGGGCAATGATCATCTCGGTGAATTCTCTGGACAAATCTACATTGGACATCTCCAAAGCGCCTGCACGAAAAGTTCCTGTGCCGCCGCTACCCGGAATGGTTGCGACCGCTTTGCCGGAATTGGAGGTTTCAATATAATAGCCTTCTCCATCCTGGGAAAGCCCGTCCGGATTGGTAAATTTCACGACGGCGATGTGGGCGATCTTTTCAGGGACTCCGTCTCCCGGTCCAACTGTACCGATATTGACATCTGTACAGCCTTCATCCAGTGTTTCCTGGAATTTGACAGTATCCAGCGTTATCTTCACATCGCCAAGCGTAACAGTTGTGTCCGTGCCGTTCCATGTGGCGTTCAGGGTTACGGTTGCCCCTGATTTATCTGAAGTGGTTGCCGTAATATCGTAGGTGCCCGGCGAATCAAGCGTTCCGATGCTGACTGCCGGATCCCCGTCTACGAAGTTGTACCCCTGCGCCGTATCCGTCCCATGAATGGGAATGGTCACCGTGCCATTGGCTCCGCCTTCCTGATCATCGACACCCGTAAAAGTCACCGTATTGGTTGCTGTATCAAGGGTTCCTGTCGCGGTTCGGGGAGTGCCCCCGTTCATATAGGTAAGGGTATACGGAGGAGTATTCGTGTTGTCATAAGCTACGCTCATTGTGCTCGGGCTTACATCAATAGCCGCGTTTGAACTGATGAATACCGCAGCCTGCGGTCCGGTATAAAGAGCGGACGGGGTGAATCCCCTGCTCACGGTCATGCGCATAGGCCCTTTATATAAAGAAGTGGCGGCTACCGCCGGAGCTCCGTCCATCCAACTGGTACTGGGGGAAGGAACAAAAGTGGGATCTCCCTCCTTTATGGCGGTGATTTCTCCGTTATTTCCGATTGCGATTCCTGTATATTTTTCAATATCCTCCGGTTTGACCTTGATAGCCACGAGATTTTGCGATGATGTTGTTCCGTCTGAATTGAGCAGAGCGTTCTTTGTCGCCGGGTCCATGTTGAAGCCCAGAACTTGGTTTCCGCTGGAGTCAACCAGGTTTCCGGCAACATCGAAGCTTAAAACGCCTACTCTTGTATATTTTATTGCACCGTTGCTGTTTTTAACGGGCAGATAGCCGTCGCCGTTGATATACACATCAAGTGCGCGGTCGGTGGTTGCGTTTCCCGCACGGGTATTAAGCACGTCTATGGAGTTGACCTTTGCGCCGTATCCCAGCTGAGTCGGGTTAGTCCCACCGCTATCTGCAGACGGAGTGGATGCCGCACCCATCATTTGATAAAATACATCCGAAAAGGTAACGCGGCTTGCCTTGAAACCGTATGTATTGACGTTCGCGATATTGTTACCGATTACATTCATCTTTGTCTGATGTGCTGACAGTCCGGAGACTGCGGAATACATTGATCCTAACATTTTAAATCCTTTCTGTGCCTTTCTGTGAGCTTATCTGTCAGTCAAAGCCCACTATAGCTTCCTGTTTCAAGGTCCGGCTATATAAATAAGGCACCATCAATATTTGTGAATACGTTGCTTTTCATTTCATTTTTATCTACTACAGTTATCACGACCTTATTTGGAGCATTGATGATAAAAGCAGAATCCTCCATTACGATCAGGGCGTCTTTGATCCCTTTTTGCTGTGCTCTGTCACATGCATTCCCCAAGCGATTCAAATCGCTTTCGCTGATTTTTATATTTCTTTCCTCAGCTCTTTGATTCGCGTGCCTGGAGAATGAAATCCCCTGGTCGAACTGTTCGTTCAATATTTCCTGAAATGACCTTCCGCTGCTTATCCTGTCGGCTGCCCCTTCCTTTTTAGAGGAGGAAGCGTTGACTTTATCTGTCTGCCTGATGATAGCGTCCGTCAGATTATACCGGCTGCCCGAAATTTTATTCACCATCGCCGTCACCTGCCAATCCTTCAGATGACCCGCTGTCACCGCTGCTGTCGGCAGTGCCGTCTCCTTCTGTATTATCAACTGAGTTATCATTTTCATTGATGTTGCTGTCAGGTATGATAATATTCGGTTCTTTCACCTCCATTACACTGCTTAACGCATAAGCTTTTCCGTCAACAACGATCTCCGCGCTGCCATTAAACAGGTTTACACTATCAACGATTCCCTTATAGACGGACACATCTCCGTTGCTTTTTAATTGGGCCAGTGTCACTTCTTTTCCTATGAGACTGACACCGTAGGACGTTGAATACGCGAAGCTTAAATCTGAAAAAGAGTTAGAAAATTTTTCGCTTAGATCAGAAACCGCCTGCATCACGGAGAATTGTGCCAGCTGCGAGATATATTGCGTGTTGTCCACCGTGTTATACATATCCTGATTTGAAAGCTCCGCGACCATAAGGGAGAAAAAGTCCTGCATAGTCAGAGAGTTGCTGCTTAACGAACTGCTTGAATTGTTTGAAGTACCTGAAGTATTTGTGCTGCCTGCACTTTTGGCGGCTGGGTAATTGTTGATCAGGTCTATCGACATTGTGATACCTCCTTTCCTATACCGCATAGTTTATTCTGTGGGAATCATACCGGTAAGCTCCGATACGGTTCACAGGGCTATTGTCCGGCGTCTCTGCCTGAAGCTTACCAAACGGACCGTCCAACCTTCCTTCATTGAAAAATTTCCTTTGGAGCTGTTGTTCCTGATGCTTTCTCTGTGAGAAGTCCATCGCTGAATTCATCTCATTGTTCTGGCTTTGACCGTCCTGGTTCTGAAGCATTTGCTGGCTGACCTGAATGCTCTCAACTTGAACGTTCCGCAGTCCCATGCTTGCAATCAGCTTATCCGCCTGACCTGTGAGCAATGCCTGAGTTTTGGCATTTGCGGCAAGGATATCGATTATCAGTTTTCCTTCTTTAACCTTCAAATTGATATCGATCTCTCCCAGTTCTCCGGGGTTCAGAAGCATTTTAAACTCTGCAGATTCTTTCTTTCCGAGTTTCGCAAGAATTTCTTCTCCAATCTGGCTGTAAGGCTCTGCCTTCTCAACAGCTTGGGTTACCGGGCTCCATTCTGCTGTTCCGCTTGACAAACCTGCGCTTTGAAGCGGATTTAAATGTTCCGCGTCAGATTTATCCAAAACAGCTGCTTCTATTTTGGTTCTTGCTTCAATCGGCTGACCGTTAATGACCTTTTCCGCTATCCCTGTATCCGCCGGGGATGCCGTTTTTTGACCGTCTTGGAAAGTCCTCTCCTGTTCGGCTATTCCCTTGAAAAATTCTGCGGATGGTTTCGGGGTACTTTCCTGCTTGTTTTTTACCTGTGCCAAATCTCCCTTTTTCAGATGATCCGCAGCGGTTTCGGGACTTGAGAGCTTGTGGTTTAAATCCTTTGTTGAACTCATTAGGCTCTGGATTCCATCTGACGAACGGGCTTCTGAAATTTGAGAGGATGTCTTTTCATTTTTCAATAGGGATATCGTTTCTTTTAAAGAGTCTGTTTTCATACGGCTGCGCTCTGCCTCAGCTTCAGAAGATGCATATGTTTCCGGCGTACTTTCCAGTTTGCCATCGGTTTCCGCAACTACTTCCGGTCTGTGATCTATGCTCTGAAAATTATAAATTGAGCTGCATTCTGCACAGAGCAGTTTTGATAAATAATCGCTGCTCACATCAGGCTCTCCGTTTTCTCCGGCGGCATCGCTGCTTCCGGCAGCCGAAGCTTCCGCGGCTGCTGCCTGCAGGCTCTGTTCCGCCATGAACTGGGTAATCATTTGTTGGAACTGTGATTCTCCGGATCCGTTAAAAGCGTTAAGACCCAGGGCCTGCGATCCGGCTGTGGCTCCGCTTCTCCCGAGAGTGCTGAAAATCAAAGGCCATGTTATTCCTGAATTGCTTTCTGTATTCACTTTTTCACCTCCTTTCCTTGAATATTACTGTTATTTATTGAACGGAATTCGTTACTGTCAAACACGGTTACAGCATGATTTGTTTGACAGTCTGAACACGAAATTCCTTTAAACAGTCATTTTTAACAGCCTTGTGGTTGATACAAATTCTTCAATCTGCCTTTCCGATACCTTTAGGCTTTCTTTTTTGTATTCATCAAACCTGGTCGTCTTTAATGTCTCCAGGGATTTCGTTTCCAGCTTAAGTTTTTTTATCAGCTCTGTTTGCTTGTCGATCTGCGCGTATATATTTTCAATAGCCTTCTCGGTTTGCATAATCTGCTCCTTGATATGTTCATCATAAAAGATATACATCCTGCAGGTGGCCGGCATAGTTTTTTCCAGCATCTTGTTTTCAAATTCCGACCTGCATTGCTCCCGCTCCTTCTGCAAAGAAAACAGTTTCTGCTGTTGATCGGATAAATGGCTGTTCAAGACCGCCAGGGTCATCAACTCGCTGTCCAATATCTGATCCTTATAGCTCAATAGCTTTTCCAGGTGAAATTCAAACTTTTTCATATAATCGCCGCCTTCATCATTTCAACGCTGTTTTCAAACGGTATCTTATCACTGACACTCTGTTGCAAAAATCCATTTATGTTATCTATTTTTGAAATCGACTCGTCCAGTGTACTGTTTGTCCCGCTTTTATACGCGCCGATATTTACAAGATCATAATTAGCGTCATATACGGACAGAAGATTCCTGAGCTTTCCTGCTGCCGCGATCTGTTCCTTATCTGCTATATCATTCATGAGTCTGCTGATACTTCCTAAAACATCTATGGCAGGGTAATGGTTGCGCATAGCGATTTTTCTGGATAAAACTATATGTCCGTCAATGATGCCTCTTACTGTATCCGCAATTGGCTCATTTACATCATCACCTTCTACGAGAACTGTGTATATCCCTGTAATTGAGCCTGTTTTGAAATTGCCTGTCCGTTCCAGCAATTTTGGAAGCAGAGAATAAATGGAGGGGGTATAGCCTCTTGCCACAGGAGGTTCTCCGCTTGCAAGCCCGATCTCTCTCTGAGCCATTGCAAACCTTGTCAATGAATCCATCATAAGCAGTACATCTTTGCCCATGTCCTTAAAAAACTCCGCAATCGTTGTGGCTACCATAGCGCACTTCATTCTTTGCATGGGAGGCTGATCAGAAGTGGCAACTACCAGCACAGAGCGCGCCAGACCTTCTTTTCCGAGATCCCTTTCCAGAAATTCCCGAACCTCTCTTCCTCTTTCTCCGACCAATGCAATAACATTTACATCGGCTTTTACGTTTCGCGCGATCATGCCCATTAGTGTGCTTTTCCCGACTCCGCTTCCGGAAAAAATCCCCATCCTCTGACCCTTGCCTATGGTAAGAGTACCATCTATCGCTTTTATTCCAAACTCCAGCACTTCATTGATTCTCGGTCTTGACAGAGGATTGGAGCTTACGCTTTGTACTTCATAACCGGTTTCGCATTCAATCGGTCCTCCGCCATCTATAGGCTCACCGATAGCGTTAATCACTCTTCCGATTAGCGCTTCTGATACGCCGATTTTTAAGGCGGAATTGGTAGCCTCAACAAGATTCCCTGAGCTGATTCCTTCCGGCTCTTCATATGGCATGAGCAGAACTTTATTTCCGCGGAATCCGACCACCTCCGCGCTTACGTATTTCTTGCTTCCATAGCCATATATCCTGCACAAATCACCAATCTTGCATTCAGGTCCGTTGGATTCGATCATCATACCTATAACCTTGTCGATTTTTCCAAAGTAGGAGTATGTACCCGCATTCCTTATCAGGCTGCAATATTTCTCCGCGTCCATTATCTTAATGCCCCTCTCAATCCGATAAACTCAAAACTCGATTCTTTCCTGTCCGCCCTTCGTTTCATCCGCAGTTGCTTCGTCAGACCACTTGACTGATCACCTTTTTCAACTGTTCAAGCTGAGCCGGAACGCTCATATCCACAATTCCACTTTCGTTTTCCCCCATGATCAGATCCTCCTCCTTGAGCAGAACAAGCTTTGTATCCTTGAGTGCACCTCTGATCTTTTTGGCCATAACTTTATCGATCCGAATATCCAAAGACTTCTGATACTCGGACAAGTAAATCTTCATTGACACTTCATTTTCCTGAATAATTTCTTTCAGCATTTTCAGAATCGCGCCTTCATCCATCCTCACATGATGCTTCATGATTTTTTTAGAAAGTTCAAGAGCAACATTGAGCAGCTGCTTTTCTTCACGCTTAATTATCTCTTTCTGCTCCAATCTAAAACAATCTACCATCCGTCCAAGCTCCATCAAGCTTTCTTCCGCGGCGATTTCAGAAGCCGAAGCACCATCCACCAGCCCGCGAAGGTATCCCTCATCATATCCCTTTTTTTCTGATACGTTCATGATTTCCCGGCTGTCACTAATCGCGTTTCTAATGATGGCTTCCGCTCTGATCTCTGCTTCGTTTTCAATATGCTTAGCCTTTTTCAGCGCGTGCTTGATAATGGCTTCTTTCTTTTCGAGCCAATCACTCATGTCCCTGCTTTTGGTTTCCGTTTGCACGGACCCCGTTACTTCCTTCAGATAGTTGATATTATCCTTTTTCGGTAAATTTACAAGATGCTTTGACTTTACGATACTAGACAATGATATCATCCTTTCCACCTTTAGATATGACTATTTCACCTTCATCTTCCAGCCGTCGAATGATTGCAACAATTTGCTGCTGTGCATCCTCCACATCTCTGACCCTGACATTATGCAGAAAATCTATTTCTTCCCGTACTGTATCTCCCATACGCTGGGACATGTTTTCAAAGATGACGGTCGCCACGTCTTTATTGGCGCCCTTGAGCGCAACTGCCATTTCTTTTGTGTCCACCTCTCTGAGGAATCTTTGAATTGCAAGAGGATCAAGAATAGTGATGTCTTCAAAGACAAACATTCTCTTTCTGATTTCTTCCGAAAGCTTTGGATCTTTCCTGCTCAATTCATCAAAGATAAATTTCTCAGTTCCTCTGTCAATATTGTTTATGATTTCGGCGATGTAATTTATCCCGCCAACCTCCAGCAGGTCAACGGATACGACAGATTCAAATTTTCTCTCCAGAATAGCTTCTACCTGCCGGATCACTTCCGGAGATGTTCTGTCCATACGGGCAATTCTCTCCACTACGTCTACCCGAATATTCTTCGGCAATTCTGATATAATGGAGGAAGCCTGATCCGCTCTGGCATATGAAAGAACTAGCGCGATAGTTTGGGGGTGCTCATTTACAATCATATTCATCAGATTTTTATAATCCGCTTTACGAATAAATTCAAACGCCTTGGTTCTCAATGTCTTGGTCACACGCTCCAGCAAAGCCGTACCTTGCTGAACTCCGAAAGCTTTTTCAAGTACATTTCTCGCATAGGTAATACCGCCCTCAAGATAAACCTTCTGTGCAACGCAAAGACCATAAAACTCATCGATGGCCTGATCCGAAAAATCTGGAGGCACACTTTCCTGCCTGCTGATCTCATAGGTCAGCTTTTCAATCTCTTCCTCCTGAAGATGTTTATATATTGTCGAAGCAATATCGGCTCCCAGGCTTATAATGACTTGCGCTGCCTTCTTTCTTGGCGACAATGAATCGGTGATTGCAGTCGTCATCAGCTTTATCCTCCTTTTCTGTTTCTATTCCCGCCTAATCTTCACTGCGAAGCCACGATTTGATCATCTGCGCGGCGATTTCCGGGTTCGACTTGGCAAATTCTTTTACTTCTTCTCTTCTCACATCCTTGATCGGAGTGATTGGTTTAACTTCAGGAATTTCTCCAAACAAGGAATCCAATGCCCCTTCGGTATTTTCCGGATCTGCTTCTGCCGCCGCGGCAGCCGCTTCCAGTTCTTCTTCCTTTTTCTTTTTTCTCATAAGAATAAATGTGATTGCCGCTGCCAGGAGAAGCGCGCCCGCCGCGATTCCGCCGTAAATAATCATTTTATTCGATCCTTGCTCAGTATCTGTCTGCAAAGGTTCTTCTTCCTTTTTGAATTGAAAATTCTGTACCGTTATGCTTTCAGGATCAACTCCTGCTGCATAAGCTACAAGCTGTGTGACGCTTTCTCGCTCTCCCGGTTCAAATGACCTTTTATCAATAGCAATCCCCACCGAGATGTTCTCGATCCTTGCTCCGGATTTCTCGGTTTGTGATTTCGTTTGGCTCACATGATACTTAATGTTTTCGTTGCTGCTTGAGGAGGAGCTTTCTCCGGTCGTTCCGCCTGTAGGATAAGTCGGTATCTCCGAATTCGAGGAAGTTCCTGCCACTCCTCCGTCTCCCTGAGTGGAGGAGGAGGATTCATCGCTTCTTGCCTCTTCACTGACTACCCCGGTGTTATTCCCCTCCTCGGAAGGAGTATATGTAGTTTGTTCCGTTATAAGCGCATCTGTATCAACAGTTGCAGATACAGATATAGTAAATTCGCCTTGTTGATATGGACCAAGCAACACAGCAGTAATTTTTTTCCGGATGTCGTTTTCAATTTCTCTTGTAATATTGATCTTTGTATAATCAGGATGATTGCTTGTGCTGTTTCCGATCAAATCATTTCCAAGACCATCGGAGAGAGCGATATTGTCCTTGGAAAGTCCCGTTACCGACTTGGCAACCAGATTTTGGATCCCCAGAATCTGGCTTTCCGTAAGGGTATTGCCCGCTTTCATATGAATGATCACAGAAGCGGTCGGTTTCTCTGTTTCCTGAAGATAGAATACCTTAGCTTCCGGGATGGTTATGGTAACTACGGCATCCTTAACACCCTCAAGGGTTTTGATACTTGCCGCGATTCTTTCCTGCAGCTGCATATTCATATATTGCTTCCGCTCATAGTCTGTCGTAAGCATTCCGCTGTTTTCTTCGATCAAATAATAGCTTAAACCGCTTTTGGGATAGCCGGCCGTTGCAAGAGCCATTCTTACTGCTGATTCATCTTTTTCGGGAACCATAATCGAGCCATTGGCATCTGCTTTGACTTCAATATCCATGCTCTGAAGCTCTGCAAGGATTTCTGTTGTCTCAGCCTTTGAAAGCTGTTCAAAAATGACGACATATTCTTTTGAATTCAGTAAAAAGCTCAAGGCAAAAGCTACAACAACAGTAATTATCGCCAAGCTAACTACTATCCTTTTTACCGTGGCAGATGCATTGCTCCAAAATTGTGCCAACGGCGCCAGGACCTTTTTTATCTGCTCTTTCATATTATTTCATCCATTCAACTAATTCTGGTGATAGGAAAAGAAAAATCCCTCAATTACAGGCTCACCATCTACAGGTTTGTCCTCATAATTTCGGAATACGCATCAAGAAACTTATTTCTAAGTTGAACCATTGTCTGCAGAGCCACGTCCGCCTTTGCCGCGTTAATGATCATGGTATGCATGTCATCCATATTTCCAACAGACAGATTATAAGCATCCATCTTTGTGGCGGCTTCCGTTTTTTCTACATTTTCAATGACATCCTGAAAAATCTCCTGAAAACCGAGTCCATCTCCGGACGCGGCGGTTGATTTCTCAGAATTGGAGCTTAAAGAATTAATACCGCTCGTATTAATATTAGAATTAATAGGAATAATAAACATTTTTCTACCTCACTTATTACAATTTCTACACATTATGACTTACAATACATCTACACGTTTATTATTAATTTATCTGACTTAAACTGAACTTAAATAGTTAATATTGCTAACACAGCGCCAAGGTTTTATCTGCCGATCTCCAATGCTTTCAGAATCATTGCCTTGGTCGCGTTAAAAGTTGTGATATTCGCTTCATATGCCCTGCTTGCGCTCATCATATCGATCATCTCCTGCGCTGTGTTTACATTCGGAAGCATGACATATCCCTCTTCATCCGCATCAGGATGGTTTGGATTGTAAACCGGAACCAGCACCGATTGATCATCTACGATACTTTTTACCTGCACGCCGCCTGTCTTTACCGCAGTCGTCCTGTCCAGCATATCTCGAAAGCTGCTGCCGTTGATGCTGCTGAAAACAACCATTTTCCGGCGGTAGGGCGTACCGTTTTCCGTTCTGGTCACTCCCGCGTTGGCAATGTTCTGAGATATGATATCCATTCGCAGCTTTTGGGCCGTCAAACCGGAGCCTGAGATATTCAGTGAGCTTAAAAAATCCATCTGCTACTACACCTTCCTTTGTTATTTTTTACCTTCGCTGATCGCATACCGCAATCTGGAATACATATCAGTCATGCTTCTGGTAAGGTACTGATACTGAATCTGCACTTTTGCCATTTCGATGTTCTCCAGATCCAGATTCACATTATTTCCATCTGTGCGTTCCGAGGTGGAGCTGTCAGCAAAAACATTGATTTCTGAATGTTTGATTGCTTCCAAGTCCGCGGAAGAGCTGACAGGAGAAAGATTTTGCAGCTTCTGGATTTCACGATGCAGGGAACCTTCAAAGTCAACCTTCAGCGCCTTATACCCGGGAGTCTCATGATTAGCGATATTTCCGGCAATCGCCCTTTGTCTTTGCCATGTCCCGTCTAAAGCCTTCTGCAATACAGCAGACGTTATTGAATCACCAATCATTTGTCATATCAACCTCCTTCTTTACTTATTCGTGTTTTATGTTTCACTGTTCTAAAACTATTGTGCTTCCTTAATCATGACAGTTGTTTTGTGTATGTTTTTGATTCTTTATCTAATATGCGCTTATGTCCTGCTTATAATAAACTTTTAGAATAGTTTTAGCGTGAATTTCGTGTCTATGGTAATCATTCTACTATATTTTACAAAATTGGACAATTAATTTTTTTTACCGCAAAAAATCCTTCATTTTTCTTGATTTATAATTGACTGTTTGTTAATTTTCAATTAAGCCTATACGCAGATATTTGATATTTAGTGTAAGTAATTTTACATTTCGATTTATGGTGTAACGAATCTCCTTTTTCATTGTCGAAATTTATTTTTTTTGTCAAATTATTTTTAAATAAATTGCTAAAGTTTTGTTTTTACCCGCCGATAAACGTAATGTGGATTTGAAAAGAATGATTTAAAATAAAGGAAAACGAGCGTTTAGGGGGAGGTGAAACCGATGGAAATTTCTTTTTTAAACAAGAGTAAAGCAATACAGCCGCAGCAGGTCCAAGACCCGAACAATGATCCTGCAAGAAACATCAGCACAGAAGAAAACAAAAAATATATATTGAAGAATAAAGTGGACAGCGCGGAAATATCCAGCAGCCACACCGGATCTTTTGAAGACAAAAGGTTATTGGTTGCCAAATCTGCGATACTGTACGATGTCACCGTCAATACGTCCTCCGCCCGCGTCGAGGAGCTAAAAGCATCAATAGACAACGGCAATTATGATGTTCCGGCAAATTTACTGGCGGATGCGATCCTAAAAAAGTAATTTTACTTGGTTTAAAGTACCGGGAGGAAGAACAGCATGACTGATAAAACTCAATATAAAAAAACTCTCGAGCAATTTTTGGAATACCTTTCCGATATCATACAGCTATATAGGAGCGCGGTGCCGATTCTGAAGGAAGAGCTGGATTCTATCGTAAGAGATGATATCGATTCTCTCAATGAAAGCTTAAAGTGTCAGCAAGCCCTCTTTCTCAAAACCAAAAGCTTTGATGAGCAAACGGGATTTTTTTTGTCAGCGCTTGGCATCAAGGCTGAAAACCTTACCGAAATGGCACGGCAGCTTCCGGCAAAAGACGGGCTCCGGTTCTTCAATCTTTTAGGGGAATTTGAACCGGTCATGGCTGAAGTAAATTACTACAGGGATAAATGCAGAATGCTCCTGCAAAACAAGCTTTATACAATCGGCAAGGCTCTGTCAAAACCGGCAGACCAGAAAGACAATATCACATATAACCAAAACGCGTCGGAAATCAATGCAGCACTGTTTCCCAAATCTTTTGAAACGAAAATATGACTATAAACTATAACAGGGTCAACCCGCTGGCTTGTGAAGAATATGATAGTGTCTGCCTGGATATGAAAAAGGCAGACGTAAAGAAAGAATATTAAGGGGATAAAATTATGAGACCAACTTTTTTAGCATTTCAAACAGCCAGCAGAGCTCTTGCCGCAAACCAGGCAAATATCGATGTGGCCGGCAACAACATCGCCAATGTCAACACGGAGGGTTATACGAGACAAAGAGTAGATTTAACCTCCATTTCCAACAGCGGTTATACTCAAAAATATACCACGCCCGGCACATCGGTCGGTCTTGGAGTGGATGTCAGCAACATCAATCAAATAAGGGACCCTTTTCTCGATGCCCGTTATCGTACGCAAAATGCCGAGACTTCTATGTTTGATACTCTGCTGTCCGGGTTATCAGATTTGGAAAACGTATTTGATGAAGCAGAAACGGAAAGTCTTCAAGGTGAAATTTCAAATTTTGTCTATCAGCTGCAAGTCTTGTCTCAGACCCCAACCAGCCAGGATATCGCTCTTGTGGCAAGGACCGCAGCCCAGAAGGTGACGGAGATCATCAACGTATATGCAAAGCAGACTCAGGAAGTCAGAGAACAGCAAATTTATGATTTGAGAAAGGTTGTTGTTGATACCGACTTTAATGCAATCGTAAAGAACATCGCCAATTTGAATACCCAGATCAGGGAAGAGCTTACCCACGGCAATACGCCAAATGAGCTTTACGACAAACGAAATACTCTTATCGATGAGCTTTCCGGTATTGCCAATATAAAAGTCTCTGTAACCCCGGAAAAAGTATCGGAAGATTTAACCATAGAGAACCTGAACATATCCATCTATGACCCGATGACCAACACAAATGTAGGGATTGTCAAAAACGGTCTTTACAATACTCTGACCGCGTCCCTGGACAAGAGCACAAATACCATGAAAATTGAAATAAACAGCAGCTTTGGCGGCTATAGCGGCGATATCACGAGTTCTTTTTCCGGCGGCTCCATCAAGGGTTATCTTGATTTGATCAATGGTAAAGGCACTTATGCGGATCCCTTGTCCATACCGAAAGAAAATACATTCCGGGGCACTCTTTATTACGAAAACGCCATGAATACCTTTGCGTCCAATTTTGCCCAGGTATTAAACGATCTCAATGCCGCTGACGGTCCTGCGAAACCGCTCTTTAAAGCTTCCGACGGGTCCGGCATCATTACCGCGGCGAATATTTCCATATCTGATGCGTGGATGGAATCTCCCTCTTATATTACGACGACCACATCTGTCCCCGCTTCCAGCGAAGGAGATAATATAACAAGAATGATCAATGCGCTGACCAAAGATATGAACTTCTACAAAAACTCTGCCGACAACACATCTCAGGTCATGTTCTCGGGAACAGCCAACGAATATATGACAGGTTTGATCGGAGAGCTTTCTCTGGATGTCGAGCTGAACGAAAATTTTTCCGATACGGCATCATTTGTACTTAATAATCTGTTCGCGTCCCGTGAATCCATGTCCGGAGTATCCCTTGATGAAGAAGGGATCAACCTGATGGCTTTTCAGAAGTCATACAACGCGGCGGCAAGGTATTTTACCGCATTGGACGAAGCATTGGATAGAATTATCAATAATATGGGCCTTGTGGGCCGTTAATATTAGAAAGGATCAGGCAGATGCGTATCACCAATAAAATGATAACAACGAAATATATTCGTTCTATAAACACTCTTTCAACAGATCTGAACAAGCTGAACACCCAAGTCGCCTCCGGAAGGGCTTTCTCGAAATCGTCAGAAAACACTTCCGCAGCGGTCAAGGCCTATCAAATCAGAAGAGATTTAAGTAAAACAAAAGGCTATCAGGCAAATATTGCTCATGCCCAATCAAGTCTCACCAATACGGAGTCGGCTTTAAACCATATAAACGAGCTGGTTCAAAACGCTAAGGTCAAGGTAATGACCGGAAAGACCGGAACGGCCAGCGCGGATGAGAGAAGCATTATTGCCACGGAGATCCGAAGCATTCAGGATCAATTGCTTCATACATTAAACTCAAACGCTTCCGGGGGCTACTATTTCGGCGGGACCAATACGGATACGCCTCCCTTCACCCTGGATGCGAACGGAAAGCTGACATACAACGGCTATACCTTGGAGCGGCCGCTGCCGGCCGGCACAGATGCGGAAAATAAGGCCTTGATCGGGCAGCTTAAAAAGGATTCCATGTATGTGGATATCGGTTTGGGAGCAAACATTATCGCGGATCCTCTTGATCCCTCAAAAACTATCGTTGATACAGGCTCAGTCTTTCAATACTCCATCTCCGGAATTAATATTGTGGGAAGCGGGACCAGCACAGTGAACGGAAAGACCGTCTCAAACAATCTATATGACCTGCTGGGCGAAATCGCGACTCAATTTGAATCGGGAGATGATGTATACGAAACCGTTGATGCGCTCTATGGGAAGCTTCACTCTGCTTCTATGGAAGTTGTCTATAATCTTACAAATGTCGGCTCTAAAACGTCCTATCTGGACTTCATGACCGATCGGTATGAAACACAGACACTGGATCTGCAGGAACGTCAGCTAAGTGTTGAGGGAGCCGACGCCGCAAGCACAATCATCAAATTCAAATCACAGGAACTGGCATACAACGCGGCGCTGCAAATGGGAACGAAAATTATACAGCCGTCAATTTTCGACTTTATGTCATAAGTAAACGGTGCCAGTATGAAAAATAGATATCAGATACGAAGGAGATGATCGGAGTGAAACCGCTTATCACGATAGAAACCGTGCCAATATCAATCGAATACGTCGAAAAGAAGACGACCCATACTTCATCGCAGTCCGCCAGGCTTCAGATATCCCGGCAGGACGGCAGGATGACCATACAAAGCAAGCCTATCGATATTTTAATGGATTCCTTTGAACGAAACCCTGCCTCAGAGTGGTATAATCTTACCTACAAAGCCACAGCGCAGTATTCCGGCAACGGCAGCCTAAGAATGAATGTGTATATGGAAAACGCCAATCCGGATTCGTTTTATTATGAACAGGTGAACAGAGGGATAGATAACATTATTGATTACATCCCCCGGACATCCGGTAATTCCGCCTATGAAAATTCCGTCTATGAAATAGAGAGTATGCATATCAACTTTGACATAAGCCAGCTGCCGGGGGGCATGCCTACCGTTGACAACCTGGACACCAACTTTCTTCCGCCGGATCTGGAGCTTAAGGTCGTGGAATGGCCTAAGGTCATCGTCAAATATGTGGGAGGTCCTCTTTATATACCAAAAAGCGCAGACCCCAATTACATCCCGCCCGACGAACATGATCAAGTTTTTGACGGCAAGCCTAATCTTGATGTCAAAGCATAAGGAGGCTCAAAACAATGGAAATCAACACAAGGGATTTTGGTCTCATCAAGGTTGAAGAAGACGCGATATACGAATTCGGCGAAGGCTTGTACGGGTTTGAAAACGAAAAAAGGTTTGCAATCTTTGAAAAATCCTTTGAAGATATCTCCTTTTTATACCTCCAGTCTTTCCGGCATTTGGATCCATGCTTTTTAGTCTTTGAACCCTGGGAGCTTTATCCGGATTATCAGCCCCTCCTTTCTGATGACGACATGGAGGCTTGTCAGGCGGATACGGCCGATGATTTGATTTTTCTGGTCATCGCCACCGTCCCTTCCTCCATCGAGAATCTGTCCATCAATATCAAGAGTCCCGTTGTTTTAAATCCGAAGACCAAAAAGGGCAGACAGGTTATCTTACAAAATAAGGATTATTCTGTAAGATACTTGCCTTTTCAAAAGGATGGAAAGGCAGGTTCCTGATGTTAGTGATCAGCAGAAAAGCAGGCGAATCCCTTATTATCGGTGATCAGATCAAAGTTACGGTGATTTCAATAAGCGGCGACAAGGTCACCGTAGGGATCGATGCACCAAAGGATATCCGGGTGGCGCGCGAAGAGCTGCTTGAAACCATCGAAGCAAATATAGCTTCCAGCGAGAAGTCGGATCAGACTGATTACCGCGGGATTGCCGCCTTAATAAAAAATAAAAAAACATAAATAAATAACTAAATATATCCGGTCTCGGACCGATATATATATCGAAGCGGTTACGCTTTGAAATCATGATTTTCTCAGCGTACGGGAGAAGATCAAATCAATATGTACTAGCCGGGAAGGATCTCGGCAAAATCAAGTTTCAAGGAGGAAACGAAAATGAGAATAAACCATAATATCGCTGCGCTGAATACCTACAGACAGCTCACAGCGAACACTTCCAACACTTCCAAGTCATTGGAAAAATTATCG
>JAQWBM010000031.1 GCA_028706405.1 Eubacteriales bacterium
ACTTGCCATACGGAAAACCTCCTTAAAAGTGAATGTTTTTTGTGTGGTAACTTTAAACATAACACATTTGGTGGTTTTCTGTATTTATTTTTTAAATTAGATGTAACACATGTATTGTAATCCTACAGTGAAGGTTGAACCCAAAAAATAAAAAGACTTGTTATTTAATTTAGCTAAGAGTATAATGGAAATCATTATAAATAAAAAATCTAGAATTGATAAAATAGGCAAAAAATTGCTTTACGAAAAATGATAGTTAGTATTGTATTGTCTAACGTTTAATGCAAGGTTTTGCTGTTTTTTCTAAGATGGATTCTAGAAAAAGGAGGATTGAATTGAGCACTATATTATTTCTAATTATATTTCCGTTCATCGTAGCCCTGGCTCTTTTAGTTCTCAAGACTGATGCGGCAAGAGATATAATAGTGAAGGTGTCATCGATCGTGATTGCGGCAGCTTCCATTTATCTCGCAGTGCAATACTTCGGCTCTGGGGGAGAGTTTTTCGAGTTCGGGCATGAAACAGTGAGCACGTTTATGTTATTTATCGAAATTTGCCTCGCTGTCCTGATCTTTTATTTGGGCATCAAGTATAAGAAGTATCTGGCTTCAGTTCTTGTGGCTATACAGACACCGCTGATGGTGTGGTTTGAATTAGGCGCCGGACGCGGTATAACCGTTGTGAACAATATGTATGTAGACAGGCTTTCAATCATAATGGCATTGATTATAGGTGTAATCGGGACCTTGATCTGCTGGTATTCTATCGCGTATATGAAGGATTTTCAAAAACATCATGAAGATTCATCTGACCGAAGACCCTTGTTCTTTTTCCTGATGTTCTTATTCCTTTCAGCAATGTTCGGAATAGTTTTCTCCAACAATCTGGTATGGTTGTATTTCTTCTGGGAGATAACCACTCTGTGCTCTTTCTTCCTTATTGGATATACAAAAACACAGGAGGCAATCAACAATTCTTTCAAAGCCCTGGTCATGAACCTGTTAGGCGGTATAGGATTTGTTCTGGCAATCATTGTATTGGGCAACTTCTACAAAACGCTGGAATTGAACCAGATGCTTACTATAGGCACGATGGGGCTTGCCAGCATTGTCGTGCCCGTTTCACTGCTTGCATTTGCAGGTATCACAAAGGCCGCTCAAATGCCTTTCAGCAGTTGGTTGCTTGGAGCGATGATCGCACCGACGCCTACTTCAGCATTGCTTCACTCATCCACCATGGTAAAAGCCGGTGTGTTCATAATTTTGAAGTTGGCGCCGGTACTTGGTTGGAACATTGCCGGTATCATGGTAATGATGGTAGGAGGAATCACATTCCTGATGGCGTCCTTTGCAGCAATTTCTCAGAGTAATGCTAAAAGGGTACTGGCTTATTCAACTGTGGCAAACCTTGGTTTGATCGTAGCTTGCGCAGGAATCGGAAGCTATGCGGCAGTCTGGGCGGCTATCATGCTGATCATATTCCACGCTATCACCAAATCACTGTTATTCCTGTGTGTCGGTACGGCGGAGCACAATATAGGCAGCAGAGATATCGAAGATATGGACGGCTTGTTTGGCAAAATGCCAAGATTAGCCACATTTATGATAATAGGAATCGCGGGAATGTTTCTTGCTCCTTTCGGAATGCTGATTTCAAAATGGGCTGCGATGAAAGCCTTTGTAGATTCGGGCAACTTCCTGCTTGTTATGATAATTTTATTTGGAAGTGCCGCCACATTGTTCTACTGGACCAAGTGGATGGGTAAAATGGTTGCAATCGTGGCGAACAGAGAAAACATTCAAAGCAATGTACATAGAGAAGAATGGTTTGTACTTGGTTCGCTTACAATTCTTACGGTTTTGATATGTTTGACATTCCCATTAGCATCAACCTTCGTTGTCGTTCCGTATTTGCAGGCAATTTATTCTTCTGTGGCTGCTTTAGCCTTATCCTCGAGCAATATGTATATCATGTCAGCAATGCTGGCCTTGATCGTGCTGTTGCCATTGTTGTTCTTCGGAAAGTCAAAGAAGAGAATCGTTCCTATTTATATGGCAGGTGTTAACCTCGGAGATAATCTGACGTACAGAGGCTCTATGCAGAAAGAAGTGCCTATAACATTGAAGAACTGGTATATGGAAGATTATTTTGGCGAGAAGAAAATGAATATAATCGGGAATATTGCTACTGTGGTGGTATTAGTTGGTACCTTTGCATTATTACTAGGGGGGGTGCTTTAAATGAATTTAACAACAAGCATCATCGGCATCGTAGCATATCTGATACTTGCGCCTATTGCCGGCGGATTACTGGCAGGAATAGACAGAAAGATTTCTGCGAGAATGCAGGGAAGATGCGGTCCTCCAATTCTTCAGCCGTTTTATGATTTTTTCAAGCTCTTGGAAAAAGAGCCTATCACAGTAAATAAGGTTCAGGATTTCTATGTCAATTGTTTTTTGATATTTATAATCATCACCGGATGCATCTTCTTTGCAGGAGGGGATTTGCTGCTTTTTATTTTCACACTGACATTGGCCAGCATTTTCCTTGTTGTTGCCGCGTTTTCATCCAATTCTCCTTATGCACAGGTTGGTGCGGAAAGAGAACTTTTGCAGATGATGGCATACGAACCGATGATTTTGCTCACAGCAATAGGATTCTATATGGTAAATTTTAGCTTCAAAGTTTCAGATACTGTAACATCTGATGTTATGGGAATAATATACCTGCCGGGTATATTTATAGGATTCGTGTTCATACTGACGATTAAGCTAAGAAAATCACCTTTTGATTTAAGTATGTCACACCATGCGCATCAGGAGCTGGTAAAAGGATTGACAACAGAATTTTCCGGAAGGACTTTGGCAGTAATCGAATTAGCACACTGGTATGAGAATATCTTCCTGCTGGGTATAGTTTATCTGTTTATCGCGCATTCAGCTGTATGGAGCCCGATAGCAGCGGTTATCGTGTGTCTTGCGGTATATTTCCTGGAAATTCTGATCGATAACAATTATGCAAGAATGAAGTGGCAGTTTGCAATCAATTCATCCTGGGTTGTTGCGCTTACAGTTGGATTTGTAAACATGCTGGTTCTGTATTTTATTTAAGGAGGTGTAATTAATGTCATATGTTACAAAATCACCGTGGATCATCCATTATGATGGTTCAAGCTGTAATGGATGCGACATAGAAGTATTGGCATGCCTTACACCAATGTATGACGTCGAAAGATTCGGCATCATAAACACGGGAAATCCAAAGCATGCGGATATTTTTCTGGTAACAGGTTCTGTAAACGAGCAAAGTATCAAAGTCGTAAAGCAAATATATGATCAGATGCCGGAACCGAAGGTCGTTGTAGCCGTAGGCATTTGTGCCTCATCAGGAGGAATATTCAAGGAATGCTACAATGTCTTAGGCGGAATCGACATGGTCGTTCCTGTAGATGTATATGTTCCGGGATGTGCTGCAAGACCGGAAGCAATTATCGACGGCGTTGTAAAGGGGCTCGGCGTATTGGCGGAAAAACGTGCGGCAATGGATAAAAAACCTGCAGCTGCGGCAAAAGCAGAAGCGAAGGAGGGGGCTTAAAATGACTGAAAAGTGGAGAATTCAAAACTTTATTGTTATTGAGCCTGTCCAATTAATCGAAAAGGTTAATGATTTAAAAGCAGATGGCTACCGCTTGGGGCAGGTCCATTGTACAAAGGTTGAGGAAGGATTTGAACTCACTTATTCTTTTGATAAGGATCACGTACTGCTGAACTTAAGGCTTGTTATTCCTGAAGAAGAAGAGATTATGAGTATTACCGGCATATACTGGTCAGCTTTCATATATGAAAATGAAATGCAGGACTTGTTTGGCGTAAAGTTTAAGCATATGATTCTAAATTATGGCGGCAAGTTCTTCAAAGTTTCACAGCCTACACCGTGGAACCCAAAGAACTAGAGAGGAAGGTAGAGTAAAAAATGGGCAAAAGAACTATTGTTCCTTTCGGACCGCAGCATCCTGTTCTCCCCGAGCCGGTACATCTTGATCTTGTGATAGAAGATGAAAAGGTTGTGGAAGCAATTCCATCTATCGGCTTTATACACAGAGGACTGGAAAAGCTAGTGGAAAAAAAGGAGTATACGGAATTAGTATACGTTATTGAAAGAATTTGCGGCATATGCAGCTTCGGACATGGATGGGGTTACTGCCATGCCGTTGAAGGCCTTATGAATATTGAAGTGCCCGAAAGGGCTGAATATCTCAGAACAATTTGGCATGAGCTTTCCAGAATCCACAGTCATATTTTGTGGCTCGGGCTTTTAGCCGATGGATTTGGCTTTGAAAGCTTGTTTATGCATTGCTGGAGGCTACGGGAAAGAGTACTTGACTTATTCGAAAAGACCACGGGCGGCAGAGTTATTTTCTCTGTTTGCAAAGTTGGAGGAGTAAGGAAAGATGTCGATAAAGAAACGCTGGATGAAATGGTTGGTGTTCTTAGGAAGATGGAAATAGAGCTTAAAGAGTTGACCAATACATTCATGGACGATTATTCAGTAAAAAGCAGACTGGTAGGAATTGGAGTACTCTCTAAAGAGGATGCGATTGAGCTTTGTGCGGTAGGACCGATGGCAAGGGCTTCCGGAGTCGATCTGGATATCAGGCTTACAGGAAATGGAATATATGACAAGCTGGGATTTGCGCCATGCATAGAAACTGCAGGCGATTGCTATGCAAGATGCGCTGTCAGGATCCGTGAAATATATCAGTCTATCGATATGATCGAAGAAGCAGTTAAAACAATCCCTGAAGGCGATATCGCAGTACCCGTCAAAGGTAATGCGCCGAAGGGAGAATTTATTACAAGACTAGAGCAGCCTAGAGGTGAGTGCTTCTATTATGCAAAGGGAGCTGATTCCAAGTTTCTTGAAAGAATGAGAGTCAGAACACCTACCAATATGAATATCCCCGCGATGGTCAAAATCTTGCAGGGATGTGACTTGGCCGATGTTCCTATGCTATTCCTTACAATAGATCCTTGCATTAGCTGTGCGGAAAGGTAGGTGAGGGTTTATGGGAACATTAAAATTAGGTAAAATGACAATGAGAAGCCTGTTCAAGAAACCGGCAACTCTCATGTATCCGGTTATTCCAAGAGAGTGGCAGGAAAGAACACGAGGTCACATTGATATTGATGTTGATGTTTGCATATTCTGCGGAATTTGCCAGAAGAAATGCCCTACCAACGCATTGACTGTTGACAAGGCAGAGAGAACTTGGACGATCGAAAGAATGAAATGCATACAATGCAGCTGCTGTGTCGATGTATGTCCAACGAAATGTTTGACAAACGAGAATACGTACACAACGCCAAGTACTGAAAAAATAGCAGATACCTTTGTGGGCCCCCCGCCAAAACCAAAGGAAAAGCCTAAAACAGAAGTACCGAAAGAGAATGGTGAAAAAGCTTAATAATGCATGAGTTTCCAATTACACAGCAAATAATCAAAATAGCCGAGAAGCACGCAACTGAGTTGGGTGCTTCTCAAGTCAAATCTATAAAACTGGTGGTCGGGGATTACTCTGGCTTTGTCGGTGATTCCATTCAAATGTACTTTGATGTGATTTCTGAAGGGACATTATGTGAAGGCGCTGCTATCAAAATCCAGCGTGTGAAGCCTAAGATGAAATGCACCGGCTGCGGAGAGTTATTTGAACGTGAATTTCTTTCCTTTAACTGCCCGAAATGCGGGGCTGACGGGGAGCCGACGGAGATCGGCAAGGAGTTTTATATTGAGTTAATTGAAATCATACAATAAAGGTCCCTATCATAGGTATTCCTTCAGAAACCGCTCACCCTTCAAACTTTAGGATTTTAATAGTATGTAAATTTTCGGGTTCGGACGGTTTCCTGCAGGAATACCTATGGCTCGGGACCTAAACAAGAGGAGAAGAATTATGCACGATGTTCTTAAGGTTAATCTGATGGCGAACATTCATGATGAGAATGACCATATCGCCGCCCATACGAACGAAGATTTAACAGATAAAAACATTTATGTAATCAACGTCATGGGAGCACCGGGAGCTGGAAAGACCACAACGTTAAAAAATATAATAAAGAGCTTAAAATACCTGAAGCCTTATGTTATAGAAGGCGATATCGAATCCGATATCGACACCCGGGATTTACGCGGGCTTGGTATCGATACGTTTCAGATCAATACATTCGGAGCCTGTCATTTGGATGCGCCGATGGTTCATAATGTTGTACAAAATATCAATTTTAATGAAAAAGGGGTCCTGTTTATTGAAAACATCGGAAATCTTGTATGCCCTGCAGAATTCAGCATCGGAGAACACTGCAAGATGTTGATTTCCACGGTAACAGAGGGCAGCGATAAGCCATATAAATATCCGCTGGCATTTGAAAAGGCCGATATTATCATATTGAATAAAACAGATCTTATCCCATATCTAAACTTTGATGAAGAATTCTTTATGAAGGGTATAAGAGCATTAAATAAAGATGTGCCTGTTTTTAAGGTATCGGGAGTAACCGGTGAGGGATTCCCTCTGGTGGCTGAATGGATAGAGAAGAAAGCTTCAGATGAAAAAGGAGTCAACTGTTATCATCATCATGAGTGAAATGAAAACTGTAAAAATTAAAGTATGGGGAATCGTTCAAGGGGTCGGTTTCCGACCCTTTGTTGCTAAATTAGCAGACCGCTATGAAATGAAGGGTGAGGTTCTTAACATAGGCGGTCTGGTGGAGACTTTGCTGACAGATACCCATAACAGAATACAGATATTTCTTGAAGCATTAAGGAGAGAAAAACCACTTCCGGCAGAAATCGTGCACATAAGAAGTGAAGAAGTGGAATACCGCGATTTCAGCGGCTTCACTATTTTAAACAGCGATGAAGGGGATGATGAAGCGGCAATGATTCCTGCAGACTTATCGATTTGTTCTGACTGCCTTGCGGAGCTTCGTGACGAAAAAAACCCAAGATACATGCATCCCTTTATCAGTTGCATGGTTTGTGGTCCCAGATACACCATCACAGACAGGATCCCTTACGACAGAGAAAATACTTCTATGGACGAGTTTCCCATGTGTGATTTTTGCCATGGAGAATATATAGATCGCCACAACCGGCGCTATCATGCACAGACGATATCCTGCCATGACTGCGGACCTATGCTGGAATACCGGCTGTCAGAAAACAAAGGGAATCGTGACACTGCTTTTGCAGGTCGCATTGGTCTTAAGGCAAGTCAAAAAATAATGGACAAGGCTGTTCACCCGGTCTCTGTAGCCGCATCCCTTATCCTTAATGGTGAGATCATAGCATTAAAGGGTGTCGGCGGATATAATTTTGTCTGCAGTCCTTTCGATGAGAATGCAGTAAAGGATTTGCGAAGATTAAAGATAAGAGAAGAAAAACCTTTTGCAGTTATGTTCCAAAACATGGAGCAAATCAAAGAATACTGCCATGTGAGCGATGAGGAAGAAGCGTTGCTTATTTCCAATGCTAAACCGATAGTATTGCTGGAACAGAAACAGTTTGCTGAAAGACAGAAAGATACCAGGGATAAGGATGCGGGTAAGCAGGGAGCTAAGGCAGGCGGGGCGAAAAAAGAAATCTGTCAGGAAGTATATAAAACCAGCAGGTATATCGGCGCTTTTCTTCCAAGCATGGGTATTCAGCATATGCTTATTGATATGTGCGGTCCGTTGATAATGACCAGCGCCAACCTTTCCGATATGCCTATTATCAAAGATGATAAGGAAATGTTCGAGGTTTTGGAGGCAATGGATTGCAGGCATGATGAAGAAAATCTGTTGACGGGGGTATTCTATAATACAAGAAAAATATATCGTCAACTGGATGATTCTGTTACCAGAGTAATAGACGGGCATCCACAGATGATTCGACGGTCGAAGGGATATGCGCCGGTGCCATTATATGTAAACAATAAACTGAGCAAAAATGATATGATATTTGCTGCAGGAGGACAGCTGAAATCTTCCTTTTCCCTAAGCAAGGGTCCCTTTGCCTATATAAGTCAGTATTTTGGCGATTTGGATAGCCGGGAGGCCTGTCAGGTTTACGAAGAAAACGTGGGTCAAATGGAAAACCTGTTCCGCATTCAGCCTAAGCTGGTTGTCCGCGATTGTCATCCGCTGTATTATACAACAAAATTTGCAGAACAATATTCAAAGGAGCGTGGAATTGAAATATTAAAGGTACAGCATCATCATGCTCATGTGGCTTCTGTTATGGCGGAACACGATCTTCAGGAGACTGTGATAGGTGTGAGCTTTGACGGGACCGGATACGGCACAGACGGCGCGATATGGGGCGGAGAATTCTTGATCTGCAAGGACTCTGGATTTGAACGTACCGCGCATTTGGAATATATCAAAATGATTGGGGGAGATTCCTCTATGAAGGAGGGCTGGAAATCAGCTTTCAGCTATCTTCATCATTATCGAAATCAGGATGAGATACGGGGTAATTCATACGAATTGAATGAACCGAATGACCCCAGATGGCCCATTGTAAAGGCGGGAATGGACAATAATATCAATGCGATCAAAAGCTCAAGCATGGGACGGTTATTCGATGCAATGGCTGCTTTTACAGATATTCATGACACGAACCGATATGAGGGAGAATGTGCTGTTATGCTTGAAAATGCAGCGGCTGAAGCAGTAAGAGAGGGTTTGGAGCCTTTGGATATGAATTTTGAAATCATATCAGGCGAGGCGGATAACGGTTATGAAATGTTGATCTCAGCGAGGCAAATATTCACCAAAACAGGAGAGGCATTGCTTTCAGGTGTCGATAATCGCAGGCTTGCTCTGGGTTTCCATTTTGCTGTTGCTGATTTAATACTGAACGTTTGTGAGAAAATCCGCCGACAATCCGGCTTGGGCATAGTTGCCTTGACCGGTGGTGTCTTTCAGAATAAAATCCTTATGGAGCGTACTCTTGCCCTGCTTCGCGCAAATGATTTCAGAACGTATTACAACATATCAGTGGCTCCTAATGACGGCGGCATTTGTCTGGGACAAAATCTCATCGGAATGAAATATTTGACTGCAAAACAGTATAATGTTAATATCGATAAAGAATAAATGCGGGAGAGAAGGGGTAAATAAATGAAAAGCAAAGTAGCCGTGATTCCTTGCGAGGTATATGAAGAGCATCGGGTTTACGAGGCCGTTAAAAAAGGTATTTCGCTGCTTGGCGGCTGGGAAAGCTTTGTGAAACCAGAGGAAAAAATCCTTCTGAAACCGAACCTATTGAACCGTGCCGATGTACAAAAGGCTGTTACAACCCATCCTGCAGTATTCGGAGCCGTTGCCCGAAACCTATTGGAGAATGGCTTTTCTCTTTTATCCTACGGCGATTCACCCGGTTATCCGGGCAGTGTGGAAAAGACCGCTAAAATATGCGGAATCAAGGAGATTGCAGATCGTATGCAAATCCCGCTTGCAGATTTTACCCAAAGCAGGACTGTTGATTTTGTGCGGGGAAAAACTTCAAGGAAGTATGAAATCTGCCGGGGAATTCTGGATTCAGACGGGATTATCAGCATATGCAAGATGAAAACACACCAGTTGGAACGCATCACCGGCGGCGTAAAGAATATGTTCGGCTGCGTTTATGGAATGAATAAAGGCGCTACCCATGTAAAATACCCCGATGCCGAAAGCTTTGCGCAAATGCTGATCGATCTGAACCTGCTGCTGAAAGCCAGGCTTCATATCATGGATGGAGTGGTTGCCATGGAAGGCAACGGTCCGGCCTCAGGAAATCCGGTAAAGATGAACGTGATACTTTTGTCAGCGGATCCCGTTGCGCTGGACGCAACCTTTTGCAGATTGATAGATCTTGATCCGGCGGACATTCCAACCGTATATTACGGTCCGATCTACGGGCTTGGTCATTGGAAAAAAGAAGATATAGAGATCGTCGGAGTTGAAAATCTGGAAAAATATCGCAACCCGAATTTTGATGTATCCAGAGAGAAAAAATATTTGGGTAAATGGGCGCTGATTGGAAGATTGGCAGCTGCGGCAAAAAAACCGGTGATTTTAAAAAATAAATGTATTCGCTGCGGAGCCTGTGTAAACGCCTGCCCTCTGGAGGAAAAAGCGCTGTCTTTTCGCAAAATGAAAGAAAGCGCTGCTTCGGGAAATGCAAAAAGAGGAGTGCCGGTCTATGATTACAGGAAATGTATCCGCTGCTATTGCTGTCAGGAAATGTGCCCTGAGCAGGCCATTGTTGTGAAAAGAAAACTTTGAAAGAATTGGGAGAAAGAAACGTATGTGTATAGCAATACCGGGAAAGATTGTTTCACTTGATTATCCGAAAGCCAAAGCTGATTTTAACGGAAATCTTGTGGACGTGAACGTGGGGCTTGTCGACACCAAGCTTGGAGATTATGTGCTTGTACATGCAGGCTGTGCTATTGAGGTGATGGCGAAAGACAAGGCTATGGAATTGATAGAGCTGTTTCAGGAACTAGAGGATATTACTTGACGATTTATATATGTAAGAAAAATTTCTGCTGTCAAATTTTTCTGCGTAAGCATTAATACTGCGAATAATGTCTGTCTTATGATATGAGGGCAAAAATGATGAATATAGAACGAATGATACAGGAATTAAAAGAATATGAAGGTCCTGAGCTTAAGATAATGGAGGTTTGCGGAACTCATACCGCAAGCATATTCAAGAGCGGAATCAGAAGCTTGATTTCTCCAAAGCTCAGGTTGATATCCGGACCGGGCTGCCCGGTGTGTGTTACACCGTCTTCCTATATTGACCGATGTATCGATTATGCCATGAAAGATCATCATGTGCTGGTAACATTTGGAGATATGATGAAGGTACCGGGGATGCATGGAAGCCTTTCTCAGATAAAAGGAGATGGCGGGAGTGTTGAATTGATGTACTCTCCGCTTGAAGTAACAGAAAAGGCGAGGCAGAATCCAGATATAACCTACGTGATTGCAGGAGTAGGATTTGAAACAACGGCGCCCTCTTATGCATTGACCATAGAAGAGGCAGTTCGGGAAGGAATACGTAATATCCGCATACTGACTGCTTTAAAAACTGTTATACCTGCATTGGAGTGGATATGTGAAAATGAAGATGGAATCGGCGGATTTCTGTGCCCGGGGCATGTAAGCGTTATAATAGGAAGCGCGGCATATGGAGAGCTGTTGCACAAGTACAATAAGCCGTTTGTCGTTGCCGGATTTGAGCCTGAGCATATTCTTGCAGCTATTTATGACATAGTGAGACAGCTTAGAAATATTAAACAGCAGGATTCATCCGTACACAACCTATATAAAAATGCGGTAAGGACAGAGGGTAATCAAAAGGCTCAGAAGATAATAAACCATTATTTTGAGCATGGGGATACAATGTGGAGAGGTCTGGGGATGATCCCGGATTCAGGATTGTATCTGAAGAGGGAATATGCGGACTATGACGGAGGAAGCAAGGGATTGGACCAAGATGTTCAGCTACCTCGGACATGCCGATGTTCAGATGTGATTATCGGCAGAGCGAATCCTGACGAATGTAAGATGTTTGGCAAAACATGCAATCCAATGTCTCCTTACGGACCATGTATGGTTTCTTCTGAAGGAGCTTGCGGAATTTGGTACAGAAACATAAAAAAGGGAGAATGATAATGAGAATCGATATGTCTCATGGCAGCGGCGGAAAAGCTTCCGCAGAGCTGATGAAGGATATTTTTGCAAAACACTATTCCAACGATATACTTAATAAAATGGAAGATGCCGCAGTGCTGGAATTGCATGGCAGGATTGCCTGCAGTACGGACTCATTTGTGGTGACCCCGGTTGTGTTTAATGGCGGAGATATTGGGAAATTATCGGTTTGCGGAACGGTCAATGATTTGCTCATGATGGGCGCCGAACCTAAATATATGACAGCAGCCTTTATACTTGAGGAAGGTTTAGAAATGTCTTTACTGGATCAAATCGTTTCATCCATGGCTAAAACGGCTGATGAGGCAGGCGTAAAGATAATTTCCGGAGATACTAAGGTAGTCGAAGGTAAAGGCGGTCTTTATATCAATACCACCGGAATAGGGCTTATCCCGGCGGGTAGAGAAATCAGCGCGGGAAATTGCAGCGAGAGCGATGTGGTTCTGCTTTCCGGGAATTTGGGAGATCATCATGCCTGTATTTTAAGTGCAAGGATGGGAATTAAAAACGATATAAAAAGTGACTGCGCATGCTTGAATCGGCTGGTAAACAGTTTACTGGAAAACAATATCGGGATAAAGGCAATGCGGGACATAACGAGAGGCGGGCTTGGAACGGTGCTTAATGAAATAGCGGATGCCTCAAAATGCGGAATAGAAATGATAGAGGACGCACTGCCAGTTCATCCGGAGGTGAGAGGTTTTAGTGATATTTTAGGATTAGATCCTCTTTATATGGGTAACGAAGGTAAGATGATCGCTGTTGTCGAGGCTGAAGATGCTGAAAAAGCACTGGCATTAATGAAGCAAAATGAAGATGGGAAGGATGCTGCAATCATAGCAAGAGTGATCTGCGGGAAGGGCGTAGTCATGAGGACAAGGCTGGGCGGAAGCCGTGTGGTGGATGTGCTGTATGGCGAAGGTCTTCCAAGAATCTGTTAAAATCGCCTTGGCTCAAGTTCTTTCTAAATATAATACAGAAAAACTAAAAGCCCGCAGGCTTGAGCCTGCGGGTTTGAAGTTTAATGGTTCTATTTTCGTTCTGACATAGGGGTATATTTTACATGAGGCTGCACACATTTGTAGGCAGGCCGCATAAGTCTTCCGCCGGCTACCAATTCTTCAATTCTATGAGCGCACCATCCGGATAATCTTGCTACAGCAAAAATCGGAGTTGAAATAGCAAGCGGTATATTTAAAGCGCTGTAAACGAATCCGGAATATAGATCAACATTGGCCGGCATCAGGTTTTTAGTGCCTTTGATTTCCATGAACAGAGATGGAGCACGTTTTTCGATAAAGTCATAGAGCATGAAATCATCTATCAGGTTTTTATCCATTGCAAGTTTTTTAGCCATTTTTTTCAGAAGGGTCGCCCTTGGGTCAGATATAGTATATACAGCATGTCCAAGCCCATAAATCAACCCTGAACCGTCATTAGCCTCGCCTCTTAAGATCTTGATCAGATATTTCTCGACTTCTTTAAAATTAGTAATATCCTTTACATTTTCCTTTATATTTTCCACCATTTGCAAAACCTCTAAGTTTGCTCCGCCATGCTTCGGACCTTTTAGCGAACCTACCGCCGCGGCAATTGCAGAGTATGTGTCAGTCCCGGTGGAAGAAATCACGTGTGTTGCAAAAGCGGAATTGTTTCCTCCGCCATGCTCGGCGTGGAGAACCATTGAGATGTCAAGGAGCTTTGCCTCCAGATCAGTATACTCTCCTGTAGGGCGCATAAGTCTCAATAAGTTCTCTGCTGTACTTAATTCAGGGTCCGGAAAATGTATATGCATGCTTTGACTGTGATAGTATGATTGTTTTGCCTGATATGCATAAGCTATCAGAGAAGGGAAATATCCAATCAGGCTGATAGACTGCCGCAGGACATTGTTTATGGAAGTGTCGTCAGGATTCTCGTCATAAGAATATAGGGCAAGTACGCTTCTTGCCAGTTTATTCATTATGTTCTTGCTTGGGGCTGTCATAATCATATCCCTTGCAAAACCTACAGGCAATTCCCTTTTCATCCCCACAAGCTTTTTAAAAACATCAAGCTGGCTTTGATTCGGCAGTTCTCCAAACAGGAGCAGGTAGCTGGTTTCTTCATATCCAAAACAATTGCTTCCCAAGCAGTTGTTTACAATATCTTCCACATCAATGCCACGATAATAAAGCTTGCCGTCAATAGCTACTTTTTCATCATTTTCATTTATGCTATAACCCTGAACATCTCCAATTTTTGTCAAGCCGACTACGACTCCGGCTCCATTTGAGTTTCTAAGTCCTCGTTTTACATCATATTTTCCGTATAGACTTCCGTCGATAGCATTATTTTCCGTTAACTGCTCAGACATTGTTTTCAGAAAAGACTGTACAAGATTCTGATTATTTGCAATTTCTTCCGGACTTGTTGTAAGTAAGGTCTCATTATAATTATTGGTTTTTTCAATTTTCTTATTATCTTTCATGAAACACACCTCCTGCCAAGCAGCTGTTAATTTTTTTGTATTACAAACTTACAAAACAGTAGATTTGCAAGTTTTGTACAACCGCATTCGCCATTTCACTTTGCCATTTTATATAAAGTCAAATAAAAAATGCTGCTTTGGATGTACAGCATATTAAGAGTATACAATTAATAAAGCCAAGCTGAATAAAAACATTAATGAAATTATAATACAATCTAAAACAAATAACAAGATATTATTATAATTTTCGGTGGAATTTAGTTTTGCAATCAAGGTATTTAATCAGTCGCAACACATGTATTATAACGAGACAAGATTATTCCCGCCTCTTTCGCGCTATCATCCTGCAATTGGCAATGAACAAATGTTCGGGATCGTATTGTAAAGAATTTAGGTATATGTTATAGTATTATATTGTAGAAGTATGTTTTAGAACGATAAAAATTAAGTATAAAAAATAGGACGATAATAAAATGGGCCGATTTGAATTAGTTTCACCATATAAGATGACAGGAGACCAGCCACAGGCTGTGGAACAGCTTACGGAAGGGATAATTCAGGGGAAAAAGCATCAGACGCTTCTTGGCGTTACAGGCTCAGGGAAAACCTTTACCATGGCAAATGTGATCGAGCGTATACAGCGTCCGGCTCTTGTTATTTCACATAATAAAACACTGGCGGCACAGCTTTGCGGAGAGTTCAAGGAGTTCTTTCCAAATAATGCGGTAGAATATTTTGTCAGCTATTACGATTATTACCAACCGGAGGCATATATGCCTGCAACGGATACCTACATCGAAAAGGATTCGGATATTAATGACGAAATTGAAAAACTGCGGCACTCGGCTACGGCGGCATTGTCTGAAAGAAGAGATGTTATCATCGTGGCCAGTGTGTCATGTATCTACGGTCTGGGAAGCCCGGTAGATTATGAAAATCAGGTGCTTTCACTGCGCCCGGGAATGGAAAAAAGCAGACATGACATTTTACGAAAGCTTGTGGACATCCAGTACACAAGGAATGACCTTGGCTTCATCAGAGGCAGTTTTCGGGTACGGGGAGATATCGTTGATATCTTTCCTGCGGGGGCGGATCATGCGGTTAGAGTTGAACTCTTCGGGGATGAAATAGAAGTGATCAAGGAGATAAATCCGGTAACAGGAGAAATCAATGGGATACGCAATCACGTATCCATCTTTCCCGCCTCTCATTATGTGACTTCAAAAGAAAACATGGATCGGGCGATTTTAACTATAGAGCAGGAGCTGGAAGATAGAATAAAATGGTTCAAGGACAGAGGAAAACTGATTGAAGCGCAGCGCATCGAACAACGCACCTGTTATGATATTGAAATGCTGCGAGAGATAGGAAGCTGCAAGGGTATAGAAAACTACTCACGGCATATCAATGGTCTGCAGCAGGGCAGCCGGCCATATACACTTATTGACTACTTTCCTAAAGACTTTATTATTATGATCGATGAATCCCATGTGATGATCCCGCAGCTGCGAGGTATGTACGCCGGTGACAGATCCAGAAAATCTTCTCTGGTGGAATATGGCTTCCGGCTTCCATCTGCGCTGGATAATCGTCCGCTTGCCTTTGAGGAATTTGAAAAGCTGGTGAATCAAGCTATATATGTAAGCGCCACACCGAACGATTATGAAAAGGAATGCAGTGATAACATAGTAGCCCAACAGGTCATACGTCCCACCGGATTATTGGACCCTGAAATCCAGGTAAGGAAAACGGAAGGGCAAATCGATGACCTTATAGGGGAGATAAACAAGATAACAGTTTGCGGAGAAAAAGTACTCATAACCACGCTGACTAAAAAGATGTCGGAAAGTCTTACTGATTACCTAAAGAACGTTGGAATCAAGGTCAGATATCTACATTCCGAGATCAATACTCTGGAAAGGATGGAAATATTGAGAGACCTAAGACTGGGTGCGTTCGATGTACTGGTCGGCATCAATCTGCTGCGGGAAGGTCTGGACCTGCCGGAGGTTTCGCTTGTGGCTATTTTGGATGCCGATAAACAAGGCTTTCTGCGTACCGAGACTTCCTTGATCCAGACTATCGGCAGAGCAGCTAGAAACGCGCACGGAAAGGTGATCATGTATGCGGATGAAATCAGCGACGCTATGAAAAAGGCAATTTCCGAGACGGAGCGAAGAAGAAGGATACAAAAGGAATATAATGAGAAAAACGGTATAACGCCGAAGACGATAGAAAAATCAATTCGTGCTGTTATCGAGGCTACAAAAGTTGCTGAAGAAAGCGATGAGTACTATATGGGAAGAAGTCCTCTTGAATTGACGAAGAAGGAAATGACAGACTATATAAAGAAAATGGAAAAAGAAATGAAGGATGCGGCAGTTAATCTGCAGTTTGAAAGGGCTGCCGAATTGAGAGACAGGATTTTTGAATTCAAACTACGTTTGTAACGAGGCAAAGATATACCCCGTCTCAGCGTTATAGCGAAAATGCCAATAGATAAATTTTCGGAGGACAGGATGACAAAGAATTTAATCGTCAAGGGCGCAAAGGAGCACAATTTAAAGAATATAGATGTTAAAATACCCAGGGATAAAATGGTGGTACTGACAGGACTCAGTGGTTCGGGAAAGTCTTCTCTGGCCTTTGATACCATCTATGCAGAAGGGCAAAGAAGGTATATGGAGAGCCTTTCCTCCTATGCAAGACAGTTCCTGGGTCAGATGGAAAAACCAGATGTTGAATCCATCGAGGGGCTTTCACCCGCCATATCCATCGATCAGAAAACCACCAGTAAAAATCCACGATCCACAGTTGGAACAGTGACAGAGATACATGATTACCTGAGATTATTGTATGCAAGGATAGGTGTTCCGCACTGCCCAGTCTGCGGTGCGGAAATCTCCAGCCAATCCGTAGACCAGATCGTAGATAATCTCATGTCACAGCCGCAAGGAAGCAGGGTAACAATACTTGCTCCTGTTGTGAGAGAGAGAAAAGGGGAGCATTCAAAGATCATAGAACGGATAACCAAAGAAGGTTTCACCAGAGCCCGTATAGATGGTGAAATTCTGCTGTTGAATGAGGAGCACATCAATCTGGAAAAAACATTCAAACATACCATAGAAATAGTTGTGGATAGAATCATCATAAAGCCGGGCAGTGAAGGGCGTTTGGCGGAATCTGTAGAGCTGGCGCTAAATCAGGGGGATGGTTTGGTGATTGCTTCTATTCAGAAGGATGCTGATTCAATGGGGGAGGATAAACTGTTCAGCACAAAGCTGGCCTGCCCGGATCACGGAATAAGTATTGAAGAGATGGAGCCCAGGATGTTTTCCTTCAACAATCCCTTCGGAGCCTGTACTTCCTGTAATGGTCTCGGGTTCATAGAAAGGATAGATCCGGATCTGATTATTTCAGAAGGCAATTTAAGCATAAATAAAGGGGCCTTGGGAACGGTCTTTTCTTCCATGGAATATGGTTCATTCTACAGGCAGATGATTGAAGCATTGGCGAGAGATCATGAGGTAGACCTTTCCTTGCCGTATAAGGCTCTGCCGTCAAAATTCAAGGAAGAACTGTTATACGGAACAAAGGGCAGAAATCTGCAGTACTATTATAAAAGCCGGAACAACGGCTCCGAGTCCTATCGTAACCACCCCTTTGAAGGAGTTCTCGTAAACCTTGAGAGAAGATATAGAGAAACGAATTCCGACTACATCAAGGAAAAAATGAGACAATATATGAGCTTGAATGTGTGCAGTGAGTGCGGAGGCAGAAGGCTGAAGCCCGAAGTGCTTGCTGTCACAGTTGCAGATAAAAATATTGCGGAGCTTTCAGAAATATCTATACGAGGAGCCTTGGATTTTATAAACGGTCTGGAGCTTAGCAAGAAGGATGAAATAATATCCAAGCAGATTATCAAGGAAATCAAAGCAAGATTGAATTTCCTAATAGATGTGGGATTGGATTACCTGACACTTTCAAGATCCTCGGGAACCCTGTCAGGAGGAGAATCCCAAAGAATTCGTTTAGCCACACAGATCGGTTCGAGTTTGGTAGGAGTACTGTATATCCTTGATGAACCCAGCATTGGCCTGCATCAGAAAGATAATGAAAAATTATTAAAAACCCTGCGAACTCTTACAAATCTGGGAAATACACTGATTATCGTCGAGCATGACGAGGAGACGATGTATGCTGCGGATCACATAATAGATATCGGCCCCGGCGCAGGAATTCATGGAGGTGAAATCATAGCACAGGGTGATATCAATGCCATCAAGGCCTGCAAGGAATCATTGACCGGTCAATATCTCACCGGCGAGAAAAAGATAGAGGTGCCGAAACATAGAAGAGAGGGCAATGCGGCTTGCCTCAGGGTCATTCATGCCGCTGAGAATAATCTGCAGGACATTGACGTAAGCTTTCCGCTTGGCAAATTTATTTGCGTCACCGGAGTTTCCGGATCGGGAAAAAGCAGCTTGGTAAATGAGATCCTGTATAAGAGCCTTGCGGCAAAGATATATCGCTCCAAATCAAAACCCGGTAAACACAAAAGGATTGAAGGAATTGAAAATATTGACAAGGTAATTGATATCGATCAGTCGCCCATCGGTCGAACTCCCAGATCTAATCCCGCTACTTATACAGGAGTGTTTACGCCGATCAGGGATCTTTTTTCACAACTTCCGGAAGCAAAGGTTAGGGGTTATAATAAAGGCAGATTCAGCTTCAATGTAAAGGGCGGCCGTTGTGAAGCGTGCTGCGGAGATGGAATCATAAAGATTGAAATGCACTTTCTCCCTGATGTATATGTACCATGCGAAGTATGCAAAGGAAAGCGGTACAATCGGGAGACTCTGGAAGTAAAATATAAAGGGAAAAATATATTTGACATATTAGATATGAACGTTTCAGAGGCATTGAAGTTTTTTGAAAACATTCCCAGTATCCAGAGACAGATGCAAACCTTAGATGAAGTGGGACTGGGTTACATCAAGCTTGGACAGCCGTCAACCCAGCTTTCAGGCGGTGAAGCACAGCGAATCAAGCTTGCCTCTGAGCTTTCAAAGCGCAGTACAGGCAAAACCATGTATATTTTAGATGAGCCTACAACGGGTCTTCATTATGCAGATGTAGACAAGCTGGTGCAGGTATTGACCCGTCTTGTGGATATAGGTAACACAGTAGTTGTGATTGAGCATAACCTTGACGTTATAAAAACGGCGGATCATATTATAGATTTGGGACCTGACGGCGGAAACAGAGGCGGTAAAATTGTCGGAGAAGGCACTCCGGAAGAAATCGCAAAGCTGGAAGGTTCTTATACAGGAAGTTTTTTAAAAAAAGTTTTACGATAAATGAAAAGTGTGATAAAATATAACATTAAATATACGAAAGATAAAATAGGGGTTGCCTTAGCGATAAGTGAGGTTTGATGGTCATATCATATGCCCGATCCTTAAGACCGTCACATGGGGAGAATTGGGTGGTTAAATTGTAACCGCAGCAAAAAATATCGTAATTAAGGAAAAAGGGACTGGTGGAGGAATTTACAAATGATGGAACAGATTAACATGACCATGCTTACCGATTTTTATGAGCTGACTATGGCGAATGGTTATTATGAAAACAGCATGTCTGAAGACATCGCTTATTTTGACATGTTTTTCAGGAAGATCCCGGATGATGGCGGTTTTGCCATTATGGCAGGGCTTGAGCAGATGGCTTGTTATCTTAATAATTTGGTCTTTGAGGATAGAGACATAGAGTATTTAAGAGGGAAAGAAATATTCAGTGAAAGCTTTCTTGAATATCTTAAAAACTTTAAATTTGAGTGCGATTTATGGGCAGTACCGGAAGGAACTCCAATTTTTCCCGGAGAACCGTTGGTTACGGTTAGGGGACCTGTGATACAGGCACAATTTGTAGAAACGATTATGCATCTGGCAATCAATCATCAAAGCCTGATAGCGACAAAGGCAAACCGCATCGTGAGAGCGGCTAAAGGCCGCAGTGTCATGGAATTCGGGACCAGAAGGGCACATGGAGGTTCAGGTGCTGTACATGGCGCCAGAGCAGCCTATATAGGAGGCTGTATAGGAACAGCGTGCGCAATAGCTGAACGTGACTTCAAAGTGCCTGCAATGGGTACTATGGCTCATAGCTGGGTACAGATGTTCCCAAGCGAATACGAGGCATTTAAGAGATACGCAGAGATATATCCCGATAATTGTGTGCTCCTTGTGGACACATATAATGTGATAAAATCAGGGATTCCAAATGCCATAAAAGTATTTAAGGAAATGAAGCCTGCAAACATCGGCATACGGATCGACAGCGGTGATGTGACCTATCTGACAAAAAGAGCCAGGGCAATACTGGATAATGCAGGTTTGACGGAATGTAAAATCGTAGTATCAAATTCATTGGATGAATATATTATCAGGGATGTTATCGAGCAGGGAGCCTGCATTGACTCCTTCGGTGTAGGCGAACGACTCATAACATCAAAATCCGAACCCGTTTTTGGAGGAGTTTATAAGCTTTCCGCACTGGAAAAAGACGGAGAACTCATTCCAAAGATGAAAATAAGTGAGAATGTTGAAAAGATAACTGACCCGGGCTTTAAGTCAGTGTACAGACTATACGACAAGGATACTGACAAGGCTATTGCGGATGTAATAACCCTTAATCACGAAAAAATACCGGATGGAGACGAATACGAGATTTTCGATCCGCATATCATTTGGAAAAGAAAAAAGATTTCTAATTTTTATGCAAAAGATTTATGCGTTCAGATATTTGAGAAGGGCGAGCTGGTCTACAAGTTTCCTGATATTGAAGAGATAAGAGATTACTGCAAGGAACAGATCGGTACTCTGTGGGATGAGATACTGCGATTTGACAATCCGCATAAATATTACGTTGACTTGTCGAAGGAACTTTGGGAATTGAAAGTAAAGCTGATAGAGGAATATAAGGTATAAGACATAAAGAGGCAAAGATACCCCTGCTTCTTTATGTGGCGGGCGCAGCATAAAGAGATTCAGAATTTAATAGAAAAGGCGGTTAAAGCAGAAATGAAATATGAATTTAAAGTAACCAAAACAACAACCCCAAAGCAAAAACCAGATATCAACCATTTAAAATTCGGAACGGCTTTCACAGACCATATGTTTATAATGAATTATTTAGAGGGGAAGGGCTGGCATGACGGAAGAATTGTCCCTTATGCACCGATCACTCTTGATCCGGCAGCCGCAGTACTTCATTATGCGCAGGAAATGTTTGAGGGTCTTAAGGCTTACAAATCAAAAGATGGGAGGATTCTGCTGTTTCGGCCGGATATGAATGCTAAGAGGACGACACGGACAAACGATAGGATTTGCATACCGGGAATTGATGAGGAGCTTTATGTAGAAGCGATCAAGGCACTTGTAAAGTTTGACTCTGACTGGATTCCCGGGAAGGAAGGTACATCCCTTTATATCAGACCTTTTATTTTTGCTACAGAGCCGTTTCTGGGCGTGCGGTCATCTAAGGAGTATAACTTTATGATTATCCTGTCTCCCGTTGGAGCATATTATGGGGAAGGCTTGGCCCCGACTAAAATTTTCGTTGAAGATGAATATGTCAGAGCTGCAGTCGGAGGTACAGGATACAGCAAAATCGGCGGTAACTATGTGGCTAGTTTGAAGTCCCAGGAGAAAGCGCACGAACAGGGGTATTCACAGGTTTTATGGCTGGATGGGGTTGAAAGAAAGTATGTTGAAGAGATAGGGACCTCTAATGCATTTTTCGTGATCGGGGATGAGGTAATCACAGCGCCTTTGGAAGGGACTATTTTACCGGGCATCACCAGAGATTCCGTGATACATTTGTTGAAAGACTGGGGAATCACGATCTCAGAGCGAAGGCTCACCATAGATGAAATTTATAAGGCATATGAGGAGGGGAAACTGAAAGAAGTGTTTGCTTCAGGAACCGCGGCAGTCATTTCTCCGGTAGGAGAGCTTTGTTGGAAGAATAAAAAGATAGAAATCAACGATAATGAAATAGGGGTCCTTTCAAAAAAGCTATATGATGAATTATCAGGGATCCAGCTTGGCAGCATAAAAGACAAATTTGGTTGGACTGTTGAGGTTTAACCTTAAAGGTAGAAAAGGTAAAAAATAAGGAGATAAGCTATGATTACAGGAGCAGAAGCAATTGTAAGAAGTTTGGAGCAAGAAGGCGTAGAAATAATTTTTGGGTATCCGGGAGCAACGATATGCCCATTATATGATAAGCTTTCCAAATCAAATATAAAACATATTCTGGTTCGGCATGAACAGCATGCGGGTCATGAAGCCAGCGGCTATGCCCGAATCAAACAAAAACCGGGTGTGTGCATGACTACATCCGGACCCGGAGCAACAAATCTGATAACTGCACTGGGGACGGCCTATATGGACAGTATACCGCTGGTTGCGTTAACCGGTCAAGTTGACACTGACCTTCTCGGCAGAGATGTTTTTCAGGAAGTAGATATTACCGGATCGGTGGCGCCATTTACAAAATATAGTTATTTAGTGAAAAATGCAGCGGATATTCCAAGAATCTTTAAGGAGGCATTCCATATCGCATCAACTGGAAGACCGGGTCCTGTATTAATCGATATTCCGGTAAATGTACAAAATCATAAGCTGGAATTCTTTGTACCGGGTGAGGTAAACCTACGCGGATACAAGCCAACCATAAAAGGTCATGTTGGGCAAATCAAACGTGTTTGCAGAGCGATTAATAGTGCAGCAAAGCCCTTGATATGCGTAGGCGGGGGGATTTTTACAGCAAAAGGACAGAAGGAATTAAAACAATTCGCTGAAACGGTAAATATCCCAATAGTATCGACCATGATGGGAATCGGCGCAGTGCCCACCGATCACCCTCTATATTTAGGAATGCTGGGAATGCATGGAAAGACTATTGCCAATCAAGCGATTTCCGATGCGGACCTGTTGATTCTCATAGGCGCCAGGGTATCTGATAGAGCTGTATTACTGCCGGCACGTGTAGGTAAACAAACTGCGATCGTTCATATAGATATTGATCCTGCAGAGATTGGAAAGAACCTCAGTACATTGATTCCTGTTGTTGGCGATGCAAAGGAGATTCTTACCCAGGTTATGAACGTACAGCCCGAAATAAAATCAAACGAGTGGATTGAATTGCTGAATTCAAAAAAAAGTAAAATAGAACCAGATTACCGCCCGAGGAAATTTGGTATCAATCCGAAAGCATTTGTAAATCTCTTCACGGAAAAGCTGCCGGATGATCATATTTACTGTGCAGATGTCGGACAAAATCAACTTTGGTCTGCTGCAAACTGCCGGATCAAAACCGGAAGGTTCCTAACCTCCGGTGGCTTAGGGACTATGGGCTATTCCATACCGGCCGCCATTGGGGCAAAATTTGCGGATCCGGAAAAAACCGTTGTGGCTGTATGCGGTGATGGCTCTTTCCAGATGAACATGATGGAGTTAGCTACAATTTGCCAGAATGATGTGGATATTAAAATAGTGGTAATGAAGAATAATAAGCTGGGTCTTGTGAAGGAAATACAGAAAAGCGCCTATAAAAATAATGAGGTCGCTGTAGATCTCACCGGCAGCCCAAATATTCCATTCATAGCTAAGGCTTATGGCATCCCAGCGCGAACCATAGACAACATGGATGAGGCGGAGGAAGCTATTAACGAAATGCTGACGTATAAAGGCACATATCTTTTGGAATGTGTTGTAGACGCAAATGAATCATCAGTTTAAAAGGATAATGGATAATGAAACGTGCGAGGGCATGAAATGAGCAAGGAATACTTGATTTTGGAAGCTCTCGATACAGAAGACAGAATCAGTGAGATGATAGAACGATTAAAACCGTATGAGGAATCATTGAACTGGTAAAAACAGGCATAGCTGCCATGAAGAGGTGATAATATGAAACATACAATTTCAGTACTAGTAGAAAACAAATCAGGTGTCCTGTCCAGAATTTCAGGATTGTTTGCCAGAAGAGGGTTTAACATAGACAGCTTGGCAGTGGGTACCACGGAGGATAAGAACATTTCAAGGATCACACTGGTGGTGGAGGGTGACGATTATATCGCTGAACAGGCCACCAAGCAGTTGAACAAGCAAATCGATGTTATCAAGGTGAAAAAACTGAATAGAGACGAAATCACCAGGCGTGAGCTTGTTCTGGTGAAAGTAAAAATGTCGGCTGCACAACGAGGTGAAATCGTCGATATCGTTAAAATCATGCAAGGGCAAATAGTAGACCTGTCGCCTACAACCTTGACGGTTGAGATGTGCGACAGACCGGATAAAATTGATATCCTCATTGAGATGCTGTCTCATTATAATATTATAGAAGTGGCAAGAACAGGGACTATTGCTTTGCAAAAGGGAGCTGAATTCGTTTAATAACTTTGATTAATTTGGGGTTCAGTTATCTTTGATTGCTCGCGCCGAGAACATTCTTGATTTTGTGCCGGACCATACTCTGAATAGCATCTCTTCCTGGTCCCAGATATTTTCTGGGATCAAATTCTGATGGCTGTTCAAAGAGAATTCTTCTGATTTCAGCAGTCATGGCAAGCCTAAGATCTGTATCGATATTCACCTTGCAAACCCCATGTTTTGCAGCTGTTCGGATCATCTCTTCCGGAACTCCTTGAGCGCCGGGGATATCTCCGCCATATTTGTTGCAGAGCTCGACAAACTCAGGCAGTACGGTAGATGCTCCGTGGAGAACCAATGGTGTATCGGGGATGAGCCCTCTGATTTTTTGCAGTCTTTCAAAATCAAGATATGGATCCCCTTTGAATTTATATGCCCCATGGCTTGTACCGATAGCAATAGCCAATGAATCAACTCCCGTCCTTTCAACAAATTCAGCCGCCTCATCAGGGTCTGTAAAGGAGGCGGAACGAGAATCAACATTTATATTATCTTCCACTCCCGCAAGCCTGCCCAGTTCTGCTTCTACTACTGCTCCTTTTTCATGAGCGTATTCGACAACTTGCCTTGTCAATGCGATATTTTCTTCGAATGCATACTTTGATCCATCGATCATAACAGAGGTAAAACCATCGTCAACACATTTTTTACATATATCATAATCCTCACCATGATCAAGATGTAAAACTATATCCAGACCGGAGTCTTCAATTGCAGCCTCCACAAGTTTAATCAAATAAGCCGGTTTTGCATATTTCCGTGCACCTGCCGATACTTGAAGAATAAGCGGCGCATTTTCAATTTTAGCGGCGTCAGCAATACCCTGTATGATCTCCATATTATTCACGTTAAAAGCCCCAACTGCATAATCGCTTGTTAACGCTTTTGCAAACATCTCTTTTGACGTAACTAATGCCATAATAAATCCCTCCTGTTTTTTTATGTTTTATAACGCTTAAGCAGAAAATATCCCCACTGCCTATGAAATTAAGTTGTATCCGCCACCTAAAAGAGGCGGGGGACATCTTTGCCTCGCTATATGAATTACTGTGACAACAATCCCGTCACCTTGTAACCCTTATTATACCCTAAACAGGAGAGGGAGCGCATATAATTTTATGGTTTCTTTTCAGTTATTCATCATTTTGATCATCTTCCTGGTTTGAAAGCATGGATAAAATCGGCTCCATGTTAGACATAAGTCCCTTCATATCACCAAACTTCTTAACAGTCGAGAGGGATTTTGAAATGGAATCGATTTGCTTTGTAGATTTGCTGTTGTATAAAAGTCCGCGTACTGCGTTCAATGATTCCTGTATACGGTCGATATAATTACTTTTATTCAGAGGAACGCTTTTAAGCTGATTAAGATGATTTATTTTTTCCAGAGTATTCGTCATATTATGTAGTCGATCGAGCAGCAATTCCATTTGGAATGTATCAAAATAAACGGGATTTTTATTTGCGAGATTGCCTAATTTTCCTAACTTTGGGGGGAGTATCGGTAAAGCAGGCTTTCCATGCGCGTCCTGAGACATGAAAAAAATAGCAATCAGAATCAAAGCAGGGTTCATATGTACCTCCATTCCTGCCAGTTATGTAATCATCTGACATGATTGTTTTGTTGCGCTGATTGCGCTACAGGGGAATTCCCCAATATTTCTTTATCATAATATGAAATTAACTTTATTATGGTGCATATATTATATAGCACCATCTTGAACGACGGCGCCGGTTTCCCGCTTCTTAAGTGGCGGGGTTACCAATTAACAGATACTTATACGTTAAGTGCAGCTGTTCGCTGCCTTGTGAGTAAAGGAAGGAGGATTCTATGGATATAAATGAAAAGCATTTGATGGACCTGGCTGAACAGCTGGGATTCGGCAAAACTGTATCCAAGTCAGACAATGTGTCTGATTTGGCCGAAAAGTACAAAGGAAAAAGCGATCAGGAATTGATCGATGAAATATTGAAAGTAAAAAGAACAATAAAGAAAGACAAAGCTCAGTTTAATAAGCAGATGAAAGCAATCAAAGCCCTGCGGTCTATGATGACCGGAGAACAAAAAGCCAGATTGGAAAAACTAATCCGAATATTGGAAGCTGAAGACTAATTTTGGGAACTGAAGAATGACCCTGTAGACTATTTAGTAATAATCGAAACGACCCGTCTATACTTCCATCGAGTTTTATGATATTGCAGGGTTGGTAAAGGGAGCCTCTAAGGGCGAGGGCCTGGGTAATAAATTCTTGGGGCATATT
>JAQWBM010000032.1 GCA_028706405.1 Eubacteriales bacterium
AGTACAACCGTTTTCCTATGAGACCTCTGGGTTGGAAATCTCCTAAGCAGACTCTCATAGATTTTTTACAGGACGGTGTAACATATGTTTGACAAACCTACATTTTATTTTTTGGGTTCAACCTTCACTGCCACAAGAGCGCATACAATGCCTATTATAACAAACAATACCGAACAGGTCTGGATCGCGCTTATCATACCTTCAAAATTACTGAAAAACCCTGTTTCATATTTTTCAAGGTAATAATCAGGACCCCATTCCCCTTCAAACCACGGGAGCCAGAGAAGCGCCATTCCGCCCATAGCTGCAAGTCCTAAAAATACGTATGAAATCCTCTTCATATCTCCCACAGCTAGTCCGGTTTTTGAATTGACAGGATATCTGACCGGATCCTTCTTAGCAAGACCTCCGTACATCCTTTTCCATATTAAATATAAAACAGGTCCGGAAATGATGCCCAGCATCCCGCCGATAAAGAATTCTGTTCCGCTAATAAAGTAAGAACAAAATGCTATCAGGCATGGGATAACACAAAGAATAACCAGGAATCCATAACCTCCAGGTATTTTAAATTTAATTTCCTTATTTGGTATTTTCCTCCTGAGAATCAGTGCGGAAATAAATATCATTATATAAGAGGATACCAGCAAGAATACATCCACAACAACGATGGTAGTGAAAGCAAACTGACATAGAATAATATTGACTATGGCAACCGAAATAACTGAAATATATGGCACACCGTGCTTTGCATCGCATTTCACCAGTATCGGAGGCGCCAGATGATCGTCCGCCAGAACAAAGAATCCCCTTGAGCCTGATGCTATATAAGTATTGTATATCGAGCATTGAGCGAATACAGCTATTATTGCAAATATGATTCCGAATATAGGATGCCAATAATTGATCAGAACGTCCGCATAGCCGACTGATCCCGGCTCCGTCCCCCAGTTTGCCCAGTCTCCGACAGATGCAAGCCCGGCCATTGTCGGAAAAATATAAACAGCCATGATCAGCGGAATCGTTATCAGTGTTGCTTTGGAAATAACCTGAGGATCTTTAACCTCTCCCGCAACGGTAGACATGGATTCATATCCGGCATACATCCACATTCCAATGGCGATCCCCATTCCGATGTAATAGACCCAATCAACCGCAGCAATTCCTGCCACACCCATTATTTCACCGTCTGCAGTAAAAGGTACGAATGGATTTTGGTTCCAGTTCATGAATCCACAGACAGCCACCAATGCAAATGCTCCTATAACCAAAACTGACAGTATCGTGCTTACAAAACCTACATCCTTTATGCCCCGTATGTTTATATATGTAAACACAAGGACCATCACAATTTTAAAGGCCGTCTCTGCTTCCCGGCTCAGCTCAAAAGCATTAGCCAGATAAGCTCCGGCCAGAATGACATAGAGCGTATTATCAATATAAATTGAAATAGTTCTCCACCACCCTGCCTGAAAACCCCAGAATTCCCCGCAAGCTTCCTGCACCCACTTATAATATCCGCCTTCCTGAGGTCTGGCGGATCCCAGCTCCGCCGCAACAAGTCCAAGAGGTGTACTCCAGACAAACGGCAATACGATAAGCATGACAAGAGTCAAACCGGCGCCTGATTCAGATATCATTTCTTCAATGCCATAAGCACCTGCGGCACAAAGACAAAAGATCATAAATACGACCGTAGAAACCTTAAGGTCGTGTTTTTTCAGACCATGCTTGCCGACGTCCGTTGTTACTGTCTGCGTTTTTGTATCTTTCATTAACGTTATCCCCTCCATATATTTACTAAAATGAAATAATGCATCCAATTAGATTGTGATAAGTTTTTATTGTATCATAATGGATGATCTTTTAAAAATAAAAAACGAAAAATTTGTTTGGGCCTGTCCTATTTTTCAGGAGCGGTTGTCAACCATAACTTCCTGCAAGAAACTTTATATTCCTTTCACTTAGGTGTTACCGGTTATTATATAGCTATATAGTTATAAGCAGCAAGCAATATAACCCCTGGAACTCCCAATATACCTACAATCACGGCTGAAAGAATATTCAGTGAAATATGTATCCCCCAGAAGGAACCGATCCAGTTTATCAGAATAATCGAAACAGCTCCTGCGACACTGTTTATAACCAGCCGGAGTATAATTTTGATCGGAACCAAAAACATATATCCTACTACATAAAGGGCAAAAATTCCCAGTGCATATGCTAGTAAAATCCCGATTTCTGTACTCATATCCATTTTATTTACACCCCCATTGTATAATTTATGTTTTTTGTGAATAGAATAGAATTGAGAACTTGACGAAAGGATGTGAGGCATATGCATCTGCCGCTTGAAGGAATCGCAGGCACAGTCAGCAAGATATACCATCAGATTCTGAATGTTCCATATCCTCTGACAGAGGATGAGCAACTAATAAGTTCTATAAAGGCAGCCCATTCAGACTGGCAAAGAGCCGAAGCGATGTTCCATGAGGTCTTAGATCCGGACTTGATCGATTACACGATTTATGATGTCATGGCAGCAAAAACAAAATATACTTACTTACTAAAATTAGCAAAAAATAAGGGCCTGGATTGGTAGGCTCTTATTTTTTTGTTTTCAATGCTGCGGCAAGCCTGTTTATAGCTCTCTTCTGCCTTCCATTGCCTTTGAAAGGGTAATTTCATCGGCATATTCCAAATCCCCGCCCACCGGCACTCCATGGGCAATTCTCGTCACCTTAATTCCGGAGGGTTTTATAAGCCTGGCCGTATACATTGCGGTGGCCTCTCCTTCTATATTTGGATTGGTAGCGAGAATCACTTCGCTGACATCAGTTTTTTGCAGCCTGATAATCAGTTGTTTCAAATTAATGTCATCAGGTCCTATGCCATCCATCGGAGAAATCGACCCATGCAAAACGTGATATAGACCCTGAAATTCTTTGATTCTTTCCATAGCGCTTACATCACGGGGGCTTTCTACCACGCAGATCACACTATGATCTCTTGCAGAATCATTACATATTCCGCAGGGGTCGATATCTGTCAGATTGCCGCATATTGAACAGTATCTCATATTTTTCTTTGCTTCCAGAATCGCTTCTGCGAGTGCGGACGCATCTTTGTCCTCCTGCGACAGAATATAAAATGCAAGCCTCTGCGCGGTTTTTCCGCCAATGCCCGGCAGCTTGGATAACTCACTGATTAAATTAATTAACGGCTTAGCATAATGCTTCATACTTCGCCCCGCTATATCATTCCTGGAATAGATAATCCGCCGGTCACCTTGCCCATTTCACTCTGAGTCATTTCTTCGATCTGTCTTATGGATTCATTCGCTGCTACCAGAATCAGATCCTGAAGCATCTCCACGTCATCGGGATCAACGACCTCAGGCTTTATAACAACCTTAACTATTTCCTTCTTCCCGTTGGCAGTTATGCTCACGGCGCCTCCGCCTGCAGTTGCTTCAATTTCTCTTGTCTCAAGTTCGGCCTGAACCTCTTCAATCTTTTTTTGCATCATCTGCACCTGCTGGAGCTGCTTCTGCATATTCCCCGCTCCGCCTGAACCGGGCTTTTTACCGGCCCTCATTCCTTTACCCATATTTCATCCTCCTAAAGCACATCTATTTGTATACCAAACTTATTTCCTATTTCATCCGCCAGCTCTTCGGCGGTTTTTTTCTTCTCCTGTTGATCATCATCATTTGCAACGCAACACTCCAAACGAAGTTTTTTACCTAAATGCTTCTCCATGAGCGCCTCAAGGTCAGATGCGTTTTCTTTTACATAATACATGATCGTCTCATTAGATGCTTCCACTGTAAAGTTATTATCGTTAATCTCTTTTAATACAGTTCCCACGCGAAGCAAATTAAAGCTCCCCTTAAGCGACTCTCCTTCTTCAAAAACAGTGTACCATAGTTTGTCATAATCAACAGAAGCTTCTTTCTTGTTTTCTGATGCGGCAAGCGGGCGTTCAGAGTTTGCCTTTGTCTTATTGAAAGAATCGGCTTCAGTTTGTTGTAAGGTCTTACTGTTACACCCAATATCGCCCCTCTTGGAATTATTCTGACTCGCGGTTTCCCTTGGGCTTTGATATATATTTTGATCTGTAACGGTCTGATCCGCCGTTGCCAGCTTCACAATGCACAGCTCCAGTAAAATTCTGGGCTGTGTTGACCATTTCGCCTCAGACAATGTCTGCGAAAGCTTAATGATGCTATCATTGATAAAGGATAAATCCGTCTCTTCGCTTTGCTTACGAATGCGTTCGATGTTTTCAATTGACATATTGAGAATATCTTCGGGATTTCTTATGAACTTTGTCATCATAAGATTTCTGAAATGGACGATCCAATCCTTAATAAACTGACGCTCATCTTTTCCGTCTGAAATGATCCTGTCCAGGAGCAGCAAAGCATCCGTAACCTGATGCCGGACCATAAAGCCGGTCATTTCAATAAACACTTCTTCTCCTGCAGTCCCAAGAATTTCAATAACATTTTCTCTGGTTACTGATTTTTCCCCCGAGGAAATACATTGATCCAGCAGGCTTAACGCATCACGAACCGAACCGTCAGCATTTGAAGCTATAAGTCCAAGAGCCGCGCCGGAAATGTTTACGCCTAGACGCCCGCAGATATCTCTCATGCCCTGCAGCATTGTCTTCTCCGGGATCCGTTTAAAATCCAGCCTCAGGCATCTTGAAAGTATCGTTGCCGGAAGCTTTTGTGATTCTGTAGTAGCCAGGATGAACATTATATTCTCCGGCGGTTCTTCCAATGTTTTAAGCAGTGCGTTAAAAGCTCCGGCGGACAACATATGGACCTCGTCGATGATATACACCTTACATCTTCCTGCTGCCGGCGGATATTTAACACTTTCCCTGAGTTCCCGTATATTATCTACTCCATTGTGCGATGCCGCATCAATTTCAATGACATCTATAAAAATACCTCCCCTGATGCTTATGCAGTTTGCGCACACACCACAGGGTCTTGACTCCTTGTCAGCCAGACAATTCATTCCCTTTGCCAAAATCCTGGCTGTGGAAGTCTTTCCTGTCCCTCTGGTTCCGCAAAATAAATACGCATGAACTGTAGTGCCATTTTTCAACTGGTTCTTTAATATTTTTACGATATGCTCCTGCCCCAGAATTCCGTCAAAGGTTTCCGGCCGAAAGGAGCGATATAGAGCCGTATACATGTTTTATCTCCATTTTTACTATATTCAGGGATTGCTAAACAATATCAGAAAGGGTAAAAATTTCAGCCCTCATATGTGTCCTAGTCAGAAAAGTGCCCTTTAGTTGCTTCGCGGACATGGAGAAGGCTTATCTGCGGCACATAAGAGATTCCACTTATCGCTGCTTCCTTCCGGACCTGACGAGGTTCGCAGATTCTTATTGCGCAGGACCCAAACCATGCCAGGCGAAGCTACTAAAAAGCACTTTCAGTATCCCTAATTATATTTATATTATGGCATAAAGTCAATGTCATTTTTTCGCTTCAAGCTTCCTCTGGAAATCACCTTGTACAATTCATCGCTTGCAGGTGGTTCAATCACAACTTTTTCGTCTCCTGTTACCATACGGATCCCTGCTTCCTGTTCACATATTTTTCCGATACAGGCGACTGGTATCCCTGCATTGCGCAGCGTATCCAGCATCTGATCCTTAACCTCAGGATTCACCATAATCATCATGCTCCCACTTGATATTAACCTCAAATAGTTGATGCCGAAATGGCCGCAAATTTTTTTGGTTATATCGCTCACAGGGATTTGTTCGATCCACACTTCAGCTCCGGTCTTGGCTATATTGCACATTTCCCAAACAGATCCTAAAACCCCGCCTTCTGTGATATCATGCATTCCTGCCGTTCCTATCTTCCCTGCGATGACCCCTTCCTTCACAACACTGACTTGATTCAGCATCTCCTTTGCTGCCTGAAATTCGTCCTCAGTAAGTATCCCTGTCAATTCTTTTCCAAAATCTCCGGCAATTATTCCTGTTCCTTCCATCCCGGCTTGCTTTGTTATAAGGATATAGTCGCCCGGCTTCATGTTTTCAGTATGCTGTGAAGCCCATTTTTCTCCTCTGCCGATTGCGGTGGATACAATGACAGGACGTACAACCGCTGAAGTGATTTCTGTATGACCGCCGATTATTTCCACTCCCAGCTCCTCTGAAACTTCTCCGGCTTGTTTCATGATTATCTCCGCCTGCTCTTCCGCAGTGCCTTCCGGAAGCATTATTGCCAGTAATATTCCCAGCGGTTCTATGCCGTTTGAAGCAATATCATTGCAGGAAATATGTACGGCAAGCTTTCCTATTTCTCCTACTGCCGCTGTGATTGGATCAGTCGATAAAACGCATTCATAGGAGCCAAAGTCCACCACGGCACAGTCCTCCCCGATACCGGGCCGTGTGATGACCTCAGGTCTCTTAAATTTGATATTCTTAAACACGATTTCTTCGAGCAGTCTGCTGTCCAGCTTGCCTGTCTTTAGCATTTCTCACCTCACTGAATCATTAAACTACAAAAACAATTCCGGCTCTGCTCTGCGCGTATATTCTTCTTCCAATTCGTACTTATGGTACAGGAACCCTTCATCTTCATAATATTTTGCCTGTACCGGACATTTTTTTATACAAGCTCCGCATTTGATACAGATACCTATATATTCCCTGACATTTTCATGGCTGATAGAACCCATAGGACATACATCTGCACAGATCAAGCAATCAATGCAATCATTATTCGTCAAGGGCTTCACCTTTCTGATATCGATATGAGTTCCCTTACGGTCCCTGGGCTGGTAGTAACCTCTGTAAGGGTCCGGTATCCCTTTTACGTCAATAGGCTTTTCTAAGCTGATTTCAGTAATGGACTTTACTTTATCAGAAACTTTACCGGCAAAGTCAACTGCCGCCTTCATATCCTCATCATCCGGCCTGTTCTTGGCCAGTGTATATGAAAACGAGTGTTCTCCAATAAAGGCGGCGGCGGCTACCGTATGTAATTTGCCTTTTTCAAGAATATCTCTCAGCTCTATCAATGCATCATCATAATTTCTGTTTCCATACAAAACTACAGGAACGGCAATGGCATCATTCCCTTCAATAGCTGCGAGGTATTTTAACATTACGTTTGGCACACGCCCGGCGTACACAGGTGTACCGAAAATAACCAAGTCGTCTGCATTAAATTTTAAATTCCCTGCTCTGGCCTCAGGTAGGGTGAAATCATAAGTTCCATATTCTGTTCCAAGGCTTTGCGCAACAGTTTTTGCAATTTTCGTGACCACCTTTTCAGTAGTTCCTGTCGCGCTGAAAAAAACAGCCCATACTTTTTTAATCATCATGTCTTCCTCGTTTCTAAATAAATATTGTACATGCATCACATTATAACGCATTCGCAGAAAAATTTCGACTGTAAATTGGTAAATTAGGAACCGAAAGATGATTGGCTGCCCGATCTCCGGCTTACCCCCTAAAGAACATTTCTATTTTGACCATAGAATATTTTTCCAACTTCAAGATTCCTTCTATAATAACATCCTGTTGAATAAAGTTTGTTTTCATGCAGGCATTTCTTTTCATCTGAACATTTTTTAAATTTGCTGCAACAGCCAAAACTGGAGTTAGATACATAGTTTTCTATGCTATATATTACATTTGCTTTAATGTAACGATATAAGCTCTCCATAGATTCTTCAAATATAACGTGTTTGAAATTTTGATCAGATTTTAATACTTTCTGTTTTGCTTCTTTGGGTAGCGGAATGATATTGAACTGCTCATTTCTTATCAGTAATTCAATCCCTGACTTTTGTTGTATGTTCATAACCAGAGTGCCATTTTTAGGTCGCGCTGATTTATCCTGAAGAGGGTATTCAGGTTCAAATATCTTGATAGACTTTGAAATTTCAATCCCTTTATTGTCTCCTTTATTGGATTTGTTTGAATATAAAAAGATTGACATTTTGGGCAATTCTTTTTCTTTAATTATATCTTCAAGTAAAGCATTGACTTTCGTTTCAAAGCTCATAAAACACCCTCCTGAATAGTATCGTGCTTTTATCAAGACAATAGGTCTAATAATTCTTTTTCTGATAAAATTTCTTTATTCAAAGCCTGTGCGTCCGCCAATTTACTGCCGGCATTTTCTCCTGCTACTACATAGTCCGTATTTTTAGATACTGAATTTGTTACTTTCCCTCCGAATGATTCTATTCGCTTTGTTGCTTCGTTACGGTCCATTGCTGGAAGTGTGCCTGTGATAACAAAAACCTTGCCGCTAAATCTGTTATCAGCATTATTATATAAGGACGAATTCATATTAACGCCATATTCATTAAGTTTACGAATTATCTCTCTATTGTTATTATCGTCAAAAAAACCGCGAATTGATGCAGCGCTGGCATCACCGATATCAGAAACCTGTTTCAACGCATCTATTGTTGCGTCCTGCAAGTCAATAATAGAATGAAAATGTTTTAAAATTTCTTTTGCCGAAGCCTTACCAATATTGGGTATACCAAAACCCGTTAATAATTTATATGCCTCATTCTCTTTGGATCTTTCAATATTTTCTAATAGTTTATCTGTGTTTTTTTCCTTTCCAAGAATTGAACGTTCGACTAATTCATTTCTATAAGTATATAGAGTATATATGTCGGCAATATTTTTTATATATTGTTGTCTTATAAGTTCTACAACATATGATTCTCCAAATCCCTTTATATCCATCGCTTGCCTGCCGACAAAGTTGATTATCAGCTTTTCAAGCTGCGCAGGGCAATTGGGATTTATACACTTTAAATCAGCTGTATCTATTTCCCGCACCGTTTTTTTTCCACATACCGGACAAGCGCCCGGCAGCTTATATGGTGTATTATTTAATGATTCTATCGTTCGTTTATCGATCACAACGTGCTTAACTTTGGGAATGACTTCACCAGATTTAAATACAACAATTGTATCGCCTATGCGGATGTCCAGATTGTCGATGTTGTCTTGATTATGAAGTGTAGCCCTTGTAACAGAGGTGCCGCATAAAGATATTTTTTTGAATAATGCAGTTGGCGTAAGCCTTCCGGTTCTCCCTACTGATGTCTCAATGTCAAGCAAGATCGTTTCTTTCTCTTCCGGCGGATATTTATAAGCTACTGCCCATTTGGGCACCTTTGAAGTGCTGCCTATTATCTCTCTATATCCTAAATTATTTAGTTTAACTACAACTCCGTCTATTCCATAATCCAGAGCGCCGCGTTTTTCACCAATTTTAATGATTGCATCCCAAACCTCGTCCGCTGTTTTGCACAACATATAATTCTCAATAACTTTTAAACCTTGTCTTTTTAAAAAATCATATCCCTGAGTATGTGTTTCAAATATCATTCCTTTAACATCCTGAATATTAAATATAAAAAGCGATAGATTTCTTTCTCTTGTTATGTTTGGATCAAGCTGATTTATTGTTCCCGCCGCACAATTGCGTGCGTTAGCAAACAATGGTTTCCCTAAAAGTTCCTGCTGTTCGTTGACCGCTTCAAAAGCCCTGTTTGTCATATATACTTCACCGCGCACTTCGAGATAGTGTACTTTTTCTTTCAGCTTGCTTTTGACATCCTTTATAACTTTAACATTTTCAGTAACATCATCACCTTCAATAATACCATCACCACGAGTCATAGCAACTCTTAAAGCGCCATTTTCATAGCGAATGGCAATTGACAGACCGTCAATTTTCTGCTCAACTACAAACTCGGGATTTTCAAATTGAGCCTGCATTTCATTCACAAACTGATATATGTCTTCTTTTTCAAACACATTCTGCAAACTAAGCATAGGGATTTTGTGCTGAACCTTTACGCCGCCTTCTCTTTTTGCGCTGCCCCCAACCCTTTGGGTAGGTGAATCAAAAGTGATTAATTCAGGATACTCTTTTTCTATTTGCTTCAATTCTTGCATCAACAAATCATATTCATGGTCAGAAATTTCAGGATTGTAAAGATCATAGTATTTTTCATTATGATAGTTAATAATCTTTCTTAGTTCATATAGTCTTTGGTTTATGTCCATATCGATTTACTCCTATCTGGATGATAACTATACTATAACCATATTTTAAAAGTCGATAACAGTATTAAATAACCTATTATCCTATATTTTCTTAATGGGCGCCATATCCCTGGCAAGCATCTTCACGCCTACCGAGTCAAAAGCCACGTTTAATATTTCTCCCTTTATGGAAAGAACAAGACCCTCTCCAAATTTACTGTGACGCACCTTATCGCCTTCCTTTATATCCAGATTCGCATTGCCAGCGGCGGCTTCCGCCGTCTTGTTATATTTTATATATTTCAGCTGATCAAAAGGCCGGAAAATATTTGGATTAGAATATCCGTCATTTCCTCCGCCATGATTCAATCTCGAATTGCTGTCAGATGTCGTACTGCTTTTATAAATCGCATCCCCTTCTACCAGGGATTTGTCCAGTTCAAGTAAAAATTGAGATTCCTTCGTATAATTAGTTTTTCCATATAGTGTACGAATTTCGGCACTTGTCAGATAAAGCCTCTGCATCGCCCTGGTCATCCCTACATAGCAAAGTCTTCGCTCCTCTTCAACGCCATCGGGCTTTTCAAAAGCCCTCCATCCCGGAAACAGTCCATCTTCCATCCCCGGCATGAATACTACCGGAAACTCAAGGCCTTTGGCACTGTGCAAAGTCATCAGCACTACTGCATTTTCACCGGCATCATGGTTATCGATTTCAGCAAGCAATGCAACCTTTTCCATGAATTCAGACAGGCTTAAGCGGGGATCTTCATTCTCATAATCGTAGATTACTGATTTGAATTCCAACAGGTTTTCAATTCTTCCCTCAGATTCGACAGTGTTCAGAATTTCAAGGCTTTTCAGGTATCCCGTCCTTACAAGAAGTCCGTCATAGATGTCGGAAACCTTTAGATTATCTTTTTCCTGACTGAATTGACGGATTGCCCCAATCATTTCCCGGACACCTTCTATCGCTTTAGCCGGAAGCCCTTCCATAACTTCATTATCCGCCAGGGTGTCAAATAAGCTTTCATTTCTAACAGAGGCCAATGCTCTTAATTTTTCCAGTGTTTTCCCGCCAATACCACGCTTTGGCTCATTTATGATCCTGGCAAGGCTAAGGTCGTCCGCCGTATTCTGAACCAGGCGCATATATGCCATGATATCCTTGATTTCTTTCCGGTCATAATATCTGATTCCGCCCAAAACTCTATAAGGGATTTCTCTTGCGAGGAATGCTTCTTCAAAGATCCTGGACTGGACATTTGTGCGGTACAGCACTGCAAAACTACTGTAAGGCAATTCTCCTGAGCGTGTCCGATCAACCTCCTGTGCGATGTAGCGCGCCTCATCCTTTTCATTGTCCGCCCTGTAATATTTTATCTTCTCACCCTTTTCCTTATACGTCCAAAGCTTTTTCCTCTTCCTGCCCTTATTGTTTTCAATTACTGAATGAGCCGCTTCCAGAATGTTTCCGTCCGAACGATAATTTTGTTCGAGTTTGATAACTTTTGTATTCTTAAAATCTCTTTCAAAATTTAAAATATTCTTAATGTCAGCGCCTCTCCACTGATAGATGCATTGGTCATCATCTCCGACAACGCAAATGTTGTTATGTGCCTTCGCCAGCAGCTTAACGAATAGGTATTGCATATAGTTTGTATCCTGATATTCGTCAACCATTATATAACGAAATTTATTTTGATAAAAAGCCAGTATCTCTTCATTTTTTTCAAATATCTCAACGGTTTCTTTAATCAAGTCGTCAAAATCCATAGCATTATTTTTCTTAAGCACCGATTCATAAGCTAAATAAAGATCATGTATTATCTCATTTTTAAAATCCAGCCCATTTCGCTTGGCATAATCAGACGGGCTAATACCTTTTTCCTTGCAGTCACTGATGATGCTGAGAATATAAGCCGAACTATACTTTTTTTCATCTACATTGTGCTCTTTTATGCAATTTTTTATGACAACCTTTTGATCCGTAGGATCATAGACGACAAAGTCGTTCGTATATCCCGCGCGTTCAGCATGTTTCCGAAGTATTCGAAGGCAGGCGGAATGGAAGGTAAGTATCCACATATTTAATCCTTCCCCAATAAGTTCCTCTACTCTGTCCCTCATTTCCTTTGCTGCTTTATTTGTAAAAGTAACTGCAAGTATATTGTACGGAGAAATGCCCTCTTCCTTGATCAAATAAGCAATCCTATGCGTCATGGTGCTGGTTTTGCCGCTTCCCGCGCCTGCCAGAATCAGCATGGGTCCTTCCTTATGTATAGCAGCCTCTTTCTGCTGCGGGTTAAGCTTGTCTAAATAGTCCATAAAACTCTCCATTACATCCTTCAATTTTTCTTTTTTATTCTAACATATAAGAGCTCTTTTGAGAACTGGTGTTTTATTCTTCAATCCATGCTGTTTAAAAATAAAAAGAAGACACTTTTTAAGCGCCTCCCTTTTTTGAGCGAGCTTGTATTGTAATTAGTAATTTTTGACCCTCAATTCAAAGTATGCCTTTGGATGAAGACATACCGGACATTTTTCATAGGCCTTTTGACCTTCATACACATAACCGCAGTTTGAACACTTCCATTCCACAATGTCATCTCTCATAAAGACTTTACCTTCTTCGATATTCTTCTTTAATGTTCTGTATCTTTCTTCATGTTCTTTTTCAACCTTTGCAACTCCATCCATCTGGGCCGCAATTTCAGGGAAGCCTTCTTCCCTTGCTGTTTGTGCCATTCTGGCATACATATCGGTCCATTCATAGTTTTCACCTTCAGCTGCAGCTTCCAGATTTTCCGTGGTTGTCCCAATTCCCTGAGCCAGCTTAAACCATAACTCTGCATGCTCCTTTTCATTCGCTGCAGTTTCTGCGAATATAGCTGCAATCTGCTCATATCCCTCTTTTTTTGCCTTGGAAGCGTAGAAGGTATACTTGTTTCTTGCCATTGATTCACCTGCAAAAGCCTCCATCAGATTTTCCAGCGTTTTAGTCCCTTTTAATTCCTTCATTTTAATTTTCCTCCTTTTTTTCACACGAATCTAAGCTTGATATCCTCACTCATTTTACTGTAAAAGTCAGTATCCTTGATTTCCTCTAATTAATACTTGTCATACAAGGTATCGACTCGAATATGCTGCCTCCTATAAATTCTCTCATAATCGAGTCATATGCTATCATTGAATCGTCCTTTATAGTTTTAAAATACCGTAGATATTTAAGTATTCTTAATGCTTCTCCGTACTCCGGTTCATTTTGCGTGATTTTTAAAAGCAGCGGTTCTGCATATTTTTTTAAAACCGACAATTCATATATATGCTCAGAATTAAAAAAAACATCTGCTTCTACATTGTGCGGAAAAACATTTTTGTCCTCGCCTTGCCTGACCTTTGGCCATGACTGAATAGTTTCCTGGGCGCTATTGCCTCGGAATAGATAGTCTCTTACCAGCCTTCGGAGCATTCTTGCATCGGTAGTCGGAATTCGGTTATGCTCATCGATATTCAATTGTGTCAGCGGACTGATGTATATTTTGAATTTTTCCTCATCAGGAATATGATAGGTAAGCTGCTTATTCAAGCTATGAATCCCCTCGATAATAATCGGTTGACCCTTCTTTGCTCTTGTGATTTTCTTTCCATATATCTTTTTACCATTCACGAAATCGAAAGTGGGAATATCAACTTCTTCTCCGTTAAGGAGCTTCTTCATATCACTATTAAAGAGTTCAAGATCAAGTGCAATTATATCTTCATAGTTTGGCTCCCCATGTTCATCCTTTAGTGTCTGGTGACGTTCTAAAAAATAATCGTCGGTACCAAGATATAGCGGTTTTAGTCCATTGACCCGCAGCTGTATGTTCAATCTTCTTGTAAAGGTGGTTTTTCCTGAGGAAGAAGGTCCTGAAATTAAAACTATTCTCTTCCTTCTCTTCATGATCATGTCAGAAATCTGTGCAATTCTCTTTTCATGAAGCGCTTCAGATATCTGTATTATTTCTTTATATTCACCGCTTTCAATTTTTTCATTAAGATCCCCTACATAAGAAATCTGCATGATTTTTGACCATAGCTTCGCCTCTTTGAATACCTGATACAGCTGTATTTCGTCTACATAGGGAGGTATCTTATCAGGCTGTGACGGATGCGGAAATCTCAGCAAAACTCCGCTTCTGTACTTTCTCAATTCAAAATAAGGGATATACCGGGTGGAGGGTACCATATGCCCGTAGAAAAAGTTGCGGAATCCCTCCAAAGAATAAAAAGGCAGGAGTTCAACTTCGGATTTTTCAAGCATCCTTTCCTTCTCCTTGTAACCTTCTTCCAAAAGTATGCGAAAAGCATCCTCTCTATTCATTTCTTCTTTTATGAACGGGATGTCCTGTTTTACAAGTTCACGCATCCGCGCTTCAATCTCTTTTACCTGTTTTGCGGTTATTGAGCCCCTCTCATTGATTTCAGTATATAAACCTTTATTTAATGAATTCTCAATAAGTACGGAAGACTTGCCCAAAACATCATTGATTGCCTTCATGTAGAGCAGAGACACACTCCTTTGATAAATAAGAGACGCAGCCTGTGTTCTCATATCCAAAAACTTTATACATCCCGGGCATTCAATTTTCCGTGTCAATTCAGTTATTTTATTGTTGACATTTGCTGCTAAAATCATATATGGCAGATCCTTGTATTCTGCCGCAAGACTTTCTATTGTTGCCCCCTTCTTTACAGTTCTCTCGATTGGTTGCTCCCGCGGACCTGTTATTACTGTGACATCTACATCCATATCGGCTGTAATCCTCTCTTATTCCTTTGCCTCGTTATAACGCCTGATAGCCAATTGAAATAAATGGGTTTTCGGATCTTTCAAATAAGCTAATTAATTGTATCATAAATAGAATAATTTTTGAAGTAAATGAACATAATTATATTCAGAAAGGAGTGATGTCAATGAAAAATTTGGTTCTTATTTTAATTATTATTGGTGCTCTTAATTGGGGGCTGATCGGCTTTTTCCGTTATGACCTCGTTTCAAGTATTTTTGGCGGAGAGTTTGAAATTGTAAGCAGAATTATCTATGCAATCGTAGGATTGGCAGGAATCTATGCAATTTCGTTCTTTTTCAGGAACCGTGAAGTAACCCAGGGGTAATGATTTCTGACTCAGAATATAAAAAAAGAGTATTTTGATTGCTATTGACAAAGTCAGTCTTTCACGTTATTATACCATTTATATAAGAAATATTTAAATGCAATGACAGGGTAAAGTAAGTTATTCTTTTATGTCTACAGAAAATCGGGAGTGATGAGATCCGATAACAGATGATTAGCCGAAGTTCCCCCTTGAGCATGCATGTTGAACAAAAAAGTAGATGTGCACGGTTTCCTCCGTTATCGGGATACGGATTTTATGTCCTGAGTGGCTTATTAGCAATTAGAGTGGTACCGCGGGTTTCCCGTCTCTTATGAGACGAGAAACCTTTTTGTTTGCGGCTATGTCTTTATTTAACAGCGACGGTCATCATATCTGTCACATGCACCGAAACCACCCGGCATACAGAAAATGATCACCAGTAGCAGGAAGAAGAAGAGAAGGCTGTCATCAATGCCTCCAACACCACTATAACCCATATGGTAATACCTCCTTACAATTAAATAGATCGATTTTTAGTATTACTATATGCTGAAATATAAAATTGGTTACAGCAACAAGAAAGGAACAATACATAATAGAGGAGTAGGAAAATATGATTTGGAATGAGTCTATGGAATGTATGAGCAGAGATCAGATGCACGACCTTCAAAGCAGACGTCTAAGACATCTGGTAGATCGAGTCTATCACAATGTGGAATTCTACAGAAAGAAAATGCAGGAATTAGGTCTGGAGCCGGGCGACATCAATACGATAAACGATTTGATAAAGCTGCCCTTTACGACAAAACAGGATCTGCGTGATAATTATCCTTTTGGTTTATTTGCAATCCCAAAGAGTGAAGTGGTCAGAGTCCATGCTTCGTCCGGCACCACTGGTAAACCTATCGTTGTAGCTTACAGCAGAAAAGATGTTGATATCTTTGCAGAGGTGATTGCTCGTGCTTTATGCTGCTCAGGCGTTACAAGAGATGATACAGTTCAGGTAGCCTACGGATATGGTTTGTTCACCGGCGGACTCGGCCTCCATTACGGTGCAGAAAAGCTTGGCGCAACTGTTATCCCAATCTCCGGCGGAAATACTGCAAAACAGATAACTCTGCTTCAGGACTTTGGCAGCACGGTTCTGGCCTGTACCCCATCATATGCGGCATATCTCGCGGAGTCAATTGCTGAAGCAGGGATTGATCCCGGGGAGTTGTCCCTCCGGATCGGTGTATTCGGCGCGGAACCCTGGAGCTATGAATTGAAGAAGAAAATCGAGGACGGATTAAAAATCAAGGCTTATGATATCTATGGCCTAAGCGAAATCATTGGTCCGGGCGTGTCAAATAACTGTGATTGCCAAAACGGCTTACATATAGCCGAAGATCATTTTATCCCCGAAATTATAGACCCGATAACGCTGGATCAGCTTGACCCGGGAGTTTCCGGAGAACTGGTATTCACCACGTTAACAAAGGAGGCTATGCCGCTGCTGCGCTACCGTACCCGCGATTTAAGCAGCCTTGATTATGCCCCTTGTGAATGCGGGAGAACAAATGTTAGAATGGCTAAGATTTTGGGGCGGTCAGATGATATGCTTATCATCAGAGGAGTCAACGTATTCCCGTCACAGGTCGAGAGTATACTGCTTGAAATTCCGGAAGCAAAGCCTCATTATATGCTCATTGTTGACAAAAAAGGAACTATGGACACCCTTGAGATACAGGTTGAAATCGATGAGAAATTCTTCACTGATGAAATGGTACAATTAAACAACATTCGGAATAAAATTAAGCATAAAGTAGAAAGCATCCTGGGAATAAGTGTTATAATAAGCTTAGTAGAACACAAGACGATTAAACGAAGCGAAGGAAAAGCTCAAAGGGTTATAGATAAACGTAAGATCTGAAAGGAAGGTGTCGTGTATGGTAATTAAACAGTTATCTGTTTTTCTCCAAAACGAACAGGGAAGGCTTGAAGAAGTAACAGACATTCTTTATAAACATAGCATCAATATTTCAGCTTTGAGCATTGCTGAAACTGCAGAATATGGAATTTTAAGGATGATCGTCAGCGATATTGACAAGGCATCCGCCGCGCTTAGGGATGAGAATTTCTCCGTGAGGATCTCTGATGTCCTCTGCGTTGAAACTCCAGATGTCCCGGGTGAGCTTCATAAAAAAATTAAGATACTTTCAAATGTGGGAATAAATCTATCCTACATGTACGGTTATTCTAACAGCGGAACAGCGCGGTTAATCATGAAGGTCAGCGATCCGGCGAAGGCGTTGCAATTATTAAAGTAGTATACCAAAAAAGATATGTGACAAGAGTACAGGGGCAGTGTCATCCCAATGTTTACATGAGCGCCGCGGCGGTGTGGCTCCACAGGAAACCGTTGGAGCTGCAAGTCAAGCCTTAAGCGACCGTGTTTCCGAGGAGACACTCCAGTCAGGCGCTTATCTCATCATCAAGGTATATAAAAGCGCCGCGGCGGTGTGCCGTTATTGTTCAGGCACTGGAAGGCATTGGCTTCCGGTGAGTGAACAATAACGGCGTGGCATTACCCCCGTCCCCTTTATCACCTGTTGCCAGAGAACCCTTGGCTGCCAGTCCTCTTTTGCTCTATGGCGAGACTCTATGCCTGCAATCCATTTAAAATGTCAGTTAAAGCTTTGACCTCATCCTTGACCATTGTTACACCCTTGCTCATATGAGAATGATCTTCATCCCATTCACGGAGGTCATACTTCGCTGCATTTCCGTTCCAGGAAACCAAGTTGAGTTCTTTTTTCCAACCTGTAGGTGAAACGTTTATCACGCCGAAATGCTCTTCGATTTCAAATGTGATTTCCCGGTCTCTATCTCTGTCTTTACCAGCCATAATTTCGTTCCTTTCATTATAAATTTATTCAAAACACCCCTTTTATCGTCAATACCGCTACATAAGCCGCCGTTTTGTAGGTTAATAATACTATATTTTACATATATTGTCAATAGATTTTATAAAAAATATGCCAAAAGAACGGCGTTACATTACCCCTGTCCCCCTTGTCACTTGGGCAAAATATGGATTGCTTCACCCTTTGCGCTCATTACCGCTTCCCAAAATGCCTCGGCCAAAGTTGGATGTGCATGGACTGTTGCCCCGATTTGTTCAATAGACAGTCCTTGAGAAATGGCTAGAGCCGCCTCGGAAATCAGGTCGCTTGCATGAGGCCCGATGATGTGTACCCCCAGCAGCCTATGAGTCTTTTTATCCGCGATTATTTTAATGAAACCATCTGTTTCTTCCAAGGTCATTGCCTTTCCGTTGCCGGCGAAGATGGCTTTCCCTGCAATATAGTCCAGACCTTTTTCCTTCGCCGCTTCTTCCGTTAACCCAACGACTGCTACTTCCGGAAAAGAAAACACACAAGATGGTATGACATCATAATTTACTGTGCTTTTCACACCGCAGATATTCTCGATACAGACCTTTCCCTCTTCTGATGCCACATGTGCCAACATCTGCCCGCCGATCACATCGCCTATGGCATAGACACCCTTTGCAGTCGTTTCATAATACGAGTTTACTTTTATTCCTTTGTCGTCAAAATCTACCCCTGCTAATTCCAGATTAAGTCCTGCAATGTCAGGAGTTCTGCCTGTCGCCACCAGCAAAAGATCACTGAAGTATTCTTTAACTCCTTTTTCCGTTTCTGTGATAATTTTAAGTCCTTCTTCTAATTCCGCAACCTCTTTTACTTTGACTCCTATATCAAACCCTATTTTTTTCTTTTTTAAAAATATACCAAGCCTTTTTGAAACCTCTTCATCAAGACTTCGAATCAGCCGCGGTCTGTATTTAATTATAGTAACTTCCGTGCCGAAGGAAGCAAAAATGCCAGCGAATTCAACACCGAGCACGCCGCCTCCGTAAATCACCATTTTTTTTGGCACATAGTCAAGGTTCAAGGCTTCGTCGCTGGATATGACTTTTGGGGAATCCATACCAGGTTCTTGCATATGGGGGCAAACGGAGCCTGCCGCAATGATTATATTTTTTGCTTTAATTGCGGCAACTCCGCCTTCAAGCTGTATTACTTCAAGCGTATTTTTGTCTATAAACCTGGCGTCACCTTTGATTACTTCTATTTTATTAGCCTTCATGAGCTGCTCTGTTCCGGTTCGTATTTGATTCACAATGTTGTTTTTTCGTTCTTGCACACTGGCCATATCAAAGCTGTACTCTGACAATTGAATACCAAACTTCGCCATGCTTGAAAGAGAGTTTAAAACTTCCGCATTCTTATACATGGCTTTTGTCGGGATACACCCCCGATTTAAACATGTGCCTCCGATTTTATCTTTTTCTATGATCGTGGCATGTATACCGATTTGGGCAGCTCTGATCGCCGCCACATATCCTCCGGGACCGCCCCCTATGATCACCAAATCCTTTTCTATCTTATTTGTCTCAATCATTTTCCAAATCCTTTTTCCATTTCAATACAGGCTTTCTTGCTGCCAAAGCTTCGTCAAGACGCGATACAACTGTAGTGTAAGGCGCCCCTTTTACCATGTTAGGATCTGTTTCCGCTTCCAGAGCAATAGCTCGCATAACCTCTATAAATTCATCCAGCGTTTCCAGACTTTCGCATTCCGTAGGCTCTATCATGAGCGCTTCGTGAACAATAAGCGGAAAATAGATCGTCGGCGGATGATATCCAAAGTCCAGCAGCCTCTTTGCAATATCTAAGGTCGATACTCCCGATTTCATTTGACGAATTCCCGAAAGTACGCATTCATGCATGCAAAGTCTGTCATAAGGGAGATAATATAAGTCTTTCAGCTTTGCGGCGATATAGTTTGCATTAAGAACTGCGGTTTCCGACACTTTTTTTAACCCTTCAGCTCCCATGCTTAAAATGTAGGCATAGGCTTTTACCATTACTCCGAAATTACCGTAAAAGGCTTTTATTTTTCCGATTGAAAGTTGCCTGTCATAATCCAAATGATAACCCTGATCTTTCTTTATAATAATCGGAACAGGTAAAAATGGAGCCAGGAATTCTTTTACACCGACCGGTCCTGAGCCCGGGCCTCCGCCTCCATGAGGCGTGCTGAAGGTTTTATGAAGATTCAAGTGCACAACATCGAATCCCATATCTCCCGGTCGTGCAATTCCCATGACAGCATTCAAGTTTGCGCCGTCATAATACAGAAGTCCGCCTTTTTCATGAACGATTTCGGCTATCTCCAATATGTTCGTTTCAAAAAGTCCTAGTGTATTGGGATTTGTCAGCATCAGCCCGGCAACTTCCTCATTCATGATTCCTCTTAGACATTCGATATCCACCTCACCGTTAGCATCAGACTTTACTTCAATTGTCTGAAATCCTGCAACCGCAGAAGAAGCGGGGTTGGTTCCGTGAGCTGAGTCTGGAACGATTATTTTTGTTCTTTTAAAATCATTCCGATTTCTGTGGTATGCCTTAATTATCATAAGACCTGATAATTCTCCGTGCGCACCGGCGGACGGCTGCAGCGACATCTGGTCCATTCCTGTTATCTCGGCCAGCATTTCAGACAGGGAGTACATCAATTCAAGGGCTCCCTGTGTTGAGCTTTCGTTCTGATACGGATGCAGCTTACTAAATCCGTCAAAAGCGGCAACAACCTCGTTCATTTTCGGATTATATTTCATCGTACAGCTGCCAAGTGGATAAAACCCCGAATCAACTCCATGATTGCGTGATGAGAGCTTTGTGTAGTGTCTGACTGCATCCAATTCGCTGACTTCCGGCAAATTTGGTGAAACCGTCCTTAATGAATGCTCCCCTAGTAACAGCGATAGATCCTGTTTGGGGACATCACATTCAGGCAGAGAATATCCTTTTCGCCCCGGTTTACTTTTTTCAAAAATCAGGAATGTTTCTTTCATATTATTCCGCCGCCTTTCTAACAAAATTGTCGATTTCTTCTTTGGTACGCTTTTCAGTAACGCTGATCAGCCAGCCATTTTTTAAAGCGGGATAATCGTTTTCCAGAGCGTATCCGCCAATGATTTTATCTTCGAGCAGCCTGCTGTTTAATTTACTGATCTGCTTTTCACTTTTGAGCGCAAATTCCTTAAAGAAAGGTTTATCAAATACCTGTGTGAACCTCTCTGTCTTTAATAGCTGCTCATAGGTATAATGTGCCTTCTGAGCAGATAGCTCTGCAACCTCTCTCAACCCCTCTTTTCCTAAAAGGGTCATATACATTGCTGCTGTAAGCGCGTTAAGCCCTTGATTGGAACATATATTTGAAGTCGCTTTTTCTCTCCTGATATGCTGCTCTCTGGTTTGCAATGTAAGCACAAAGCCTCGTCTGCCTTCTTTATCCACAGTCTGTCCGACGATTCTTCCGGGTATTTTTCTCATCCATTTTTCTTTCGCCGCGAAAAAGCCCAGGTAAGGTCCGCCATAGCTTATCGAATTGCCCAAGCCTTGACCTTCTCCGACAACAATATCTGCTCCAAGCTCACCGGGACTCTTTAACAATGCCATCGAAATCGGATCGGCGCTTACAACCAGCAGGCTTTTATTCCCATGTGTGATTCCACCGGCTAAGGCAATATCTTCGATAATCCCAAAGAAGTTTGGACTTTGCATTAAGAATGCGGCAGTATTGCCGTTCATTTTCTTCCTCAGATCATTCGGATCAATTTGTCCGTCAATGCTGCTGACCTCTTTGACCGTAATATCCCGAAATCCTGCATACGTTTTTAAGACTTGCCGGCTTTCCGGATGGACATTTTCTGATATCAGTATTTCCGAACGTTTAGACGTATCTACAGCCATCATTGCCGCTTCCGTCAACGCTGTAGCGCCGTCATATAAAGAAGCATTTGAAACATCCATCCCCGTCAGTTCACAGATCATTGACTGGTATTCAAAGATGGCCTGCAGCGTCCCTTGGCTTATCTCCGGCTGATAGGGAGTGTAGGCAGTGTAAAACTCCTGCCGGGAAAGCAGGTGGCCAATAGCAGCCGGTATAAAATGATCATATGCTCCGGCACCCAGGAAACAGATGTAGTGATCCAAATCAGAATTTTTTTCCGCCATGCTTTTTAACTTTTTAATTACTTCCAACTCTGAGAGCGCTGAAGTTATATCAAGCTTCCTGTCCAGGTACACCTGGTCGTTCACATCGGCAAACAGATCTTTCATGGTTTTCACTCCGACTTCCTTCATCATATGTTCACGGTCGAAATCTGTTATTCCCATGTATTTTGTCAATGTACCGCCTCCTCATCTAATTTTTCACACAGCTCATTATATTCCGCAGGAGACATTAAGCTTTCAGTTTCAGCAGCATCAGTCATTTCAATAAGCACAAGCCAGCTCGAATAAGCGTCATCATTCAGCGCAGCAGGATTATCCAAAAGCTCTTCATTGATTGCTTCCACTGTACCCGACACAGGTGTATATACTTCAGAAACCGCTTTCACCGATTCCACTTCCGCAAATTGATCCCCGGCGCCCAACTCGTCACCGACTTCCGGGAGGTCCACAAATACGATCTGTCCCAGATGGATCTGCGCATAATCCGTCAACCCTACATAACATTTAATTCCGTCCGTTTTTACCCATTCATGGGTCTTTGTGTACTTCATTTCATCAGCTATTATCATTTTTCTATTCCTTTCATTCTTAAATTATCTATCTTCTTAATAATTTCGACAGCAGAAATTTTTTGTTATTTTTTATATTTTTTTTCATAAAATGGCTTTTTTTCCACCTTCGCCTGTACACGCTTATTTCTGACAGCTACTTCAACAATTGTACCCTCGGCTGAGAATTCTGTATTTAATAAGGCTAATCCGATGTTCTTATTTAAGGTTGGAGAATAGCTTCCGGTTGTGATATGTCCGATTTTTTCATCCCCTGCAAAAACCTCATATTCAGCCCTTGGTATCCCCCTTTCTATCATCTCCAGTGCGCACAGCTTACGTTTCAAACCTTCGTCTTTCTGCTTTATCAGTGCCTCTTTCCCGATGAAATCATCTTTATTCAGCTTTACAAAGAAACCAAGCCCCGCTTCAAGGGGAGTGATCTCCTTTTCAAGCTCATGACCGTACAGGGGAAGGCACACTTCAAATCGCAAGGTGTCTCTGGCGCCAAGACCGGCAGGGATCAAGCCTTCCTCCTTACCGGCTGCCATAAGCTTATCCCACAATACCGGTGCATCATCGTGAGCCATCAGTATTTCAAACCCGTCCTCACCGGTATAGCCATTCCGGGATATAAGCGCTGAAATCCCTCCTATATTCACCGGATCACAAAAATAGAAGAATTTTATCTCATCCAAATCCTTTTCCGTTATTTTCTGAAGAATTTTTTGCGCGGCCGGACCCTGCAAAGCAAGCTGCGCATATTCGGAGGAAACATCTTTTATCTCTGTTTTTCCGAATAAATGAGACTGAAGCCATTCAACGTCCTTTTGCGTATTTGATGCATTGACCACCAGTAAATATTTTTCACGATTATACTTATAGATCAGCAGGTCGTCAACAACTCCTCCGTTTGGGTAACACATCGGCGAATAATAAATCTGACTGACCTCCATACCTGATATATCATTTGTTACCATCATTTGAAGATAATTCTCCGCATCTTCTCCTGATACAATTACTTCGCCCATATGTGATACGTCAAACAGCCCTGCCGCATTTCTTACCGCCTCATGCTCAAGAATGATACCGCTGTATTCAACCGGCAACTCCCATCCGCCGAAGTCAATCAATTTTCCTTTACATTCCAGATGTTTTTCAAACAAGGGTGTTTTATTCATAGTTAGTCTCCTTTAAAAATAAAATACAAATCTATAAATCGAAACAACAAAGGTAATAGAATCCTATTACCCCTTCATTACCGTTCACCGATCGTCTGATATATATTTTACATTGCGGTATATGCCTCGTCAATTATTAATTCAAAAATAGAGCCATAAGGCTCTAGCCGGGGATTTCCGTATGACACCTAACCGTAAAATCAAAAATTGGCTGAGAAGAGGGGAACATTTTTCGCCTCGTTACAAGGAGAGATAATTGCAGATTTCCTGTGCGATCTTATCAAGCGGCAGTTGTTTGACAATTCCGCCTATGTTAAAGGCTACCATCGGCATACCGTATACGACTGAGGTTTTCTCATCCTGACCGATGGTATAAGCTCCTTTTTTTCGCATATTTAATATTCCCTTTGCTCCATCCGCGCCCATACCGGTCAGAATGACTCCGACAGCTTTCTCCTTCGCGGTCTCCGCCACCGAATCAAACAGTACATCAACGGATGGGCAATGACCGTTGACTCTTTCTCCCTTGGCGCATTTCACGAAATAGCCCTGCTCACTCCTGGCCAGCCTCATATGATAGTCTCCGGGTGCTACCAGTACTCTTCCCGGCTTTACCTCATCTCCATTTTTCGCCTCCTTAACTTCCAGCATACAGGAATTGTTAAGGCGTTCTGCATATAGTCTTGTAAATACAGGAGGCATATGCTGTACTATCAGTATACCTGGCATATCCCGGGGCAATGCGGTAATTATACTGTAGATTGCTTCCGTTCCGCCGGTGGATGCTCCGATTGCCACAACTGTACCAGATATATCCGTGCCATGATTAGATATGAGTTTAGCCGGGCATTGGTAATCCTTTTTGTAGCTTCCGACCTTTGCTGTTGAAGCAATTTTAATTTTTACAACAAGCTCATTTATAAAAGAATGCAGTCCTCCTGGTTTCTTTGTATCAGGTTTTAAAACGAAATCCACTGCCCCCGCGTCTAATGCTTCAAATACGCTATTCCCCGAAGAACTGACTACAATGACAGGCAATGGGTATTGCGGCATCAGCTGCCTTAAAAAATCAATGCCGCCCATCTTCGGCATTTCAACGTCTAATGTTACCACGTTCGGTTTCAATTCCAGGATTCTATCTCTGGCCTCATACGGATCTCCAGCGGTTCCAACTACTTCGATTCCGAAATCCTTCGCGATCTCTTTCGCCAGAGTCTCCCGGAACACGAGTGAATCATCCACAATCAACACTTTGATTTTATGCGGCACTTTCATAAAATTATGTCCTTTCCCCTTCCTTTTTACTCATAACATACTTATATTATTAGCAGGAGTAGCTCTTAAAAGTCCGCCGCGAAAATTATTATGATCAATCAAATGAAACAGGCGCCTGTTATCTTATTCCCTCAATCATTTCCATTTCGTCATTTTTCAGTAACTTTTCACAATCAAGCAGCAGCTGTACCTTTTCTCCCGCCTTGCCTATTCCCTTGATGTATCTGTTCTCAAATCCTGTTTTATTCGCTGGAGGCGCTGCTACATCCTGGTCATCTATAGTTAAAACCTCATCCACGTTATCAACAATCAGACCGACTGATACCTCTGTAATATCAATAACAACAATACAAGTCCTATCGTCATATTCCATAGGTTCCTTTCCGAATTTCAGCCTGACATCAATAACGGGAATTATTTTACCCCTCAAATTAATGATACCTTTTACATAATCGGGCACTTCAGGAACCTTGGTTATGGTTTGAATCCCAATAATCTCCGTTACATATTTGATTTCGATCCCATATACATCGTCTTCCAATGTAAAGGTCAAAAATCTTCCGTGCTGTGTATCCTCTTCAATAGTGTCTTTTTCAATATAAATCTCAGTCATTGTTTTTTTCTCCTTTCAATATGCACCCAGTCATTTATTATCAGACTTGTAAGCAAACTTGAAAAACCAGATATTACATAGTCTTGAATATTATATCGGTCATAAAAAAGGAAACTTAAGACAGCTTGGTATGGTCATTTATTTCTTTTTCCGGCTTCGGTTTTGAATCCTGTTGAATATCTAGAATTCACAGATATTTCTGCTGAGAGACTGAATCTTCATGGCTCCTGTATCAAGGCTGAAATAAACTGTCCTTCCGAAATTGGATCCGGTATCTTCTGCGATTATGGGGATTTTAAGACCTTGCAGCGTCTTTTTGACGCTTGAAATATTCCTGTGGCCAATGTTTCCGATCTGGCTCCCCTGCTGTACCTGAAACATCTGCGCTCCGCCGGCAATTTTTGCTATTAATCTAAATCTGTTTGCTCCCATTTTGACCAGATCCTTCACCATGTCCAGAATAGCAGTATCTGCGAATTTCATTCTGTTTATACTTTCATTTTTGGAAAACATATTGCTGTCAGGAAGCATTATATGGGATAATCCGCCTATCTTAGCCTGATTATCATAAAGGCAAATGCCGACACATGATCCAAGCGCATAGGTCACGAGCACATTTGGATTCCTGCCAAGCTTATAATCGGAAATGCCTACGATGAGTAATTCGCTCATATTCCGATTCCTAATCTTTCCATAATAATTTTTAATGTCTCGATTTCGGCAAACATGATAATATTACTTGCCAAATTGTTTTCTTCGGCGGAAAAACACTCCTCAATGAACATTACTTTATCACCGATGGA
>JAQWBM010000033.1 GCA_028706405.1 Eubacteriales bacterium
TTTCTCGTATTACCATTGCTTTAACTAATTGCGTGTTTTCTTTAAGCCACTCTCTCAGTGATTTTTCTGCCGCCTCTCTTATGGCGTTGCCTGTAAGCAGTTCTAAGAAATCATGATTGTTATAGTATGAAGATTTATCTACCTTCCCGTCATTATTTACTTTCTGCGACAATGCAAGCGATACAGTTTTACTTATTAATTCTTCCGGATTGCCAATATTCGCAAGAACCGCCGCCTGTATTTGTTTTTCGAGTATCGGCTTTACCATGTCCTCATTAATTTCTAAGTTCATCATTTTTTCCATTATTCAATAACCTCTCTTTCATTATTTTCGATATTAAAATTAATTTCCTCTTTTCCAAACGTCACCTCGAAAGCACAAATCGGTGCGCCTTTAAGAGTCAGTATTATTTCATCGCCGTCTGCCAAGTTATTGTCGCAAGCAACATCAACCAATAACTCATCAACATCAAACTTTTTCCTAATCATCTCGCCCCCTATTATCCCGCCGCAATGACGGGCTTGCCGCTAATCTTCGACCACTTCCCGCCGAAAAGTCAAATCTTTTCGTTTAGACATTCTAGGCTTTTTGCTAAAATAATAAGTTTGGTAACTATCACATCAAGCTTGCGCTCAAAACTATCTTCTTGCGGACGCTCTCCGGAAATCGGCGATCCATCAGGAGAAGGCCCAAATAACTTATACCCAATTCTCTGTTCTGTTGCTATGCACCCATCTAGTATTGTAATAATCCGCTCGGCACTACTAAGTAGCCCCTCCTCTGCTCTTTCTTGAGGAACACAACTTTTTTCATTCATAATTTATTTCCCCCATTCGTTTTTTAATAATTGCAGTTCTTCCGGTGTCATCGTTTCTATCCCCAATTCCTTGCACTCGCTTACCACTCCATCTATCAGCGTCGCCATCTCTTTTGTGTCGTATGTGCTGCTGCCGAAAAAGCATTGTAGTTGTATGCCTGTCTGTCCGTTTACCGTAACCTCGCCCAGTTCTCGCACCGCTCGCCACTCCTGCCTTACCTTGTCAACCATGCGAGGTTTTACTACTATGTGTGTAAATACGCCGTATCGCTCCAACATTTGCAGATATACTTCATCTTTACTGCTGTTTACGGCTTCGGCTATTTTTTGCAGTAGTACCCATAGATAAGCGTTTGCGTCAAGGCTCCGCTTCTGCCGGTACTGCTTTACCTCCACCGCCAAAGCCTTGCCCTTTGCGACAACCTCTTTTAGCGGTGATATGTCAATTCGGCTCTGGTCGGTAGAGAGGATTATTTCGGCTTTGCCTTGTTCGGTGTAGGTGAGGCGGATATTATTAGCTTTGATTTTCATAGGCTCTCTGGTTCCATGCTATAATTGCTTCTTTATCCGTTAGGTAGTCGCCAGAATTGGCCCTACATTCGATACAATACACACGATACTGCCCCCAAAGTGCAAGCCTTGCATCCCCCTCACAAAACGGGCATGGTTTTAATCTTTTATCCATGGTTTCCTCCTTTAATCTTTGGAATGCGTACCGTTATTGTCGCCTGTTCCAAACTATAATTGCCTCTTCTTCTGATTTAAACTTCTTTGCTTGTTCGCAACAGCTGTAACTACATTTCACCCAGTAAAAGTCGCAAAGTTCAAATATCCTCTGGTTGAATTCGTTTTCCACTAAATGCTCATCTTGTTTTAGTTCTGCTTTATTTCCGCAAAAAGGACAGTGTTTTATTGTTTCATTCACGGTCATCTCTCCTTCTACTCCAAATAATTTCTCCCAAACAGCCTCACAAACTCCGCCCTACCGTGCACCCTCTCAAACTTCGCCTGTGCCTCTCGTTTTAGTTGCAAATCATATTCACGGTTGAGGTGTGGTCCACTTGCCCCTTCGTGATGTTCGTAACACAACCGCTTCTGTAAGCCGTACTTTATGCTTAGTTGCCGCTTGCCTCTGCCGAAGAATACCTCGTGCAGATGTGCGTACGGTCTGCCGCAACGCTCGCATACGTCATTTATCGTGGGCTTTGCGTTATTTTTTGGTCTGTGCCGGCGGCGTTTTGGCTTGGGTATCATTTGTCTCCCTCCAAAAATGTGATTAGGTCAGACACTTCCTTTTTCGTCAATGACTTACTGTTATCTTTGCTATATCGTTCCAACATGATTGTCTGCATTGTTTCAACGGCAAGATTTTTCTCTTTCGACAAGGCATAAATTTTCTTTAGCTGCGCCTCGCTTGGTGTATCGGCTTTTTGCTGTTGTGGCGGTGTTGTTGTCGGTTTCTGTTGCTGTGGCTTGGTTGGTGTTTCTGCCCGGTCGTATTTCGACCTATCGCTGTCCCAATACACATCAGCCGCCACGCCTAATGCCTTACACGCCACCGATATTGCATCCGTTAAAGCCATTTTGTAACACTCGTCGCTGGTGTATGGACCGTTCTTCTCGTTCGCTACATACATACTGCCGCCCGTGCCGGGAATGGCCTCGCTCCATGCGCCATCTACCTTGATGTAGAGGTCTATATTCACAAATGCCCCTATTTCGCCTTTCGCGCCTTGCTCTAACCATTGCTTAGTAATAACATACCGCCAGCCTATCCCACACACGCCAAAATGCTCTGTAAGCGTTTTGAGCCGCCACATAGGGTTAATATCGCTCTTACCCTTTAATCGACCAGCCTGTATCGGTTTTAGTGCGTTTCGCGGCACTGTTCTGACTTTGTCGTATAGTTCAAGATTGTCCATTCCTCTTACCTCACTCTCAGCGATCTACCATGCCTCAGCCGTGCCCATTCAGCATTATTTCCAGCTTTAAGGTACTCGGCGATCCGTTTTTTATCAGGCAGCGTCTGCTCCGGTATTATTGTCACAAATTCAGCAGGCACATCTCCCGTTATTTCCACCGCTGGCGGATTATTCTGCAATGCCACTGTAAACACGCCAGCTTTGACCTTGTCTTTGCCGATTTTCTCTAGCTCGTCTTTGAGATAGCCTTTGAGCCAATTTCGCTTATTCTCTAATGTCTTACGGCGTTCTGCTAACCGCTTTTCCTCTGCTTTAAACATATCAATCTCGCCATCAAGCCCCTTGAGGATTATCGCACTATTCTCCGCTTTTACCTCGATTTGTGCCTCTATTTCTTGCAAAGCTGTTTCTAGGACTGCTGTGTCCATCGTTTCATCGTCCATTAATTCCGCAATATTTTTGTAAGCCTCCGTCAATTCGTATAATTTCATTATTATTTTTCCTCCTTCTCCGGCACTAATGCCGCTGTTAATTTGCCCCGTACATTCCATTTTTCTTTTCTCGCGTTAGTTGTGTTTTCAACTTCCAGCACACATTCGTCCGTCCCAATACCGTGTATATAAATATCCACGCTACCAAAATTCTCTTGACTCCTTACGCAATAGCCTTGCTCCGCTATCGCTCCTAGTAAAGCGTTTGCATAATCAATAATTTTGTTGTCTCCGTCAAACCGCTTCGTTTCAGCCATTTACCAAAACCCCCAATCTACTTTTATCCCGCTGGCTAACTTTGCCTCTCGCAATAGCCACGTTAGCCGCGCCTCTGCGGCGTTATATCTGCATATCGCCCTGTCCATCTGCTCCGCGCTTGCCTCGTCAAGGAAGCTCTCGGCGGCGTGGAAGTCCTCTATGGCTTGTTGTAATTCTGTTGGTGGCATTTTTTACATCTCCCCCCTTTGTATTTCTGTGCTATAATGTAGCTGAGTTATTTTGTGTTGGCTGGCTCGCGTCCTATCGCGACCGGCCTTTTTATTTTGCGTTTTTGAGCATCTCATCCACGGCATCCGTCAGCTCTAATAAGCTTTTGCCAAACCTGCTGTAAATACATGACCTCTCCTCCGGCTCTTCCAGCGCTGCCAGGACTAACCCCGCGTGTAAATTTGCTAACGCTAGCGCCACTTCTGGCGAAATGCCTTTTTGCTCAAATTGCGGCCAATTCGGCGCGGTAACTCGCGCTCTGCCTTTAATGATTCTCATTCGCTTTTCTCCTCCTTAACCCAATACGGACATTGCCGCACCTAATAGCAATATCCCTGCGTATGCTACTCCCACGAGAAAAACCGTTTCAGCCAACATTTGCAAGCCGTCCAGAAGCCTTTGTCGCTTGGCCGCGGACCTCTTTCGGTAGCGACGATCAATATCATCGCATGCTCTTCCGCCGTAATTTTGTGTGCTTGCCGTAAAAATAGCCCCAGTTTGCATAGTCTTTTTCCCGCCTCCTCATCACCTTTTTCCTTGCGTGCTACCAGCTGTACCATGGTCTGTTTTACTACTTCGCTCACCCGCAGGTTGCGGATGGTTTCATAGATGTCGAATTGTGTTTCCTGCATACCGTCCAACTCCACCCCTCCTTTCTTTCGTTCATCATCTTTCCTCCCTCATGTATTCATTAAATTGTTTTGGGTTAATATAATAAGTCCATTTGCTACTCAGCTTTATGGCAACTCCAAAAGGAAATTGCCCTCTTTGCAAACCTACCCTAATAAATTGTGGGGATACTTTCATTTTTTCAGCCGCTTCCTTAATGCTCATTCGCACACCGTGCACCCCCTGTCTTGTGTCTTATTATGACACTCGCGGTCAAAAAAAATGTTAATGCTAACACCAAACAGCTGAGCCAATTTCCACAACTCATCTGCATAGAATTTCGCTTTTCCGTTCTCCTTGCGATTGTATGCGGTAAGAGAAATCCCTAAATGCCTGGCTGCTTCTTCTTGCGTTATTTTAGTAAAGCCCACCCTTGCGGATTTAACAGCAAATTTTATATTCATGTCGAATCACCTCCCTCATTGTGTCTTTTCACGACACACTTATAATATCATCGACAAAATAGTATGTCAAGCATAAAAAGACACATTTTTTAATTTTTATTGCTTTCTGTGTCTTTTTCCGTTATAATAAAGGCACGGCAGCGAATATTAAAGAAAGGAGGTTTTTGAAATAACGTTTTATAAAATAGTTGGACGGAACATAAGAAAGTTCAGAGAGATGAGGAATTATAGCTTACAATTACTAGCAGAAAAAATAGGAGTGACAAAGAAAACCATACAAAGATACGAAATAGGCGAAATAAAAATAGACATGGACAGGTTGGGCGATCTTGCAAATGCCCTTGACATTAAAGTATCAGAACTAATGCGTGGCACAGAACAGTTTAATGAAATCAGAAGAGACACCGACTTCGTGTTGCTGCCAATCGTGGGAAGAATTTGTTGCGGAAACGGCTCTCTGGCTTACGAAGATATAGAGGGAAGCGAGCCAGTACCAAAGAAATGGGTAAGTGGTGGGAAATTTTTTTATCTTCGTGCCAAAGGGGACAGTATGACAGGAGCCGGAATCAATGACGGGGATTTGCTTCTTATTCGCGAACAACGCGACGTAGAAAACGGAGAAATAGCCGCAGTTATTATTGATGGGGAAGCACAATTAAAAAAGGTATATAAAGATAATGATAGGATTGTGTTGCAATCAGAAAACCCTAACTATCCCCCGGACATAAAAACTTTCGGAGATATAAAAATTATCGGAAAACTAAAAAGAAATATTGTCGAATACTAAAGAAAGGAGAAAACACACATGAAGCTGCCTAATGGCTATGGTAGTGTTTACAAGTTATCCGGCAATAGGCGCCGCCCCTGGGTGGCCAGAAAGACCGTAGGATGGACAAGCAACGGCAAACAGGACTATTACACCATTGGGTACTTTAAAAATCATCCTGAGGCATTAGCGGCGCTTGTAGCTTATAACAAAAATCCCATTGGTGAGAGAGGGGATATAACCCTAGGCGGTTTATACGATGAGTGGTCAAAAAGCAGATACCCTAAACTTGGCAAGAAGACGGTAGAAAGTTATAGGATCGCTTGGAACCACTTATCGAAATTAAAAGATGAAAGATTTAAAGATTTAAAGAAATCTCACCTACAAAAAATAATAGATGATATGGAAAACGATGATTTGGGCTATAGTTCTGTTCACAAAGTAAAGGTTGTTGCCGGACTCCTTTACAAACACGCTATGGCTGATGATATCGTAGACAAGAATTATGCTCAATTATTAGAACTCCCCGAAAGAGAAACAACAGAGAAGGAAATATTTACAGATTCAGAAGTTCGTTCTATAGAAAATCTCGCCAAAACAGATAAATGGGCCAAAAGCATTTTGATATTAATTTATACCGGGATGAGAATCGGGGAACTGCTTAAACACACGAAATTCACTGTAGATATGAAAAATATGTTGCTAATGGGTGGCAATAAAACAGAAGCTGGGAAGAAAAAAATAATCCCAGTACATTCTAAAATACTGGGGTGCATAAAATACTGGTACAACCAAGACGGATCATATTTAATTTCTAGAAACGGAAAAAGAATAAACGTAAACTATTATCGAAAATATCTCTATTATCCTACGCTAGAAAAAGCAGGAACAAGGAAACTAACGCCACATTCTACTAGACATACTTTTGCCAGCTTGATGAATAAGGCAGGAGTAGATAAAACATACCAACAAAAACTAATCGGACACGCTGATTATAATACAACCGCAAATATTTATACTCATCCGGAAATAGAAGAATTGAGGAAAGCAATAGAAATGATTTAGTTTTTTATTTGTTAGTTACGTGTTAGTTACCGTCAGAAATTCATGCTGTTTTATAGGGTTTTGAGTAAATATTTTTAAACACAAAAAATAAGCTAGAACCTAGTGTTCTAGCTGTTTTTCTTTGGTGGGCCATCAGGGACTCGAACCCTGGACACCCTGATTAAGAGTTATACACTCAATCCACGTTTTATGTGGTTTTTAATGCCTTTTGTTAGTTACGTGTTAGTTACCTTTAAGTTTCCATACGGTGCTATATTAGTTTACAACCAAAATAAATGCTCGTCAAGTACAAAACAAAACAACCCCACTTGACAATTCTCTCTACTATGTCAGAATATACTTAAAAACTCAAATAAGGAGGATGACATGAGGAAGTTAGTTGTCCCATTGGTTATTCTGACTATGCTTGTTACGGTTATGATGTTTCGATTTAATGCTGAAGCTAGTAAATCCGGTGGCGATTCGTCTTGTTCATATGTTATTAAGTGGGAGCGGGATCGCTGGACCGGTGACTTATGGATGAAAGCCTATGGGTTCTCTAAATCAGGCAGTATGGATGGAATGGTTGTTTCTGGGGAGAATTTAACAGATGATCAGAAAAACGAGACCCTACAACTAAGAAAGTCGCTTACAAATATATGGTGGGGGCTGGTAGTAGCTGATTTGTTCTGGATGGCGATTATTATTATAAGGAACAAAAAGGAAAAGCCATACGATCCCGTGCTTGAAACCTATAAAAAACTTTTCCCAGAAGAATAAACAAAAGGGGCAATGTCGAACCACTAAGCGTGATTGCCACTGCCCCCGCTCGACACAATATGCGTGTCAGATATAAACGTTTCAAAGGTGTAACTCTAGTATAATATTAGTCCTCCCAGCCGTCAAGGTCTCTGTCCCCTTTTAATGACCCCCACACTCTGCAGAACGCCCCTGCTTTGTGTCCTCATCCGTCACGAGCCGGGAAGAAGGGTTTTATTTGCTCATCCTATGTAACATAGCCCAAAGTTCTTTCCGCAATACCGGTCTGCCCGGGTCACTTCCGTCACTAATGCCGTTTTCCATCGCCCATATGCGATCAGCTTCAAACGGATCCGGCTGCTTCGTTTGCTCCACGAGCTTTCTTATATCCCTTACAAACAAGTCCCAAATGCCTCTAGACAAGAGCACCCTCGGGCAATGCTTCCCTGACCAGTCCTGATGTTTGTAAATCACCAGCCGTGGATAAGTAAGTATTAACGCCGCATTAAGTTTCTTTGCGTTTTCAATAGCCTTGTCAACATTTCTGTTTTCACATATTTCGATGGCAATCGTCTTGCGGTTTCCAGCCCCCTTGCCGTCTCCGGCGTGGAAGCATACTTCATCCAGCGGCACACACTGGGTAATAGAATCCTCATCGACAAACAAGTGAGCTGATACATACTCCTTATCAGCGTATTCTACATTTTGCAGCCACTTTGCATGCCTTTCGTCACCGGCTGTAGGGGAAGGATTTCCAGTATTGTGGTTAGTTACGCCGATAATCTCTGTCATTTTTATAAGAGTGCGTACATTAAGTTTGCCTTTCGGCTCCACAATTTGCACCTTTACCGGGATTCCGTCAATAAATTTATCCTGAAGGACCCCGTTAACGATGTTCAGTTTTTGAATCATTTCTGCTCACCATCCTTTTTGTGAGTTTGGTAGCTGAAAAAAGATTGAAACACCAGCGTTAAAAGTATCATCACGTTATCGGTACCCAGCTCCCCACGAATAGCCAGAACGGCAAAAATGACCGCCGCAATTAAAGATATAATGCTTTTCACGTCAATCAGCTTGGCTATTTTTTTACACATTTCCGCCATGAAAACCCCTCCCATCTTCTAAATCGCCTATCCGGTGGTTAGCTACTTTTATTTGTTCCTCAAGCCTAAAGGTCCGCTCAATCACGGAATTATGCTTGTCTACCTTTTCTTCCAGCTTTTGCAGTCGAAAATTCGTGAGCTTGCTTGAGGCGATAATACCTCCGGCGGTTCCTGCCATTGTGCCTAAAAAGGCGATAAAAGCTACAATTATTTCATTGCTCATCACCACGCCCCCTAACTGTAAAGCCAATCTTCTTGCCGCTATACCAAGATTCATTAATTATAATCTCTAAAACAAAACTTTCAGCGGACCAGTTCTCTATCCCCATTGTACTATTTGGGGATAAAAAACCTTGTCCGCTGAATAATTAGCTTTATTTCAAATACTATTTTCTCTTTATTGGTAATATTTTTTCGTATGCTTCATTCACTGCTTTTGCCGTCTGAATTAAATCTGCCTTAATGGCGCTCATTTCAAGGTTTTTATTAGGGCGTCCTGATCGTTCAATCGCGGCTATTACATCTTCCAATTCATTTACAATGGTGCTTGCTGCATTAAATGCCGTTCTCATAACGCTTACTTCCGGCGACAGATCTTTTCCCAACTTCTTTGCATCGCTGTATTGCGTTTCAAGTTCGCCCTTATACTTATAGAACTTATCAACGGAACGAGGACTTTGTTGTGCATCAACAATAAAGCTACGCTTCAACCCGCTTATTAAGGGTATACCTGGCTTATTGCCGGTTAATTGGTCAATTGTATCTAAAGCGTTTCTTCCTAGTGTGCCGGTGTAGCCTTCGAGAACTTTTTGTAACCGCTTCGGTGACCTTATAAACTCCGGCAGACCAGGAATATCTTTTAAGCCTTCGGAAACCTTCCTTGCGACTATACTGGTGTATTCGTTGTATTGAAGATACGGAGATACTCTCTGATCAGCCATGCTTAAGATGTTGCGTCCTCTCCAATCCTCGCCGGTGGCGTCCTCATACAGCGGTCCAATTGGGGAAGAACCTAAAACATCCGGTAGTATCGTGTCCCTGGTGACTTTATCAAACTCATTCCACGCGGCAGGATCTTTACTTAATCTCTCGTACAATAATCTTTCCGGCAATGCCCCGAAAATAAGTCCAAACTCCCAAGGTTTAGGAATCGGGAAAAACCATTTTGTTGTTTTGGGATTACCCAACGGGATATTCCACGCCAAATCTCTTCTCCACCATGGCAACTCGTGATAGTAAGGATTATCCCAGTTAAGCCACATAAGAGCCAACGTCGGCAACGTAATATACAATAACCCCCGTACAGTGGTTCTGACAGGATGTTGCTTAAACAACCGAGCCACATTCGCCAACCCTTGCACCTGTGGATTAAAGAATATCAACATCCTGTTCAATTGCATTTTCCTGACCCATCCGCCCATCTTCCGGAAGTCTACAGAAAGGTTACGTCCTCTTGCTACATCTTCTTTAAGCTCCTTTTGCGGGACAATTTCAAGAAGCTGTTGAGCATCCATTCCTTTAACATCGGCATCAGTATATCCTGCAGCCTTCAGGTACTTAATTATGGCTTTTTTAGTTTCTGCAATACGCCCAGCCTGTTCAGTTGGGTCAATCATATCCTGAATAACCTTAAAGATTACTCCAATAGATTTTCCAGCTTCAACTGCACCCTGTGCCGGATGTCCTAACTTTGTTAGCCTTACAGCAGAAGCTAACTTATTCACAAATTCTTTATGCCGCTTCCCGTTAGCCAAAATTTCATCAATAGCCTCTTGCGCATATTTCCGTTCGTTAGCCGTGAAGTAGTTGGTTGTACCACCCATCCGGGACATTATCTGACCCCACTTATCCCCCTTTAAAGCGCTGTAAAATCCGGAGATAACATTTCCTATATGGATACCGGAATCACTAGAAACAAGGTTATGTTGCGTGTCTCTACCTAAGTTACGGTAAACAAATTGGAGCGTGAAGATTATACCTGTTCTTCTCACCTGTGATACACCGGCAAGAAATTTAACAATAGGCCCGAGCGTTTCAGGAGTTAATCCTTTAATTGCTTCATGTACATCAGGGTGCACATCATACAGCTCCGGACTGCCATCGCGATACACAACAATTTGATTAGGACCGGCGAGATATTGAGGATCAAAAATTCGTACCATTGTATTCAGGTCAAGACTATCTACAAACTTTTTGGCGTCACCGTATTTTTCGCGGATTTCCTCCACGCCGTCAAACACGTCATACAGATATTTTTTTACCTTGTTTAAATTAAACTCAGTAGCTTTGAATTTATCCTTTGCTTTGGTAATTATTGCACCTTTTCCTTCGGCTAACTCGGACATATCCACAAGTTTTAAAAGCAGTTTATTTCTCATTGCTACATTACGGTAGATAAAGGTATTGTTAATATCACTTTCTTCCGGATCCATAATATCCTCACCGCCGCCGGTTCTGCGTTTTACTACTTTTTTTGCCCCGCCTAGTCTCGGACTTGTTCCGGCAACATAATCAAACGCTTCCTTAATACGTTTTAGCGACACATAGTTAGGATTGGCCTTTTCAATTTCTGCCTTTGTTTCTTCGCTATAAATACCTCCCTGTACCAATAGGTCATATGCGTTTGATCTATACTGCCTTGTCTTTTCAAATATCTCCTTAAATTCGGGGTGCTTCAATTCTAAAATGCGAATCTGCTCAGCGTATGTTTCGGGGGAATCCGGCATATCTAAACCAAGTTTTGTGTAATCTTCGTTTCTTCTGGCTACGGAGTATAACCAAAATAATCTTCTGATCTCTTCATTCTTGTGAATTTCCTTGGTTATCTCAGAGTATGATTCGCCGACCTTCTTTTCATCCAGATCTGCCTGATAATAACCCTCCTCGCCCTTCGGGTTAATGTCAGCCAGCGCGATACCTTCCCATCCGCGCAAAACCGATAATTCGTTGTTGATTTCATCTTGGAAAGCCTTACCGCCCAATTCTCCCGCGGCCCATTCGACCGGATGAGTAGCATCTACAATCCCGGTATAAATCTGTCGCAACAACCTTGTAACATTAACGGGAGCAGGATAGTGCGGATCACCCTTGAACTGAATCTGACTTAATCCTCTGGCGATAGGATCTAAATTAACTAAATCCCAAACATCTCTTGCAATTTCTTCTACCGTTGTCAAGACATCTTTAGGCACATACTTTTTAACATAGTTTGTGAGCTCTGGATATTGTTTGTCCGCCTTATCTTTGTCTGTGAAATAGTCGTGGAAGAATTCAGCTATACCTTCTCTTCTCACTTTATATTTCGCATAGCTTTTTTTAGATGTTCTTTTGCCAAGAGACAAAAGGCTTGCCTCAACGGTTGCCACATCCCCCAGTCTCTGCTTGAGAACAATGATATCGGTTAGAGTAAATAACTTATCAAAATAATGACCGACCTCATGCGCCAGTGTGGCTAAATCGTTTGCTTTGGCAATGCGTATAATATGTGTTCTGTTCTCAAACTCGCCTAGATGGCGCCAGTTTTTCACACCTTTTTTAATAGTGGTATTTAATCTACGCTCAAAATCTTTTACTATCTCTGAGGCACGTTTCGCTTTGCCTGCGGTGTTTTTGCCAGTGGCCAGGCCAACGCCGGACTGTCCTATCGGGCTAGTTAAATTAGAAGTACCACTACTCTTACCATCTATACCGGTATCCTTGTAGTATTCGCGTTGCAAGTATCCCTTGAACTTAATGTACTCATCATCAGGCGGGATGGAATATCCATCAATAGTCTTATACCCAAGCGTAAGACGATCATTAATAATTAATTCTATCCGCTTACACAATGCGGTATTTTCTTCTCCCTCGCCATTAATCAGGCGTTCAAGAGCGTCCTTTATTTGGGCATATGACGCACCAGTCAAGTCTTTGATTCTAGCAATGGACTCACTTGCAATCCGCGGTGAACCACCCCATGGCGATTCACCAGACCCCAACTGCCTCCAGTACTCATAATCGTCAATATGATATCTTTCGGCAGGTTGAGTATCCGATAGTTCCTGTTGTAAAAACTCTGCTTCCTGTATAATCCACGGTCTTATACCAGGATTATCATACGAAAAAGCATTAATTCTTCTGTCCCCAATTTCATCCCAATTACGATCATCAATAAACGTATTGAAGATAAAGGTGTTTTTCTTATCCTTCCTGTCTGGGAAAAGTTTTTTATAGGTTTCAAGAATGGGATCAAAGTTACTAGTCTTAATAGATAACTCACCATTTTTAAACCATTCAGGTAAATACTTCCTATCGTCTCCCTTGATGCTTGAAAGCAAATCTGTTATACTTATCTCAGATAGATCTGATTTAGGAGGGTAGACCAACTTCCCATCATGGGATGAGTCCCTTCCTGCGAAATCGGATCTATCTATTTTCAATGCGTTGTGATCATAAAGCTTTTTTCCATCAACTGTTTCCATAACCGTTAATTTTACATTATACAGTTCATTTTTAATTTGTAATGGTGCAAAAAAAGTGTGATAGTATTTAATTTGGGGTTTAGGTACTCTCGGCGGGTTTGTCGCTATTTTTACAGCATTTTTGATCAAATCGGGTAGAACAATAGAAGAGACAATTTGTTCTTTGCCAAAATTACTAAAACCGTGTTCTACACTTTTTCTTACTATTAAAATGTCAAAACCGGTATCGCCATTATGATATTTTTGGTTTAATAACGGACTAACCTTTTCCCATGCACTTGTTCTAAGTTCCTTTATAGTTTTACCTTGAATTTCATCGCCACTAACCCTTATCACCTTTATGGGTGGTTTTTTTATAAAGTCTTCGTATTCTTCTAACGTGGAATGCGGTTTAATAGAGTAGCGCCGTGCTGCATAATCCCATGATTCATAAAGCGCTTCTGTATCCTCGCCGGGGCGATGAGGCAAATGGATATTTATCCACCTTCTGAGATAACGCACCTTTCCTTTTTTATCAATAGTAAATGTTATTGTACTAGGAACAGAATCTTCCTGATCGTTATACAGATTACGCACATCAATATTAAAAGTGGCAGTATAATTCACGTCGTCATACATATTACGAGTAGTGAAAGGCTTAATATCCTTTAAACCGAGTTTCTTAACTGCCTCCCTAGGACTATGGGCGTTTACAACATATCGTTGTCCAAGAGTGTTGTCAGGTATTCTCACTGGGACGAAACTATTATATTGATCCATATTAAAAGAATTGTTTACCGTTTCAAATCCTGCGTCTTCCGCCGTACCACCCCATAAGGTAAGCAAATATCGCATTGGTTTTTTCCGCCTAAAGTAAGCTCTGCCTCTTTCGTGGGGTAGTTTATCCTCATCTCTTCTATACGCCTGATAATCAAATACCCTCTTGTTCCATTCCGGAGCGCCAATTTGTCTATATGCCTTCGCAACCGCATTTTCAAAAGCCCTCCTTTCCTTATTTATCCCTGCATTTTTTAACGAATAAGCCGTTATCTCCGGTGTCCAACCGGTCTTTAGTTTTCTAAATGCCTTTTCCCAATCACCGCGTGAAAATGCCTCAGCCTGTTCTTTGATTTCTTTTGAAAGCCGCGTTTTAACATTTTTGCGGAAATAAGTGAGCCTTTCAACAACGTCCTCCACCCATTCCTTAAATTTCTTAATCATTTTTCCAAAGAAAGTCTTGCTCTCGCTATTAAAATTTTTGTGCGACAAGACATAATCCGCAAAGATTTCGGACAGATGTTCTCTTGCTCTGGCTCTATCTATACCTTTATCCGCTAAAGAATCAATCGCCATACTGAGGCTTTTTTTGTCTGTTAGCCCCCATAGCATAATCCACAGCTCAGCATATTCATGAATAAGTTCCTGCGTGATGGGCTTTTCAGGGTTAGCCAAAAGCTCAACGCTTGTCTTTAGCACAGCACCTTTTTTCTCTAATAGAGCTTTTCCGGCTACATAAGCATCAGTACCTTTCTCTAAACCGTGAGCTTCTAGCATTTTTTTGGTAACTCCGTCAGAGAATTGTTTAGTAAAACTAACAACGTGCTCAATATTTAAGCCGGCCTTTTTGGCTCCCTCAATATGCTTTTTGTAAAATTCTATGACGTTTCGGCGCTCATTCATATTAACGTCAAACCGCTTCATGTCATCCTTTAATTGTTCAAGTGGTGTTTTAGTCTTCTGCACATCACCCTTAATTTCCTGCACTGATTCACTAGTCTCTTTTTTATTTATTTCGAGCGGTCCAACTTGCGCCTGTGGCTTTTCGTTTTTTTGTTTCTCGCTAGAAATATTTTGCTTTTCTTCTTTTGGTTGTTCAGCGACAGGCTCCTTCGGAGCTGGTTCTTCTGCCTTTGTATCAGCTCCGGCAGGAATAAGTTTAGAAGCTTTCTCCTGTGTCTTAGGTTTTTGCTCATATAGCACAACCTGGTCATGTCCAAAAACATTACGCAAAGTTTTCGCATAATCACCTGCAGCATTCATTTTAACAACTAGCGCATCATACCCATCCGAAACGATAACGTTTTTGAGCTGTTCCGTTAATGTCTTAATTTTTTCCTTATCTGAACCATACGGATTAGGATGTTCCCAACCTGCTTTTTGAGTTAAAACACGCCATTTTTTATCATCACTTACTACCAAGGGGTTATTAATTGTCACTTCTTTCGCATCTATTTTTTCCCCATAAAGCTCTGCCTCTTTTTCATCAAAAGCCCAATATTCACCTTCGCCGGCGACAGGTGTTTCAGCCCAATTATATATTTCACTTTTAGGTTTACCACCACCACGATATAAAACAATTTTTGCCGTTTTGCCTGTGGTAATTTCAGTTTCGTCACTAACCAGAGGTTTTTTTATAGCAAAATGTTGGGTCTGCGATCCTGCTTTTTGTTCTCGTATCGCTTTACCAATCTCTGGAGTTCTTTTAAGATTATATTTTTTCGGATCATATTCAGTATCAATAACCTTATTCGTTTTTCTCTGTTCAATTATCATGTTTCCCGCTTCTGGAGATTGCACAAATTCAGGTACGTCGGCAATTTCCTCTTTGGCGGCAGCGATAAAGGAAGATTCCGGATCAGTAAGAGATGTTTGTGTTTCACCTTCCATTTGAATAGGCTGAACAGGCTCGGTTTGAGTAGACTGCTCTACCACCCCCTCTCCTTCCTCCGGAGCGGCTTGCTGCGCGGCCTTCATAAACTGCTGTTCTTTTGCACTAACCCTACTGTCTATATAATTCAACCCAGCCTGTGCAGCCATCCCGGGCAAGGGTAGAACGGAAAACGCGGTGCCAGCCTCAATAGCCGTACCGGCCAATCTGTCAAGCAAGTCTTTTCCGGTCATATGTGGTACATTGGCAGCCTCGTCAATTATTGCCGCTACCTCTCGCCCAGCAATCGTCACTGCTTCCTGCACAACCTCTTCTGCTGTTTGCGCCGCAACACTTTTTCCATATTTGGCAGCGGCAGCAAACAACCTGTTTTTTAACAAATTTGCTGACCTTTGAACCACAGCCTCTTTTATCCCCTTTAAAGCCGCTGTTCCTCCCGGTATTGCCTTTAACGCTTGACCTAATTGCACCTGTTCTATTGTGGCATTAACCAGCCCAACGGCATCGGATAATGGACCAGCATACTTAGGATCAACTCCCAATTCAATGTATTCACGGTAGGCAGAGCCCCCTTCCAGTGCCGTCATGAACTTCATTGAGCCGTGCATAAAACCATAAGTAGCACCCAATGCAGTCGCAGAAGGTACGGTAACCGGAGTGAGTAGTAATTGCGGTCCGGTTGGTCCAGCAAGAGCAGCAACACCGCCAACGGCGCCGCCTATAACAATGCCTTCTTTTGCCCCTGCCCCTGCTACTTGAACAATTTGGTTTAATAAGCCAGCACCACCGCGCAATGCGTGTTTAATATGTTGTGATAAAGCGGCATTAGAAAATTCATATGGTACAGCTTCTTGAAGATCCGGTCTGCTTTTTATTTTTGCCGTGAGTTCTGCTGACTTGTTTTCTAACCCTTGCCGCATTTTATAATCTTCTATTGCTCGTTGCGTTTCCAAATCAGTTAATTGCCAACCTTCTTTAATCGCTTGCAAAAAACCTTCTTCTTTTAGCGCATCGCCAGAAATAAGCCCCTTACTCGGCTTAGTAAGATTCTGCTTTTTATTCCTCAGTTTTGTAATTATGTCTTGCTTGTCTCCGTCTTGGAAGTCCCTGATAGACGTTTCTAATGCGCGAAGTTGCGTTGTTTTATACTCGCTACGTGTTGTCGGTGTTTCGGCTTGCTCTTTTGACGCTCCAGCAATAAAGTTGTCCACCTTTTTAGTGACGCCCTTCCCAAAATTGGCGACACTTCGCCCAATATCCATTACCCTTCTGCCAAGAGTGGGACTATATTGTTTAATCTCCCCCTCTCTAATATTTTTTGGGGGTATTATTTTAGGATCTGCCAGCTTAGGAACGACGTCTTGGGTTGTTGTATTTTTTACAACATTACGCTGAGCTATAATTTCATCACCAAGCAAACCAACTTTCTGACCTCTGCGCTGAGCTATGATTTCATCACCCGTTAAACCAGTGAACACGGGCGGTGTATTTTTTTTTGTCATTTTCGTCCCTCCCACTACTACTTCTTACCAACCTTATCAAGAATAAGTTTAAACACTTCAAGCTGTGCGCTGTCTGGTAAATATCCAGCCAAGGCCTTTAGTTCATCGTTTGAAAGATATTGAGCATTCTGTTTCAACCATTTTTCCGGATCGCCACTAGCAAACATACTGGAATACATCGCCCCGACTGTTTCTGGATTCTTCATATTTGCCGGGTTGGTCGGGTCTTTAGCCCATTTCGCTTGATCTCTTGCCAATTGTGCGTTTCTTTCAGCAACGCTGACCTGCCTGCTTTGTAATCCGTAATTCAAGGCATCTTGCTTCTTTGTATAGTCAAACTGATTTAACCATCTCTGGTCAAGAAGCTGATCTCTGCTTGCGTTATATTCAAACTGCTTATTGCCCTGATTGTACGCCCTATCGCTTTCTAGTGCACCACGCTGGTAATTCCTATCATCCGCGAACCTTTGATAGCCGGAGTTGTCCATATTGGAAAGCGTATTAATCTGATCCATTGTCATGCCCTGATCTTGCAAATGCCTATTATAAGCCGTCTGCATTAATGACGGAACTGCCTCATTCAGCCGATTTTGTACATCGCCGGAAGCCTCTTTAGCCGCCGCTATTGCGTATGAACTAGGCATACCTCCGGTCATGGAAGCAAAGTCTGCCATTACGTTTTTGCTTGTGTCCTGGCTTTGCGATTCGAGCCTTTGTTTCATAGCTGTGTATTCAGGGTTTGAATAGATGGAGTTAGGGTCAAACGCCGGGGTAGAGTTGAGTTTTTTTAGCATTGCGTTAATCTGGCTACTGTATGGGCTTTGATACGTGGCACCTCTAGAGCCGCCAGATGATACCTCACTATACCCCTGCGGAATATAACCCCTCCCTGCGGCGTAAGAATCAATGGCACTTTTTATATCATTTTCACTTGCGTAGGACCGGTTGTCCGGACTTATCCTTGAAGGTGTAATTAATGGTGAGCCACCAAGCATAACCTGTCCATTATCCCAGCCGATGTCACTGTTAGAAATGCCGTACTGCTTACCATACGAATTTATATAATCACGAATAGCGACATCGTTGCTCTTTTTGTTGCTACCGCTGCTATAACTACTCCCGCTATAACTAGGGGTTGTTGCAGTATTGATTGACTTGGAAAGCGAACTACCTACACTACCTATCAGTTTTTTAATAAGGTCTAACATAATAAATCCCTCCTTCTAAGCGTCTAGTGTGAGCCTAACATAATCTGTTCCGACATGCTCCACCCATGCCGCTTTTCCTGCGGCAATCGTTACGCCGCTTCCTCCGCTTTTTTTGATTGTCACATTGTATTCCGTCTGATTAACCACAATATACCGCCGTCCTGCTGTAGCAGGGGCAATAATATTTACATCGGCGTTAGAATTGCTCGCCACCAAGGTATCTGCCTTAATTTCCCCGCTTGATAGTGTCCAATCGCTTGCTGCCCCTCCATAATCATGTGTAGTCTGTTTATGAATTACGTCCGGTGTATTAATGATCGGCGAAGAAAATGTCTTGTTCTCTAGTGTTTGGGTAGCTGTCAATAAAGCGATTGTCCCACATTGCACTGTCCAATGCGAAGCATAATAACTGCCTGTTTCTTTGGTCGTTGTGCACCTCCTTATAGTATCGTTATTAATCCAAATATCACCGGCGTAATACGGCGGTTTCGGCTGTACTACAAAGATATTGTGCTTTCCGCTGGCTGTCCTAATATCATCAGCAAACGTTCCGGCTAGGTTGTTGTAGTCGATATTGAGAAGAATAAAGTCCAGCCTCTTCCCCATCATGGAAACGTGGTTGTATAACATTCGCACGGTTTCCTCTGTATTGCACCCCATCTGAGGCGTATCAAACCGTTCCATTAGCGGTCACTCTCATAAAAGAATTTGCGGTCAATCTGATGTACCTTTGCCTTGCCCTTGCCGGCAATTTTAATCTGGAATATCTCTGCCCTCGGTACGGTAATGGGAACAGTAATCAGACGTGAATAGGCGCTGTCGTGTGTCTTGATGAGTTTCCAGTCAAAATTATCCACCTTGACGTACACCGAAAGGGAAGAGCCTTGCTCCAATTCTGCCCTGACCCCTATCCAACTGTATCCTTTCTTGCCGGTGTAGTTTTCGGAGAATACCTCGGTATATAGTTCCCATTCAACCTGTTCGTCACCTGAATTAAATTTGAGCAGTTTCCCATCGGCACATAAAGCATAAACAACGCCGTCAATGGCGGTAAACTGAATCACACGAAGATTCTCTTCTCTATGCCACACTCTATAAATGCTGTCATAGACAAATAAGTCATACCGCGAGCCGTCATAAAGAGAAAGGTAGTACTTCCTGCCGTCGGTCGCCGCCGCTCCATTTGCGTACGTTTTACCAAGCTCCACCGATACAAGCATAGGTTGACCGCCACCGTAGCAATTCACCCCATCACGCCAGAGCGAATAGAGCAAGCCGCCCATTTCGCAAATTGAATCATGCGATAACGCCCCTTTCTTTAGGGCCTGTTGAATCTGGAAGTTAGAAGGCTTATCGCCATACTGTTCGTGCATTACATCAACCTTAAAGAATTGTACATGATTGAGGTAATTGGATATTCCGACAAATTTTCCTTCGCTTGCTACATCAACGGCAAAGGCATCCGCATTTCCCGTGCCTAATGTTGTCCAGTCCTTGAAGTTACCTAGTGCGCTGGCGTAAATGTGATTATCCTTGCAGCCCCATACGCGGTTGTTTAAGGCTACCGCATAATCAATGTCTGGACAGCTTCCCGCGGCTGGATAGGCGCCTGTGCCAATGTCTCCAAAAACATCATTCGTGATACTGTAATATTTTTTATCCGGGAAAATGAGGATATTGTTGTTGAAATCAACCATACATTTTTTCCCTGCCGTTACTGTGCCTTTTGTAGTGCTATCATACTTGAAGTCTGTTCCGTCAACATAAATAAGCTTGCTGTTAGCCGAGGACAATGTTTGTGGGCTTGTCAATGTAGCAATAATCTCACGTGGGGGACGCGGAGAAGCGGCAGGTGCATTATCCGAACAGAGGTTTTTCATATATGGCATATCGCCTGTTTTGATATTCTGTGTGCCGTTGTAGCCCTTAAACACTATTTCGCTTTTAATTGACGGCTTAGCCGCCTGTGTAATAAAAGGTAACATCTTCCCACCTCCTTACCAATAATTTCGCAACTTACCGCCGGTGTCTGTGTCCGGCTTTTTGTTTGCCACATACGCCCTGAGCCTCAGTTCCTCTAGGTTGTAACGCATGGCGTGATTATTGTAGTCTGCCGTGTCCTTGAGAAAATAGGCTATCTGTGAGAGTAAATAGAAGCGGTATAATGGTGTCCATTGATTATCAAGAGCGAGTTCCACTTCTCCGGCGTTTTCTTCCGTGATTTCCTCTGGCGTTACTCGGTAGGTGATTTCTAGCCCTCCGGCAATATCTTGCGACGTCATTGGATTCAGCTTGATTGCCCCCGAATCTTCATAATAGCTGTAATGCTCTTTATAGTTGTTGGCACTCTTTTTAGCATATAGCCTGCCGTTTACCTTGAGCGTTTCAATATCGTCTATTGAATAGCCCGATATGGTGTAGGTGTCTTGGTCATGGGTGATGTCTTGTATGTCTTGCCGTAAGTCTTTGATAATGTCCATGTAAATCATGGCTTGTAGTTCGTTGAGCCATGCTATTTTGTCCTGCAAATCAATGTTGTTAGGATATAGCCTGTCTGCTTCGTTGGTTAAGTTTAGTACTTTCAAGGCACTCCCTCCTTTCTAGTTTACAATTATTCCTGAATCAATGAAAAATTCAATCGGACTAAATGATGAAGTGATTTTAAATACAACATCCACTGTTTTATCTTCGTTTGCCGCACGGCTGACAATTTTTACATATGGAACTCTATCGTATATTGTTCCTGCACATAAAACTGTTTCACCATTCACTTTTATGGAATATGCAGACTGGCAATTTATGATATACGTCTTACCAATAATACAATTATGCAAAATTTTATTAGGCGGCGTGTCCCATCCATCGTCACCCTCTCCTAGAATTGTCCTATTTTCGTCCATTAATATTATTCTGTTGATGTTTGGAGTAAAAGTCACCTGTGCCGTTGTGTTTTCATTCACCTTCACCGTCACATCATGCAGTTTCGGAGTTACCGCTCCGTCGTTCGTACCCAGTGTCGCCTTCCATTTCAGCCTCGCATTAGCTAAATTCGTCCCATGCGGTACGATTTCTCCCCCGCTTGTCGCTGTCTGCCATTCGCCGTAGTTTGTGCCTCCGTCTGTGGAGAGAGCGGTTTGCATAGTGAGTGTGGTGTCGGTTGGTGTTGTCCCGTTCCACGCAATTTCGCTTGTTTGAGCGGATATAGCGGGGGAAAGGTCAATTGCGGGTGATTCGGCTGTGCCAGAAGGCAGATAAAACATACAAGTACCAATGATTTCTACCTCATTTACTTGTGTCCATCTGGTATTATTAACGGACAAAAATGTAAATTTAAAATACTGAGCCTCTACTTCATCAAAAGTTAACGTATTAACAACTATGGGGTTTGCGAGGCTCAAATTGCTAAAAGTGCCGATAATCCTATCATCAGAAGAAAAATTGTCATTAGAGCAACGAATTTCAATAGACTTGACTCCATATTGTCCATCATTATACCAATCAATTCTGCTTGTTTTTATTTTCTTATCCGTTTTTATGACAAGCCAATGACTTGTTCCGTCAGCCTGAACCGTGCCTCCGTAATTAACATTCTCACTTCCACCTTTTACGCCATCGATTAGTTTATCCCAAGAACTTCCTATACTATAATAATGTATAACGCCTCCGTTGACAGCTAAAGCCCAGTTTTGAGTAGTAGTTTGTGCTGCTTCCAGCTCCACGTCTCCCGCCGCTGTTGCCGTTGTATCAGTCAATGTGCAGGTGTCGAAGTCTGCTTTGGTGGTGAATGTGCGGATTAGCTCAGCAATACGTTTCCATACGCTACGCCATGCGTTAGATACACCACTTTTTATCTCTTTTATGTTGCGCCATACGTTATCTTTGCCCCATTTATTGGTCTTGACGGGACAATTTACATTAAAAGAGATTGTGTAGTACCCATCTTCATCTGGTGTCTCGGAAACGGTAATATCGTTTGGTAATTCCAAAGCGGGACGAACGCCACGGTGGCTAGAGTACGCGGTGTTGTCGCTGAAACCGCCGTTCGCGTAAACAAACCGCACGTTGCTCGAAGAATCAGCGCGCGGAGTTCTTAACCACCAGTACCAGGACGAAGAAACGTTTAGACTGGAATTCGTATATTCGGACGTGCTGACAGCTTCTGCCGTAGGGTATGCAAGACGGCTACTATCATCATTACTGAATAAATCCCATTTTGTCCCCTCTTCTATGTTGTTTTCATTCGCTAGTCCGACCTCTGTGTTGGAAAGCAAATAGACCTTACGCGTAATATCTTCATAACCATCACCGTCAGTAATGGTGTTCTTTGCGACCCTAATTGTACTGTCAAGAATTGCGTTCCTGAAACTTTCTTCAAAGAATGACAGAAAACCAGCTTCTGCGTCATATTCGTTATAACCTGACCAGACGTTCGCATTATTCGGTGGCGCGTCATATGTGTGTTGAGCAGAATACCATGCTTCTGCACTAGTCGAACTATTAAGCCATTGGTCGATATTTGACTGACTGTAACGGTTATTTCCGTAGTTTTTTCTGCTGCTGTCTGGGTTGCTGGCTTCTTTTGCATCAAAGCATTTCAGGGTGATAATTTTTTCAGTTATCAGCTTCGTTCTTCCGGAAGCCTGGTGTCCGACAACAAAACCAATGGTTGCGCCATTATATTTTGTATTAGAGGCACGAACTTTAGTCCCAACAGGCAAACTAGATATCTTTTTGCCCCCTACGCCTATTTTCATTAGCCACTCACCGCCTCATAGATGATGAGCAAAGCCCCATTTTCTACTGGCGGCTCGGTTGTGCCTTCTTCGATAGCGATAATATTGCGTACTTTGCTGGTGGAGTAGTCTGTGCCTCCGTTGGCTGTAAGGTTGGCGGTCATGGTTTGAGCGACATCTTTACGCATGATGTTGGAGTCTTTGACCGTTTCCGCTTCATCAGCGAATCCTGCTCTGGCGGCGAATCCTGTCGCTGTGATTGAAGCAGAAAGCAGTTCGGAAAATGGCGGTTCTCCATAACCATAAGCAGGGATTGAAGCAATAAAATATCCTTCTGTATGGCTTGTCTCTATCGTTAAAATGGTCTCTGGCGACAATGCTTTATTTCGGTATATTTCTACCGTGATTGTACTTCCTTTTTTTCGCATAACCCATTTGACTTCATCACCAGCAACTATGCCGGATTGAAGGGGAAGTTGTTCAACATAGCCCTCGCCTTGCGTGCTTTTGTAATAAATCGAAACATAACTACCCATCCCAACAAAGCAATAAATGTAATTAAACTGGTCAACCTCCCAGCCTATGCCGTCACAGTTGCCATTTTGAACGGCTTTTACAGTTGCCATAGCAGTAAAATCTTTATAAGGTATCGTTCCTGTTAATTTACGTGGATTACTGCTTTGGCGGTCTATAATCCGTTTACAGACAACATCACCATAAATATCAGCGATAGCCCATGAACAATAATCGCCAGTCTGTAATTCTGCAACCCATACGCCGTTTATTTGTCGTTGAAATAGGCACGATTCGGTAAGTTCGGGGTGCTTGCGTATTAGCTGTAGAAGCTGGAACGAAACATATGCCCCCGTTTTCCCTGCGATACATTCCCATTCGAGGGATATTTTCGTGATTCCTTCCCATGACCCTGTTCCCTCTGCGGTAAAGGATGATTTTTGCATTTCTACGATATGCCAGCCGTCAAAGTCTGATAAAGTAAAATCTGCTTTATTGATTACCTTTGTCATTCTGTTTCCGGTACTTTGCTCGAACGATACTCGCATAGCCGCGTTTTCCGGCAATGCTGTAATATCGGAAGTGTAGAACGCTAGGACGATAAAGTCATTAATGGTACTCTCTAATTCGCCATTGAATTTGGTTAGGTCAACATCTGTCATTTTGCTTGCTACCAATGTTTTTGCAAGTTCGCTGTCGTTTGCCACTTTTAGCGATTGTGACCCAAGCCGTACGTTGGTAAAATCGCTGTCTGCTGTCCATTCGGCAGAGTCTTGGAAAAGTTCTGTATGCCCTGTATTGCATTTGTGATAGAAACGAAAATCCGCAAAAAATCCCTGTGCTTGCTCTGACGTTCCGGTCGTACCGCCGCCAAGAAAAAGTTCCCAGTATGCCGTATCTGTTGGAAGGATTGCTAGGCAGTCTTGAATACAGCTGTAAACGCTACCGTCATAATTAACCAAGTCACCAACAACATAACTAACATCATTTGCATAGTTCCCACGCGGGTTAAGCGGCGCCCCTTTGTCGCCCTTTGATACAAGCAAGCCCCACACAGACGATTCAGCAGGAGATATGCCTTTGATTGTTCCTGTTGACATATAGGCAGATCCGTTATACCTAACGATGTTTTTCGGGTAGTACTGTATCAGTGGGTCATACTCTCCGATAACCTTAAGGCTACCAACAACATCGTCGAAGTCCGCTCTAAGCTCAACAATGGCATTATCAAAGTCGGTTCCACGCTTATTTTCCGCTGTAACTCTTGCCTCTTCTGCCGTTACCCTGCCCTGCTCTGCTGTAACTCTCGCCTCTTCATCTGTTACCCTGTTTTCCTCTGCGATTGTCCTTCTAGACTCTTCTGTGTTTAGTTCATATTTTCTATTTTCCCTTGTTTGTTCTGCCGTTTGCCTAGCTATTTCGTAGTCACTTCTTGTTTGTTCTGCCGTCTCTCTGGCTGTTTCTGCACTTTTTCTTCTGCTTTCATTGTTTTCCCTGAACGTCTCGTTAACCTCGCGTTGCTGTTCGTTCAAGTCTCTGGTTTCCTCTGCGTTTGACCGCTTAAGCTCTTCGCTCTGCCTGTCTTGCTCGGCATTGCATCTTTCGCTTTCTAGGGTACGCCGTGTTTCTTCTCTTGCTACCCTGTCAGCCTCTGCCGTGACCCTTGCCGCTTCTACTGTTTGTACGGCTTGATTATCTATAATTAACTGTTGTAACACCGGATATTCCTCTGCTGACGGAATGGCCGTGCCATCGTTAAGCTGTGCCTTTACCTCAAATAGGAATTGCGTAGAAGTGACCCGTGTTGTGTCCGAATAAACCTCTATTGTCGCCTTGACAATACCGGGGCAGGCTAAACATTGTTGATGTAGCACGTAGGATATTTTCCCGCTTTCCGTGCTTTCTACCTCATCCACCACGGCGGTCCCATCTGCTTTTACGCAAGTAAACGTTACTCTAGAAGCTTCTGTAATGGGAAATGGCTTGCCGTCTTGCGTTAGTGTGATTATGAATTTATTACCGCCGACATCGTTTTCGACAACCACCGCCACGGGTGACATATCCCTGTTTTTAAGTGGTAATGATAAATAATATACTTTTTGTAATGACATTAAATCACCGCCTTTCAATAAACAAAGACAAGGGAACAAGTCCCTGTCTTTTAATTTGCAGTCCTTTTAAGTGTGACTGTCACTCTGTTTCCGTCCACTCCACCCCGCCCAGCACCCCATCCAGCTCCGCACTCGGCGAACGATACACCGTCACCTCGGGGCTCTCCGCTATATCAGGCACTAGCACCTCCGCATATGCCCTATGCACCAATGCCAATGTGCCGTCTATGCTTTTACGCCAGCTTGACGTATCAAAGCCGTGTGACTGCCAAAATGCTACCGTTGCTATACAAAAATCCATCGTTTATCACCTCACGTTAATTTTGTCCCCCCTCTAAGGAATTTGAAGGACACGGCCACCCACAGCCAGGTCCGCAGTAGAAGAGGCACAATAAACATTCCAGTCGAACAACCCGGCATCAGTACCACCATCCCTCCAGCTACCGCCAACCAGGGCAACCTTATTCGCGGTATTTTCCCAATTTTGATAGTAATAATCAGGGATATAGGTACTATTGGAACCTCCACCTACTATCGAAGGCATCAAGAGCCAATCCGCATCGGCAGAACAAGCGAAGTCTTTCACATAACCACTGTCTGAGGGCAAGATAACACCAGATGATGTATAAACACCCTTAAACGTATCATCGGCAAAATTGCTGTTATCATCAGCGATATAAGGCCGTTTTTCATTATTATTTATGTTAATACCATCAACAAATTCCCATACGTTGCCCCACAGGTCTTCCAATCCCCGATAGCTAACCGATACTGTACTTCCTTTTGAGTTATCTGCACTGCCGGAACCATTACCTAACCCATTACAGCCACCCGTCTTTTGCCCGACATGATAAATGATGTTACTTACTGCAGTAGTAAATGGATCACCATCCACAGTAATTGTTACATTATCGCCATCCGGTGCGGAAATTCCTGTAATCTCCCTATCCTTGCAAACATCTCTGCCTCCCAGTGAACTACCCACGTCTATTATCCGACCTATACTAAAGTTCCCTGCTGTGGCATCGGATACGATAATCGTATGTCCGGGCTCAATCGAAGCTACGGTTACCGTATCTGCCGCA
>JAQWBM010000034.1:0-9409 GCA_028706405.1 Eubacteriales bacterium
TGAGGGGACCGTGAACCTAAAAGCTCGTCAAACCGCTTCCGATATCCTTCGCTGTCAAGCATGCTGTTTAAAAGCGTTGTGACGCTCTTGCTGGCATTTGACTGGGCTCCGGCTGTGCCTGGTGCGGTCGCCCCCTGTTTTGTAGCAACTGCGTTTTGAATTTTTCCTGCCATTTCTCATTTCCTCCTTATTCATTTAAGAGTTTGAACACTAGTTGATCCGTGTTAATGGATCTCTCTTCTTTCCAAGCGTCCCAAGTATCAATTGTGCTGCTGCTTGGTTGCTCACTTGGGAGGTCAATTTTGATTTTAAATGTGATTTTTGCGCTGTCGCCTATCACCAAGCAATCGCCGGGGCGGAACAAATTAACACTGTCTATCATGCCCTTGCTCCCGTCGGGCAGAATGCTTTTTATCATTTCCTTGTCGGACTCGTTCGACATTTTCAGCACAACGAAATTCGCACATTGCGCCATGATGGTTCGGTTAAGCTCTGATGGCCGCTGACTAATTACCATAAGGCTTGTCCCAAATTTTCGGCCCTCTTTGGCAATGGTTTCAAATACATCCAGGAGCCGCCTTTGGCTTGCCCCAAGCATGAAGTCCGATGTTGGAATATAAACGTGCGCTTCGTCGCAAATCATACAGAGCGGGACTAAATCCTTGCGATCCTGCTGAAGCTGCACTCTGTAGACCAATTTTGATGTTACGGCAATGATCGTGGGGACCATATCACTAGGCACGTCGGAAAGATCAACAACCTTGACATTCTTTTCCTTGATGTCGAATATTTCTGAGATAAATTCATTGAGGTAGCGTTGCGGCTGCGGATTGTTCATAAATGAATATCGCTTATCGATCTGCTTGTCTTTCAAGAGATTAATCACGCTGGTTAGTTTGCCGTTGTTCTCGCCTTTGGTCGTTTTGGGCATTCCGGCCTTATCACCAGTTTTGTAGTATTCTCCCGAGAAAACTTTGTCCTCATTTTCGTTCGTAAGTTCAGAAATCATGGCATTGAGATCAAAGGCAATCGGAATATCCTCGCCCTTATCGGAGTTCCTGGCCTCGTAGAACGTCTTCCTGAGTGCGGCGATCTGCGTCTGCGCTGTTTCGTCCTTGATTTTTAAAAGACTGCCATAAATGTCCTTGAAAGATAAAAACCACATGGGGAAGTCAAGACCTCCGTCTCCGATTTTGATTTTCTTGACATATGACAATCCGGAGTATTCGCCATGAAGATCAAAGAGTATGATGTTTGCGCTTTTCAGAACCGAAAGCTTTTCAAGAATACTGGCTACAGTGAAGCTCTTGCCGCTCCCTGTGTTGCCTAAAATTGCGCTGTGCCGTTGAAAGAACCTATTCCCGTCAATGTATGCGTCGCAGTCGTAATTAACGTATGTACCAAGCTTGAAGCCTGCCGCATCGCCGTCTGAAATCATGCTTTCAAACAGTTCCTTGCTTATCTGCTTGATTTTAACGTTGGTAGCAGGATAAAGATCCACCGCTTTCGCAAAAATACCGTTAACCAGACTGCCGATAATGCTACATTCGATTGTGCTAGTTGCTTCCGGCTCTAACGGCTCACCATCATTGTCAAATTGCACATCCTCTTCGTTTCGTGTGATCGCAGTAACAACGCATACCAGAGAAACATCCCTTTCCTCGTCCACGGCCAAGATCGCACTGTTTATGCTCATGGCACCGAGTTGGTCGTTATTGCTCTTTATCTGGACCTTGTCGGGCATAATTTTAATGAGTTTCATTGATTTTCCTCCTTGCTTGTTATGCTAAATCTCCGATATTCAGTGGCTTTCATGACTTTGCTAAGATTGATTTTCGGATATGTCTTTATCAACTTTTCTTTCGACACTGATGATTTAAGGGTTTTGCGCCACTTAACGGTGAAGTCGCCGCAGTAACCGATTTCGCATTCACCAAGCTCAACCTTGATTTCCTGTTCCAGCTTCCGGATTTCACGCTTTATCTGCCGGAGAGCATCTTTCAGGTTCAGATAATTTTGAATTGCGGTTGAGCCAATAATTTCACATTCGCCACCAGAATCCGAGAAAACACGATCAATAGCCTTGCTTGTGGCGATATATCCGTCTACCGGCGGGGCCACATCAGGAACGACATAGGTTTCCCAAAATTCTTTCTCCGCCTCAACCAGGGCGGCGATTTCGGCCTCGTCGCGCTCGATAACATAATGGTAAAACCCCTGGTTGAGAACGAGTACCGCCAGATACCACCGCTTAAATCCGGTTACCGCCAGATAGTGGACGCACTGTGCATAATACTGGTCGGGGTACTCGCCGTTTTTGAACTTCCGAAGGTTCATCACGCTGGTCGTTTTGCATTCCAGCCCCGCATTTTCGCCGACGATTTCCCTGTCGATGTTAGCCGTCATAAAGTCGTATGTGTCGTGCTGGAACATTACATTGCGGCGCCGGACCTTCTTTCCTGTCGCTTCCTCGAATCGCTGCGCCACATAAGCTTCCAAATCCCGGCCTTGACGCATGGCTTCATTTTCCTCTTCTTCAGGTAGCCGCCCGGTCTTGTCGGCCCATATGGTGTATGGTGTAGCATACGGATTAAGGCCGAGGACCCCGGCGGCATCACTGCCGCCAATCCCAAGCATTCTGTATTTGAGCCATTCTTCCCGTGGTAGGTCCTTTGTGTTGACTAAGATTCTTGGCATTACGGCTCCTCCTTATTGTCCGGGCTCAAAATACTTTGCGAAGTGCTTAACAAACCAATCTCTTTTCGCCGTGAGTTCGTCAACCTCCGCTTGTTTCTTTTCTATCTCGACATTGAACTTGTCCACGACTCTGCACTTTTCAAGTTTCAATTCGTGCTCGGAACACGGCATGATTTCTATGCCATCGGTTAGCGAATTGAAGTTGATGAAGTCTATCTTTGTTCCCCAGTAGTCCTGTTTAAATACTGCGATCTGGATTGTTGGCAATTCCTTGAAGTTCACAAAATCAACAATCACGCCAGCGTGAACGTTCTTTGCGTCCTGTAAAACCTTTATGTTGTCGCCTACCTTAAACTCGTCAATCCTTCTGGCAGTTGATAAATCAACCTCTAGCTTGATCCCGTTGATTTCAATAATTCTCTTGGTTTCGTTGGTATCCATCTTTTTCATCCCTCCAAGCTCTTCAGCAATCCATTCAGGGCAGTAAGCGCAGCGGCTTTTGTGTCTCCGTCCATGCTGCTGTCGCCGGCAATATTGTCTCGGATGGGCTTGATCTGCTCTGCGTAATCACAGGCCGGATTATACTTTCGCAGAATTATGGTGTTCTTGTCGGTGAAAATCTCTACCGGATCACCCTCTGCTAATCCAAAATTCTTTCTCACTTCCGCTGGCAGGACTATTCGCCCTAATTGGTCGATCCTTCTAACTATTCCAGTTGCTTTCATTTTCTTAATCCCCCTTTAAATTTAATCTTCGTCTGCCTCTTCCGGCGTTTCGTGAATGTAGTAACTGCCGCAAGAAGGGCAGGCGTCAAAACTATGCTCCTGCGTGAAGTTGTACCCCCACGCTTCGTATGATTCTTTTTCTTTCACGATAGCCGGTTCCGGGAAATACGCTCCGCAGTCTTCACATAAAAACATTTTAATTCTCTCCGTCTGGTTTTTTTGGTCCAAAGAAGTTACGAAGCCGTGTTAGCAGCCCAATTTCTTTGTTGGAGTGCGCAACCTGTTTGCTGATGTTTTTCCGTGCCGCCGCATGATCGAATCTCCCAAGGACGGCTGCGGTGCTTGCGCAAGAGTATTGACTCCGCCGTTTGTGTTTAATTGCACTTGTCATAAAATCCGCCTCCTTTAGAACATCACAATGACTTTGCCGTCGCCTCTAAGGTCCATTAGCTTCCAGTTTAATTCATTTGCAATACGCTTTTTCGCTTCAAGCTTCCACATTCCGCCGTCTGCCTCAAACAGCCCGATTCGGCCATTCTCGTCAAGTCTTAACAGAAATTCGCTTTCCGGTTGTTCAATTTCCAAAAATGTTCGATATGGCGTGAGCTTGACAATGGGCTTGATGTTTTCTTTTGCTTTCAGGCCAATGCCTTTTCTGACTTCAACTGTCTGCGACAAGCCGTTGTCCTCAGAAGATACTTTATTTTCGTCCGTAATCTTACTGAGTAGATCCAGTACGTATTCCGTTCCTTCGCCCTGGATGAACTGGCTCCGGAAGGCAATCATGGCCTCGTTGTATTCCCTCCAGCCGAACTGGAACTGCGGAACGTCGGAAACTGCCCGATAGAGCTCCTGCCTTTCAAACCTCTCGTCGTAGGTACTGTACGTTTTGATTTCGTTGTAATTTACAACCTCTACGAACACCGGGGCGTTGAGCCTTTCAATTTCCTGTTTAATCAGGTTTACAAGGCTATCGATGCCCTTGACAACAACGTGTGTCGGCTTGTATCTTGGTTCTTCGATCAACACTAGGCCTTTCTCGCTGTAGGTTCTGCCGTCGATTTCATGGGTTTTGTTTTCCGCCATGCTGGCGATCTTCTCAATAGCTGCTTTTATCATTTTCTTTTCTCCTTTTCAAATAAAACTAAGTGGTTAAGCCTTTAATATTAAATGCCCTTCTTTGGTGATGAGGACTTCTTTTGCGTATTTCCCATTAAGGCCTCCCTTGATAATCACATAAGTGTCAGCCCCGTATTCCTTTTCTATTTCGCTGCAAATGTTTTGCAGTTCTCCAATAGTAATCATTTCGTTTCTTGCCTCCGCTTACCGAACAAGTTTCAATACCGCCGGTGGCTCCTGCTCATTTCCTGACATGTCGAGTTGCCCTGGAATGCTCGGCACAAGTTCGACAACAATCTGCTCTCCGGTTGTTTTGTCGAATCCTACCGCAAGGGCCGTCTGGATAGAGTTGGTCGGCTCCAACTTCGATTTAACGACTGTGTTCAGTGTCACATGGTTTCTCTCCACGCTCGGGATGAAGTCAATTGTGATCGTCAAGGTCCTCTTTTTGTCTGCCCTTGTGTTCAGGTCTTGAATGTTGTCTATGATTTTGGGGACTTCAAGATCAATTCGTTCTTCGATTGCCCCTTTTGCAAGCCTTGTCAGGCTCACTTTGTTCTGTTTTTCCATGTTCTTCCTCCTTTAATTCTCCTTAGTCGCTAAACGGTAACTGCTTGTAAATACTGCTCTCTATGACTTTCCGAACTTCCGGCGACAGTGTTTTTTGGACCTGTTCACTGCTTTTAATCTGACCTATGGTTTTGAGGAATTGCCCCCGAACCACCGTGTTAAATGTGTCTGTGTCCACCATAGCCAATTCTCTGAGGGTATTTGGGCTACCTAACCATCTTTGACACTCCGGTGGAAGTTTGTTATACTCTTCATCGGAACCATAGAGTCCGTTTTTACAGGCTTTACTTAACTGGTTCCAAAGTTCTGAGTCGGTATCCTCAGTATTCAGCAGGAGATCAATTTGCTCTTGGAGTCCTGCTATTGTTGGAGGGTACTGATTTTTTTTGATGTAATTGCGCAAGGCTGCTACCACAATGGGGGTTTCATACACTCCAAAGAAACCGTGATAAAAAACTATCGTTTCTTTTATTTCCTCTTTCGTGGTTAGTTTATATGCCGCTGCACTTGGGTAGGCCTTTTTTAAAATATCTAATAGGGCTTGTGTTTCTTCGAGTCTCATTCACTACCTCCCATATCTATGTCGGAAAATCTCCAACTGTGTGTCGTTGCGCTACCATTTCTCTCCGTCGGCTTTATCCGGTCCCATATAATCCCGTGCCAATTACTCGACATACTTTCGTTGATAAGATTGATTACCGCCTGTTCCCCGTACTTATCAGAATTTTTCTTGATTATACCTAGTAAAGTTTTAAATCCGGTTGGCTTGTATGAGTCATTTATTTCGGTCTTATATTTGAGCCACTCCATGATTTTATTTTCTAGGGCAGAACTAAAACAAAACTCAGTAAGGGGGTAAGGGGGTATTATATTCTTATCTTCTTTACCTTCTTTCTCTTCTTTACTTCTTGTTTGTTTACCCTGCGCAGTACCTTTGCGGTCCCTTTGCGGTTCCTGAAAAGTATCCTCGTCGGTGTCTTGTGCGGTACCGATGTCTTGATAAACACTGTAATTTTCAATGGTTATAGTAGTACCTTTTGTAGTACCTTTTGCGGTAGCCATTTTTAGCCTTTCCAGTAGCACAAGGTACGCACGAACCTTCTTCTTTGACCAGCCCCATCTTTCCATTAATTTAGGCTCCGATGTATGCAGTTGCCCCCTTTCAAGATCAATTATTGTGTTGCCATAAATCAATTTTGTTGGCAGGCGGTTTGCCATAATGATTAAATCTATCCACGCTTGGCCTTTAGAAAATGGTCTATCCTCCCATAAAGGATTTTCTGTAATTTTGCGGTACAATTTTATCCACCCAGCCATTCACCACCTCCCCTTTCCTTTAGATTTCCGTACATTGTTCCCCCTGGTTTTCATTTTCCCAATACATTTGAACAAAACACCCTTACAGCTCAGACAATATTCTTGCAAGCACAGAATCAAAAATAGCAGCCCGCATTTGTATTGATTCAACCATGCCGGTAATTCCGAAAGAGATAGGTTCCTCTTTTGGTGGCACGGGGTAATCAATACCCAGCTTGCTGCATATTGTGTTTAAAACATCAAGATCGTAATCCTGTGTTTTCACGATAGAAACTAATCTATCAGTGATCGTAAGCATTTCTGGAACGCCGCATACCTCATTGGCAGGCCCACAGTTTTTAAGTACATTAGTTGACATTTCTTTTCCCCCTTTTGGTTTACACCACGTCTACCTACTGTTTAAAAAAAATAAATTGTACCGATCGGCCATAATAATCAGCTAACTTCTTTTTAATCTCGTCTCTTGGTATGCGCCCTCCTTTTTCGTACATAGAAAGAGCAGATTTGCTGATTTCAAGAGCTGCAGCCACTTCGTCTTGTGTCTTATTTCCCCTTAACCTGCGCAATGTCTCACCCATATAACGTCTATCCATCTGTTCACCTCCTTTGTTTACATCATGTCTACATTATCAATATAATACCCTGTGAACATGATGTCAACAAAAATTGTCACACTGTGTCGATATTTTTTTTACATGAGGTGTTTATTTTGTTTACAGATAGTGTATAATTATATAAAAAGAAAGACTAAAAGCATTAAGAGAAGGCAAGCGACTATCACAAGATGCGCTTGCGGAATTGATCGGTGTTTCAAAAAGCTCCATATCAATGTGGGAGAGAGGTTTAAGAACGCCTGAACTTGAGACATTTGAAGCGATTGCAGACTACTTTAATGTTAATATGGACTACTTAAAAGGTAAGAGCGAAACAAAAGTCCTTGATCTGGGCAAGGATACAGATTTTAGTTACTATTGCGATAAAGCGGTAGACGACTACGCAAACAGACTCTTCAAGAACCCTGATTTAAGAATACTGCTTGACGCTACAGACAAGCTCGACAAAGAAGATATAGACTTGTTAGTACAGTTTGCCAAGAAAATGAAAGGAACAAAGGAAGAATAACAAGGAGGCCGGCATGAACGATATATTTATTCAAGAAATCAGGATGCCATACAAAGTAAGAGCTATGATTATGTTAGACAGGGAAAACGATGACTATGTAATTTATGTGAACGATTATCTTTCAGAAGAGGCGAGGCTTAGGGCAATAGAGCATGAAAGAGAGCATATCGGAAAAGGACACCTGTATTCAGAATTATCTTTGGTTGAGATTGAAAGAAGTATGAAATAAGCGGAATTATGAGAAAAAATTTATTTTCTAAATTTAATTATGATAGGGTGATTGTATGAGATTTTCAAAAGCACTAAGAGAACTGAGGCACGAATTTGGCCTGTCGTCAAACACTATGGCGGAAAAGCTGGGCGTAAGCCCACAAAGGTACAGCGCATGGGAAACCGGTAAAACTTTGCCGGACTTGCATATGCTTGAATATATCTGCAATGCTCTGAATGTGCCGCCAGACATATTCTTTGATTTGAGCATCGAAAGACCATCAGTGATAGAAGATGTCATATATGAGGCTAAAAGGTTGTCTACGGACGACTCAAGGCTTATTTTGGGTATAATAAAGAGATTAAGGGAGTGATCTTATAATGCCAAGGAAAAAAGAAAATCCAAAAAAAAGAAAGGATGGCAGGATCGAAAAAAAAGTATCATTAAGGGACGAGCGTGGCGAGATTGTCCGTGACGTAAACGGAAAGGCAATAACGGCGCATATCTATGGCAAAAGTAATGAAGAATTAAAAAAGAACATCGCCAAGTGGCAGAGCCAATTTATTTTACAGCTGCGGGAAGAGGAATTGAGGGCAAGCAAGCCGGCGACATTTAAAGAATTGTCGGACAAGTGGTTGGGCGTTCGTGAAGGGATGGTCCAGTACATCACATACAAAGGGTACTACTACAAGGTGCTGCACATGCAGGAATACTTCAAAAGTAATAAGGACGTGAATAGTATCATCAGCTCTGACCTGCAGGCCTACTATAATTCTTTTGGTGACGCAGCCTTCAACACGGTTAATAAATATCGAATTGTGATGAACTCTATTATCACCATGGGGCTCGCCGATAGATTGCTAAAATATGACCCACGCACAAATACAAAAGTTCCCGACACGGCAAAGGATGAAAAGGTGCAGAACTATTACATGGAAGCAGATGCCCGCAAGGTCGTTGATCTGGCAAAATCGCAAGGGACAAGCGGCCTCTGCGCTTTTCTCCCTCTTAAAACCGGAATGAGGCCAGGAGAGGTTGTCGCCTTCAATATCGATAGAGACTTTAACCCTGAAAAAAAAGAGGTGTACGTCAACGAAACAGTAAAGTTCGAACAAGGCGGGCAAACAACCGGAAAGCCGAAAACAAAAACGAGCAAAAGAACGGTCCCTATAGACGATGAATTCATTGAACATGTCCGAAGCCTGAACCTAAAAGGATATATATATGACAATGGCAAAGGAAAGCCGAAAGCTTATTCGAGCTGGCGCAAATATGACTTCTCGAACTTCATGGCATCGCTTGATGCAAATGAGGAAACAAAAGGAGTGAAACATCTAAATCCCCACGAACTGAGACACACATACGGGACACTCTTGTACCGGTCCGGAACGGACCTATATACCATAATGAAGGTTATGGGGCATGCAGATATCAAGGTGACGCAGAAGTATGTTCATAACGATTCCGTAAGGGACAACATGAAGCTTGATTACTAAACAGCATTATTTTTTTTAAGCAAAATTGACGACCTATTTACGACTTTTGTTCCCAATAAAAAAGCAGGAGCGCATTCCTGCGCCCCTCTCTTGATTCTTTATTTCTTTGTGTCCTTGTTGTATGCCTCCATAAGCTGCTTTGTTACATCGTT
>JAQWBM010000034.1:9509-25805 GCA_028706405.1 Eubacteriales bacterium
TTGACGACCTATTTACGACTTTTGTTCCCAATAAAAAAGCAGGAGCGCATTCCTGCGCCCCTCTCTTGATTCTTTATTTCTTTGTGTCCTTGTTGTATGCCTCCATAAGCTGCTTTGTTACATCGTTGATCTCCAGCCGGACCTCACGGATCTTATCGTGCTTTTCTTCCGCCGTCAGGGAATCGTCGTTATTGATCATCCTGATCTCGGCCCACTTCTTGGATAGCCCTACATAACCAGCTTCTCCGCCCAGGATTCTTTTTGCCGATTCTGGCAACTGAACATCCTTAAAGTTTGCGGTACTCTTAAAGCCGTTGTTGAATCGCTGGAATGCAAGCCTCCACTGGTCGTTATAATCATCGGTCATTCTGCTGCGGTCTTTATAGACTCTCTGCGCCGCATCCAGTTTTGCCTTTGCCCTGTAAAATTCATCAACGTACTTACTCGAATAGGCAACGTCCACAGTCATTTTTCTTTGAATGCCTGCAACCGGTCCTTCGCTGCTCGGAGTGGTTGCCGGTAAGATTATCTGCCCAAGACCACCGGTATACTGCTTAATAAGGTACTCGATCCCTTTTGGAGTATTGATTGCCCCAAGAGAATCAACATCAGGCAACATCTTGGCAAGGAGAACGGCGATCCTGCTTGTGGTATCGTCGTAAACCTCGTTGTAATAGCCGTCAGTCATTAAAACTTCATCCCTTTGGCTTACAATGTTGCCACCGGACCATGTACGGTTTGCCATTGCGTCATACACCGGAGCCAGCACCCAGCTCGTCGGCACAAGGAAATTGTCCTTAAATGCCATCAATAATGCCTTACCGTTGTCCTCTTCGCTGTGGAGCGCCTCACGGATTGCTCTCTCGAACGTTACTCCAAACAGAACGCTTAACTCCCTCGCTTTCGGAATACGGAAGAACTTGCCGGGCGCATACTTAAATAGCCAGTAGTTGTTCTTGTAAAACTCAGGAAGCTCGTCGTAATCATCATCGTTAGCATAAGACAGGGCCTGCGCAATGGAGAATAAAGAGATCATAGCAAGCGACTTGATAATCACCCCTTTCCTGTTCTCTTTTTCGCCCCACACACCACGATAGAACTTGTCTATGCCCTGGATTCCGGCATTAAAGAACGGAATCACCTGCACCAAAGTGCTCGCTACGCCGCCAGATCCTTTTCGCTGGAAGTTTAATGTTACGTCGGCAGACCGGTACATAGATTCAAGCCGGTTGTCATAAGTGTCTCCTCCCTCCTGCATATACTTGTTGAACTCGGTAAGCCTCGGTACGGTTTCGATCAGGTTGTTGATCTCTTCTATAAAATCAACAATAGAGCCAACCTTGTTCAGCACTCCCGTGTTCCCGCCAGGCATTTGTCGCAGCGTCTTTTTAATGTACCTTGCATCTGCGCCTATTGGAGACTCAAACCCACCGCCCATATCCTTGTACTTCTGATATTTCTCGTCTTTGAGCAATACGGACTTCGTGGCATCGACCAGCGCCCATGCAAACTCTATGGGGTTAACGTACTTACCCATGACATACGCCTGCGGCACGTCACGGAAGATGTTTGACGTTAATCCGAAAATCGGATTGCCGCCAGTGGTCATTATCGTCATTGCCCTCTTGATCTCGGCAAGGATCTTGATAACCCCGTTAAGCTCCTGCGGCCCAAGGTTTGTAAGCGCCTGTGCCATGTACTTGTCAAATACTTCGTAGAAGAACGTCCTGCCGTTGTCAACGACGGTTACAATGCTTTCATCTGTGCTGATCTTCTTAGGCGTGTAGAAAACAATGTAATCGTCTATGACGTTATCAATCGTCATATCTATACCGCTATCCTGGAAGTATTTAATTTGTTCTTTGGTGCTTAACTTCTCAAACTTCGCTCGCTCTTCCGGAGAAAGCCTGTCGATCTCGTTCATGAACAGATCGCCTTTGAGGTTCGATTTCATGTCGGTTGCGTTATATACATGTCTCTGCTTTTCCGGTGGAACCTTGCGCATGAAGTCGCCCATTACTTCGGCATAGTCTGTATTGTGGTAGTTTCTGTGAAGCGCCAGCATAACGTCACGCCGCAGCACGGACTTAACATAACGGTCAATCTCCATAATCATGCTTTGAGTGGCCGAATAAGTGTCCCTTGCATTGCCCTTTTCGCTTGCCCGCTTAACCGGATTGGTCTGATTGCTAAACCCGCTTTTCGCTTTCTTGCCTCCTGCGGTGTTGATTACACCATCCTCCATCCTGAAATTAGGCACATAGTGGGGGTACATTTCGTGCATTGTCTCATAAACTTCTGCCTCCATGAAGCCGGTGTCTACAAGCCATGCTCTCACGAACTTATCCCACCACTCGTAAAGACTGTTTGCCGTTGTGGAGAAATGTGGATATCTTGCTTCCAGCCTGTTTATAGCCGCCTCAATGTCGCTTCTGCTATAATCGGGGCTGAACACCATCTTGCCCTGGTCCATCCAATCAAGGGCATGAACAAGCTTCAGATAAAGATCGAAGTCTGCCCGCTCTTTTTTCTTGATGCTTTTATAGAGCGATGCGAAGCCGTCCCCTATAACATTGCCTTGCAAATCAACCAGTCTGCCGTGTACAAGCCTATGGGCAAGCACGTCGCCTCTCTGTGACTGTAAGGCCAGATAGTACGCATTGTCGGAAGGAGCAACCTCTTTGCCGGTCAGTTCTTTAATCTTTCGGTTCATTACCTCAAACGATTCATAGCCATTCACCCATTCGGAGTAGATTGACATTCTCTTTTCTTCAACGCTTGTTTTAAATTTTTCGCCATAGGGATGAATTGTTGTTTTGGCCTGTTCTTCAACCGATGCCGCAAGGAAATTCAGAATATCGCCTCTTACGGCCTTTAACTTCTGCATGTCTGATTCGTTTATCATCGACTCAAAAATGTCGTAGAAGTTCCGGTTATTTTCCAGCTCGGTAAATTCGTAAGCGCCCTGCGGATCTATCAAATACAGCCTCATAAATTCTGCCATTGCCTCCGCAGGAAGATCCTGCGGCTTATACGCTTTCTTTACCTCCGGCTCCATTTTGTTTGCCATGTATTTAAGTTCTTCTTTGTGGTTTTTCAAAATGGAATACACCTTATCGAAGTGATGCCCAAGTTCATGGGACACGACACCGATTGTATTCGCATACTTCGTCTCTATGAAGCTGTACTTCGTGTTGTAACGTCCAAGCGACTTTCTTCCGCTGTACCGTTTTGAAGTGATCGGCGTTCCGAAAGCCTTGCTGATTTCAACAATGATCTGACTTATTGGCTTTATCGGGCCTTTTGCCACTTCCGGCGTTATGGCGTTCTGCGCTGTTGTCGAACTGCTCGGCTTGTAGAATTGCCCTGTGATGCTGCTGGCTGTGGCGTTTTGGTATTCACTGTCAGAAGAGTCAATACCTGAATCGACATCGTCGCCCGTGCTTGAATCATCGGTCAATTGTAACTCTTCCAATATCTCCGCACGTCTTTGAGAAACTTCCTGCAGGCGATCTTCCTTGTCAAATTCTTTGCTTGCAGCTTCCTCAAACTTCGGTAAGTTCTTTGCTTCATCTTCAAGCCCACGTTCATAGTACTTTATGTCGCCCTCTATCGACCTGACGGCAGCTTCCATTGACTGAATTGTTCCTGCTGGCGAATCAACATTTTGCCTTGCGGTTCGTGAGTATTTGCCGCTGATTATAATGTCGGATCCGCCTTGCATCAGTATGTCAAATCCAGCGAAACTTCCAAACTTTTCGATGCTCTTACTCGCAAAACCGGTTTTTTCGTAGAACTTTCCACGGTAGTATTCGGTTATCGCCTTGCCCGCCTCTTCCCGCTTCGTGTAGGATTTCCCATCAATGACTATTGTAAAGTTGTCTCCGGTAGTATCTTGCCGTGTTGCCAGATCGGACTTCAAGTCTTTTATTTTTTCAGTATAATGTTCTATTCGGTTTTTTGCCCGATTGGCGCTCCATTTTGCATTTGCTCTTTCGGATTCATGGTTTGCTTTCAGCCGGATTAATTTCCTGTATTCTGCCTCAACCTCGAACTGCTCCTGGATTAAAGGATTACCTGATGCAATCGCCTTGATTTCCGCAAACGAAATAGCAAGTTCTCCGATATCCTCCGCCTCTCTCACGTCCGTACCGGAGGTCATTATCTGGTTAATAAACTCTGCTTTACGTTGAAGATTATCCCACATCCTGGCATCAAAAGTTGCCTCTGTGACATAGGTGTAAACGTGGACCTCGCCATTTTCATTGCCCTGCCTTATCATTCGGCCCTCTCGTTGCTCTATGTCGCCGGGCCGCCAAGGTGCGTCAAGGTGGTGAAGGGCAATCATTTTTCTCTGAACATTCATGCCTACACCCATTTTCCCCGTAGAACCGATCAATATCCTAACCCGCCCGGCGTTCATTGCAGCGAACAGCGATTCTCTTCTGGCCTCTGTGTTTGCTTCATGGATAAACGCAATTTCCTCAATCGGTATTCCCCTCGCAACCAACTTCCTCCGTATGTCGTCATAAACAGACGTATTTGAAAAATCCTCTTCACCAGCAGGAATACCATCTTCGGAAGTATCGCCAGAATTGGCACCTTTTTTTTCGCCCTTTGGCGTGGATAAATCCGCAAAGACAAGCTGCGTCAGGCTATCTTTCTTGGTGTCGGCCCATATCTCGAAAATGTTGTCCACGGCCATATTAAGCTTGCTTCTCGGGTTGTCCGGAGCAGAAGGGTTGATGATCCTTTGGTCAAGAGCAAGTTTTCTGCCCTCACTCGTAATCTTAAGCATATTGTCATCTTTCGGATCAACCCTGCCGGTTCTTACCGCATCTGCTCTATCCGCCAATTCGTCAATATATTTCTTCTGAAAATCTGACGGCTGAGCGGAAACAGTATGCTTTGTGGCTTTTGGAACCTCAATCCCGGGAATGTCAAGAAGCACGTCTGCAAAACTCCTGAACATCTGCACTAATTCGCCAACATTTTTGAACTTTGAGAACGCCTGTTTCTGTCTGTAACCCCTGCCCTCCGGAGTCATTTCCATTAAAGTTATAACATCCCCGAACACGTTAGCCCAAGCGTCAAACGAAGTGAGTCTTCTCGATCTTAACATATCGGGCTGTAAATACCTCTGCATCGTATACATTTCAGACATACTATTCATAACAGGGGTTGCTGTGGCAAAGACAACACCACGTCCTCCGTTGAGCTGTTGCAGATAGCTTGTTTTCATGTAAAGGTCGAATGTCTTATTGTTCCCTTCGGGACTACCAAGACCAGACACGTTTCTCATATTGCTGGCGTAGAACAGATTTTTAAATATATGCGCTTCGTCAACAAACAATGAGTCAACGCCAAGCTCTTCAAAAGTTAAAACGTCAGAATCCTTGATTAGACTTTCAAGCTTTTTGTTCATTTTCTCGGTTAATTTTTTCTTAGCCTTTTCCAGATCCTTAACTGACGGGCTTTTTCTCTGCCCCGCTTCGACAAGCGCTTGTATCGCCAGTTCAAGCTCGTCTATTTGCTGTCCGTAAAAACGCTGAACATAGCTAGGCGACATTGAAATAAATCCGAAAGAACTTTCCGCAACAATAACGGCATCGTAGTCGCCCATTGCAATCTTGTTCAGGAACACCTTGCGATTCTCTTTTTTGAAATCATTTTTGGTTGCGACAAGAATCTTGGCCGCAGGGAAAAAACTCAAAAATTCAGATCCCCACTGCTCTACAAGATGATTCGGAACGACGAACATCGGCTTCTTTACAATGCCAAGTTGTCTTAGCATCATAGCGCCGCCGGCCATTTCTCCGGACTTGCCCGCTCCGACCTTGTGTGCCAAAAGCGTATTCCCGCCCGAAGAAACAATTCTCCAAACGGCATCTAACTGATGCGGTCTCAACTTCTTGGCCGGATTCATGCCGACAATCTCAACGTGCGATCCGTCATAATTAGGAAGAGCAATATTATTAAACTCTTCGTTGTAAAGATCGGCCAAGGCACCCGAAACCGTTTCGTCCTCTTTCGCCCATTTCTCGAATTCCTGCTTTACAAGTTCGAGCTTTTCCTTTGCGGCAAGGGTTTCACTTTGAAGGGTAATTGTTTTCCCGTCCTCGTCCTTGTAGGTTACGCGAACATCTTTGTTGTTAAATGCCGCATCTACAATGTCCCATGCGTTTTTGTAAGAGGTCCCCCATACGGTTTGCGCCTCCGCTGAACTCCTTACGTCTCTTCCGCTTTGCTCAATAACCCAACTACCCGTTTGCACAATATAGTTCACTTTGAACGATGTATAGTCGGAGTTGAAAAGATGCTGCAAAAAAGCCTCGTAGACCTCGTTCGGAACCCATGTGCTCCCGATCGAAAACCGGATTTTTGATAACGGGATATCTGGCGGGATCACAGTTTTTAATGCTTCAACATTTGCTTGATAGGACGGATCGGATTCAAGCATTGCCTCTGCTTCTTTCATCTTTTCCTTGACATTGCCGGATAAATACAGTTCCGCTATTTCGTAATTGCCTCCGGCATTTTTGAATATCAATCCGTCTGCAATCAGTTCTTCGAGTACGGTTTCTTGCGTTTTGCCGGTCAGCTCGGCCATTCTTTGAGGAACAACCCTACCAAACTCATTCAAGGAAACGATAAGGGATTCTTTTGCCGTATCAACCTTTTCGATATTGCGCACCGGTTCAATTGTGTCCTTTGTGAATATGTCTGTCTTAGTTGCAGCTTTGGTTGTCTTGTCGTAGTTTTCGATTGACCTCATAAGGTAATAGTCAGGATCTTCCCTGAATGCCCCACTGTTTGCTATTGAGTTGATCTCTCCGTGTTTTTTCACAAAAGTATCGTAAACCTTATTCAGTTTCGCCCTGTGTTTTTCTTTTACGGCATCCGGATCGCCATCTGCCATTGAACGCAATAGGTCTTTTAACGCAACCTTGACTTCTATAATGCCCTTGATGCGGCTTTCTTGCGCTGCATTTTTCAGTTTATACTCTACAAGCTCTCCTTGCTGATTCTGATAGACCTTCCCATCCTGTACGACAAACTCATTTTCCTTTGTTCCGTCGGGTGCAATTTCTCGCCTTACAGCCTCTTTGATCTCGTCAAAGTTTACCGTTTCATATGTCATGGCCCCCTTGATGTTGTTAAATGCTTTTTCAATCTGCTTTTCCAAGCTGATTTTTGACTCGGATGGATTCAATGTAAATTCGTTATATGAATACATGCCCCTTCCGGTTGCCGGCACTCCAAGCATCATTTTGGGATTCTTAGCAAAGTATTCGTTGATATCTGACTTTTGCCAAGCGTTTTCTCCAAACTGTTTTTCAACCGTATCGATAAACTTAGCTCCCGATTTTTCTTCTCCTTGCGCTCTTTTCCTGAGTACGATAATATCTGTTACAACTTCGGTACCCGCATTTGATTTAAACGCAGAATTCGGAAGTCTGATTGCGCCAAGCAGATCCGCTTTTTCGTATAAGGATTTTCTTACTGCACTGCTCTTGCTGTCTAAAGTATACCTTGATGTAATAAACATCACAATTCCACCAGGGCGCACCTTATCAAGCGCTTTTGCAAAGAAGTAATTATGGATTGCCGCAGTCAAGTGTTTCGGATATTTTGAATCGGTAACACCAAAATTACCGAAAGGTACGTTGCCTATCGCCACATCAATAAAGTTGTCAGCAATATTTGACTTTTCAAACCCTTCGATCTTGACATTTGCCCTCGGATAAAGATGTTTTGCAATCAATCCGGTTATTGGATCAAGCTCAACCGCCGTCCATGATTTCACGCTTTCAGACATTTCCGTTGGCATTGCTCCGATAAAATGTCCTATGCCGGAGGCGGGCTCCAACATTCTTCCACCCTTGAACCCCAACTTTTCTAGCCCTTTATACATCGCCTTGATTACGCCGATAGATGTATAGTGAGCGTTTAGCGTACTGCTTCTTGCTGCCTTGTATTCATCATCTGTCAGGGCAGTCTTTAATTCTTCGTATTCATTTTGCCATTCCCGATTGTAATTATTAAAGGCATTAGATAAGCCACCCCATCCAACATACTTTAAAAGTATTTGCTGTTCTTTGAGAGTGGCTTTTCTCTGTTCTGTTTCTAATTGTTTTACAAGTTTAATGGCGGCGATGTTGTTGGAAAATCTCTGCTTGTCGTTACCAAGTTCAATTTCCTTTGTAATTACGGCGTTCTGCCCTCTTGGATCATTTGTGATCTTTTCCTTTTCGGAAATGATCTTATCGGGAATCTTGTCTACAGGATTGGCTGGTCCTCTTCCGTCGGGAGTATGACGTACCTCTCCCTTACGATCTCCCAAGCCTGATCCTCCGCCAGACCCTTGCTCGTCAGTTCGTCCATTTCCTTGTGCGTCTGCTCGTTCGCCTCCTGGAGTCTTTTCTCCAGTTCCCCCGACTTCAGGAGCCTTTGATACATCTTCGGTCGATGCTCCTTCCAATGCTTCCGTGCCATTTCCCCGTACCGGCCTGCGTATGTTCCCTCCATCGTTTTCCTCCCCCTTTCCTGTTACGTTTTCTTCCGCACTTTTTTCAGTTTCTTTTTCAACTTCTATTTCTATATTACCCTTTTTTATAGGCTTATCAATCTCTTTTTTATTTTTTCTTTCATCGTAAGATATTTGCCTATCTACTATATCTTTTACTAACGGAGCGATTTCCGATACGGTAAGAATACCTTCCTTTGGCTCCAAGAAGTTGTTTGTAAATCCAGAATACTTATTTTTCCTGGTGGCAACTCTATACAATACAGCCGGAGTAATTAAACTTTGCATTTTTAAAGAGCTATTCCAGTTGTATTCTTTATCTTGCGGAACCTCTTCATAGTTTATGCTTATATATATTCCGTAATCTGTGTTGGGTTTCCATAAAATAATAGTGCCACTCTTAAAGCCTACGCTTGCGTGTGTCGTTTTTCCTTTATTATCTGTATCAAATTCATAACCCATAGTTTCGGCAAGCGCTTTGCTGAAATTCGTAAGTTCCTTTTTAAGTTCAACATGTGCCGCTTTGCTTGCAATTTCATTTGCTTCGGCCTTCTTTGAAGGGAAGATTTCAGAAGGTAATTTATATTCTTTTAGGACCTCGTCTATTTTGTTGAGTTGTTCGTCTATTTGCTCTTCTGTTGCTTTTTCCGCTTCATTAATAATAGCTTCTGTTTCAGTAATTGTAGTTTCAAGGCTTGATACGATTGTTTGTCCATCGTTTTCCTCCTGTAATTCATCTAATTTGGCATCAACGGATTCGAGTGCAGTGTCAACTTGCTCATTACTTAATACGGAGATTGTGTCTTTATCAACCGTATCAATAAAACCAGACTTGTTGACTTCGTAATCATCGACTTTTGCGTTTGCAAGGCCTGATACTTTTACAGCATCTTTTTCACTTTCCGCCTCTTTGCGCTGCTCCTGTTTTAAATCGTATATAACGCTTCCAAACTCTTCGTCGTCTAGTCCTTTGAGTCCTCTAACGTCAACACCTTCATAGCCAAGATATTCCATAAACTTTGTTGACGGAGAATCGTACCTCTCGGTTTTGTCAAAGTAAGCCTTCTCGTCATTTTGTTTGTTTTCGGCAGCATAGTTCTGAAGTTCCGTTAAGTATTCCTCTATTTCGCCCTCAGAAGTAAAGACATTGTCGAACAGATTCAAATTGTTGTTATACATATCTGCGATACTGTCTCTGTAATTGTCATTGCCGTAAGCCCATTTATTGACTTGTTTTAAAAATTCATGGAGCTTGCGGCCCTGGCTTACGTCTTTTGGTCTGTATAGGTTGTACCCATCAAAAGATACCTCATGCCTTGGTCTTTTCCCGTAAGAGTTTTCGGTCATTCTCGGAATGGCATCTGATTCAGCAGATACAAAATAAGTTCCGGTTCCAAAATGTCCAGTACCCCTTGAACCGTTCATTGTCATTAGATATTCGGTCTTGCCGAGGTCCCCAAAGTGTACACCGACATTTTTATTTGTTCCGCTTTCCTGTTTTGCCTCGGTGGCCCCTTCTTCTTTTGACGCCGCGTGAGGTCTTGGTGAGTCTGTAGAGCCTGTTTTGGGGTTGGTGTCGAGTGTTTCTTCATTCGACATACTTTCTTCGCTCTGCGGAGTTGCTACAGTTTCGTCCTCAACCGGAATATCAACAGTATTGTCAACCTCTATTTCGTTTTTGGTTGACAATAGACCGACGTTCTTTAGGTGATTTTCAAAATAGTCCCTGCTGTCAATCTGCGTGGAGTCGTAATTTACTCCCGCTTTTCTCCATGCTGCCTCTCTATCTTTTGCAGCAGCAACATCGAAATCGGCATAATCATCCGACACATACTTCGCCTTATCGACAATGATCTTGCCCTCTGGCGTTTCGTCTATGACGGCCCCGTCTTTCTTGACAGTAATAACAGATACAATCTCCGGCTCAGTCTTGCTATCAAAATCATCTGTCCTAATAAAGCTTATGTCGCCGGTCTTATCATTTATCCTAACGATATCATAATCAAAGTCACCAACTTTTTGTTTTGCCTGAGCGATTGAGTCACCAGAAATACTACTCTCATAACTCTTGTGGATAGATACATTATTTCCTTGTTTCTTCCCGATGTTTTTTAGCGGGGTTTCTGTCTGTATAGGTTCAGTCACACTAACATCAGGAGCTTGTGGCTGTACAGAGGCAATAGGGGCCTTGTCTGTAACTCTGTAAGTATTTGATGGAGCAAGAATTTTATCTATCTCTCTCGATATCTGGTCGTAGTACGGCTTTGACACTTCAACAACAAATCTATTGTTTATAGCATTTTTAAATAAATCGTTGTTATCCCTTAATGTTGCTAATTTTTCTTCGCTTATGGAATCTATACCGTTAGTGTTAATCTCGTCCATGATATTAAAGGCTTCCTCTGCTTTGCTGTAAAGCCCCATATTCATTTCCGATATGTTATCTAAGTTATTATAATCTCCGCTTATGCCTAAAACATCAAACACATAACTGTCCGTTGTCGATGATGAGGTAGACACATTTTGATATTTAACTCTTCCGTCAGGCTGAATAACAGGGATCTTGCCCTCTCTGTTGCGGATATCATTAGCCTTATTGGCTCCGCTGACAAAAGCCTGCTGGCCTCCGCCAAGGATACCGCCTATGGCAGCTCCATATGCACCCTGCTCTAACTGTGCCAAAGGATTAATAACGGCAGATTCTTCCGGATTCAAGCTGCCCCATTTTGCAGTATTGGAACCTATGGCCTTATTAATTAAGTTCTGCAATGAATACTGGCTTACCTCTTCTCCGCCCTCTTCAAGTGCTGTGGTTAAGAGCTTCTTCCAGCCCTTATCGGCCCATTTGAAAGTTTCAAGACCTCCGCTAACTTCAATCGCCGAACCCAATATACCGTTGAGCATTGCGCTTGCGGATGCCTGTACTTCGTTTGCTCCGTTTGCAATTTCTTCTTCGTATGTAGGACCCGCCATCTGTAAAAAAGAGGTCCAGAACATCGGATTTTTACCTAATTCCTTTACGGCACCTTGAAGAGCAGTTCCAAGAGTGCTTACCTTGTTAGCGTTTGCAATGCCGGTTCCTACCGCTTGACCAATTATTGAGGTTCCGGCACTTGCTAATGCCAATATTGCGCTGGGCAATGCCTGTACTGTTCCACTAATGAGTTGTCCAGTAATCTCTTTAACTTTAGTGTCATTTACAGCATCAACTTTAAGCTGGTTGCTTGCATCAATATCCCTGTAATAATTAAAGACTGGCTCCAATGCGTCATATCTTCCTGCTAATTCGTTAGGCAAGATCCAATCCAAAGTAGACATGATTGCGTTATTCGCCCCGCTTGCACCTTTCCAAAAGTTTTTAGAAACAAAACCTTCATTGCGATTTGGTTGATTTTCAGGAATGCTATGGGAAGTACCAGTATTATATGCGCCCTTCATGGGAATAGTCGGCTTCTCCTGCTCTGCCGGAGCGTACGTCTGCTGCTGTCTACTCATGAAAGGGACCGGCTGATCTTTATCGTCTATAAAGTTAAAACTTTTCAAAGCATCTTTATGTGCCTTAGCAAGAATAGTCTGTCTTGCCGTTGAGTCTAAATTTTCCTGCGGAACCAAGTTTATATTAAGTGGAATTGATTCTTTTTTCTGGCCAGCCATTTCATCCCTGAAATCAAGAAAGTCCTCCCTTTGAGTTGCCTCAGTAGGCGCAAAAGTCTTTAGCGCTGAAGGTTGCGGAGTAGTTGGGATACCAGCTTTAGGCAAGTTCTCAATGTTGCGTATATAGCCTAATTTATTTTGCATAGAGTTTCTTCCGCTATCAGACATTAATGATTCGAGAGTGAAATTAGGCTTATTACGCCTTTCCGTTTCGTCTTTACCGCCCGCAGCAACAAACTCTCCGCTATTAGTGTATCCGCTCCTGCCCTCTACGCCTCCTTTTTTTAGAACGGTTGCCGTCTCTTTGTCTCTAGTTTTTGCCTTTTGTAAAGCTTTTTCATAATCAATCGCCATATATTTACCTCCCAAAAAAAGAATAAAGGAGCGAATTTACCGCTCCCTCATCCTCTATGCTAAATCAAAAGCTTCTAATAGCTTTTCTTGCATGTAGTCATTTATATACTGCCTGTTGCCTTGCAGATACTTCACCCTGTCCTCGTCAGTCGCCAACCTTCCCATGGCGGTACGGTATCGGTTATAGATTTCATCGTTCTCTTTATCTTCAAAGAATTTAACGTCAGCGTATTTCTTCATGTCTGCATCATTTATTACACCCTCTTTATTGAGCTTGCTCAACTCTTTGTAGGCGTCGCTGAAAGTCATGCCCTTAATCCTGTTCAATGTTTCGGTTTTAGTCAATGAACTTTTCGCCTCGCTCAGGGAGCCTCCACCGCCAGAACTAGATCTGGAACCGCCGCCGGAGCCAACAGAATTACTTGCCAAACGCTGATAATCCAAAAAGTCAAGAGTCGGATTTCCTTTGTAATTTCCTGTGAGCCTTGCCTCTGCCATTGCTCTTTCATTCTCTAGGTCTGATCTGCTGTCGCCGTATGCTCTTTCGCCCTGGTACAGCCCAAGCATATTGAGAAGAGTATTGATTTTGTTCTGCTGCTCGGATGTTGCCGCACCCAAAGCTTTATACGCCGAATCCTCGGATTGCCCAAACAACTGGTTAGCAAGTTCATAAATAGCATTCAGTTTTTCGACTTCCAGCGAACCAGCGGCCTGTCTCTTTAATGCCTCCGTCGGAAGCTGGCCATAGAATCCAGACCTCAAAGCCTTTTCATCAAGCGCAGACATAGTTGAGTCCATAGCCTGGTTAAACTGCGGGTTAAGATTGCCTCCTGCCCTTGCCATCGCTTCTTCCCATGTCAAGGTGTTGCCAAGCGTAGGAGAATCTACCAAACCTATCTCGTTTATCATATCTAATAGCCTTTGCAAGTTCGGGTCCTCTAAAGCAACTGGCGCTTCATCCGGAATCATAGGCGGCGTATATGCCACGCCTCCGTTGGCTGTCATTTGATAATACTTATCCCCCGCAGCCTTTACGATATCGCCAATACCAAGCTCGTTACCCATTGCATCATAGGTTTTGCCATCTACGATGTAGGCTTTTCTGTTCTGGGGCGCAAGGACTTTATTGCCATACTCGTCCTCTTCTTCTCTGTGGAGATCCGTCTCGAATGCGTTTGTAATATCAAGCCCACCAAGTTTAGACATGAGGTATTTTTTTCCCGCAGCGCTGACAATATCCCCGGCGATAGCCCTGTTTCCCTGCTCGTCGTATGTTTTGCCGTCCTCAATATACCCTTTTACTTCTTGCCCGTTTCTTAAAAATGTCGTTGGGGTTTTGCCTCCTGCCACTGAAGATGCCTGGGGTTTTTCGGGCTGGTTGCTATTTGCCACCACATTCCCTGATGTGACCTTTTGACTTTTATACGAACCATCGGGATTTACCCCTACAATCTTGTAATCTCCGCCTGCGGTGCTTACCACTGTGCCAACAGACAGACCGCCCGGAGCCTTGCCATTGGGATTTACTTTTACCGTATTTCCAGAACCGGAACTAGAGCCAGACTTTGAACCAGATCCGCCGCCGCCGCTCGGAGGTTTTGGGGTCGTGACCTTTTCGCTTTTCCAATTGCCTGATGTTCCGCCAGTAATCTTGTAATCGCCACCCGCAGTTTTTATAGTATCGCCTACTTTGGCCCCCGCCGGCGCTTTCCCATCTTTGCCTACTTGCAATACTGCCATAGATCAATTCTCCTTTCTGCAATAAAAAAAGAGCCTTTCGGCCCTATATTTTTGTGGTAGTTGCTATCCCGCCAAGCTCAACGGGCGGCGGAATAACCGACACGGTTGTCGTTTTCTCTATCGCCAGTTTATCCTTATAATCCCTCATGCTTACAAATAAATCATACACTTTGCCAGCCCCAAGCGAGGCCAATATCCCGGTAACAACATAATCAAGGATCGGCCATACCAACATGAACCCGAAACCCTCAAATATGCCAGCCTTTGCCGCAAAGCATAGTAGTATCGTCCAGAACATAGATAGCAATGCGGAAGTGAATACCTTAGTGAGCCATTTGAACGAGAGCCGGTTAGAGCTCCAATCCTTGCCGATCGCCTTAAAAAGAACTTTGATCGCTTCGACTACAAGCTGTACTACAAGAGCAATAAAAATTATTAGAATGAGAATTTCCATGTTGATAGTCATTTCTTTTCCTCCCCTTTCTTGCTTAACGCTTCCAGAGCATTTTTAAGGGCATTCGGATATCTCACTCCCATAAGCCCTCCGTTTTCCAATATTGAAAGTGATTCATTTAAAATAAAAAAGTACACCATCATGCTTGCGGCGTACCCCGTGTCGAACAAAATATCAAGTTGAGCGCACATGTAGATAATGAATAGCATCCATCCTTTTCGGAACAATCCCTTGATTCCGGCGCGACTGTCTAATGCTCCGTCACATGATTTTCTGCTTTTCTTGAAAACACCCGCAACGATTAGCCCCGAAATATAGTCAGCTGCCATCAAGACTAATAAAAAATTCAATTCCGGTCCTTGCACTCCTATCAAATTTGACAATCCAGCAATAACGGCCGCAAGGATAAGCCCAGCGCCATCCTTGATCGTAGTGAGGTTGCACAATATGTTATCTGCCATTATCCCAACCCCCGATCTTTCTGATCTGGTCCAGCTTGCGTTCTGATTCTTCGTACAATGCCTTGTAGTTAATTTCATATGGATTCTTGAGCTCTACACCAAAGTATTCGCAAATTCCTTGAGCAAGTGCTATACCGATCTCCTGGATATTTTTCATGATAAACTCTGCGTCGCCCTTGTTGTCGTGGAACGCTATTTCGATGATACAAGCTTTTGCCTTGGTGTACTTCAGCTCGTATAATTCCGGCATGACCTTTATTCCCCGATCCTTCGTTGGAGTCAAGGCGGATATTTTGGAGTAGATTATATTTGCAAACCTCTCTGATTCTCTGCTTAAAGAATAGATCAGGGCTTCCGTTCCTCGTCCACCTCCTGCATTGCTATGTATGGCAAAATGGAAGTCCGGCTTATATCTATTACTGTCATTCGCAACTTCAACCAGGGTCATGTCTGGTTCATTCCTTTTCCATTCGATGCCGCTTTCCGTTAGGCATTTGCAGACAACATCGGCAACCAGGTTCATCTGTTTTTCCTCGGAGCCGTAACCTCCGAAACCGATATTTGCATGTTGAGTTGATGGAGAAATATATATTTTTGGCATGCCTTTACGCCTCCTTTTTAACAAGCAACCCTTCGCCAGAAGGAATCGCCCTGCCATCGGTAGGAATAACAGTATCGCCATCTAGCGCAAAAGATTGGCTCCCGCCGCCGTCGTTTCCTTTTAAGAACTCAACGCCTTGGTATAGCCCTTCCTGAACCATAGCTTCTAAGCTACAATTTTGGAGTGAAAACATTATGCAAAAAGCGTCCTTCCAAACACCGGTACACGTTCGCCGGGTGATTGACGTGTATACGCTTTTAGCGATTCCTTTCATGTCCACGTCTTTCTTGCCGTTCTGTATCAGTACCGGACAGCCCCCCGAAAAGTCAACCGGTTTACCTCTGCTGTTCGCTGTGGTGGACGGGTAGATGCCTATCCCTGCGAAGTTATTTCCGAACGCCAGCCCTTTATCGGTGTAATTACCCCCGTTTATCAGTTTGCCTGCGACGATCATGTCGCTTACGTTCTGCAAGGTCCTCATATCGAAGAAAGGACCGTTGACAAC
>JAQWBM010000075.1 GCA_028706405.1 Eubacteriales bacterium
CGGTGACTTTATCACAATATGCGGAAAAACAGGCCGCGGGAAAAGTACCTTCCTTCGCAATTTAAAAACAGTTCTGACACCCCACGGTACTGTGGCGGGAGAAATATATTTTGACGGAAGACGTCTTTCAGAGATAGATTTACGTGAGCAAACGCAAAGGATTGGATATGTTCTGCAAAATCCGGAAAACCAGATCGTCACGGACAAGGTCTGGCATGAGCTGGCCTTTGGGCTTGAGAGCCTCGGATATGATACCAAAAGCATTCGATTAAGAGTCGCGGAAATGGCCAGCTTTTTCGGTATACAAGGCTGGTTCATGAAGGACGTTTCAGAACTTTCGGGAGGGCAGAAGCAGCTGTTGAATCTGGCGGCGGTCATGGCCATGCAGCCGGATCTGTTGATACTGGATGAACCGACCTCACAGCTCGATCCCATTGCCGCAAGTGATTTCTTGGAAACGCTGAAAAGGATAAACAGGGAAATCGGAACAACCATAATTATGACGGAGCACAGATTGGAAGCGGTACTGCCCATGTCGGACCGCGTTTTAGTTTTGGACAAAGGCAGTATCATTCTGGACGATACGCCGCAGACTGTGGGCGAAGAACTGGCAAAGCTTAACCATGATATGTTTTTGGCTATGCCCAGTCCGATGCAGATATATGCAGGGCTGTTAAAAGCACAGAACAGAATACTCATTCCTCTTGGAGGAAATGAAATCACCGGTATAAGATGCCCGATCACTGTAAGAAACGGAAGGAAATGGCTGACAGAGATCTTTGAGAATCGCAGAATTGATACAAGGTATTTAGAGGAAAGGAAGGAAAAAGCAGGACGCTTCATTAAAAAAGCCGGAGATGAGCCAATTATAGAGCTGAAGGATGTGTGGTTTAAATACGGCAGAAACGAACCTTATGCGGTAAAAGGACTATCATTAAAAATCCCCGCCGGCCGGCTGCATTGTCTCGTTGGAGGAAACGGCACCGGTAAAACTACGGCATTGGCTCTTATAGGAGGGATTCATAAACCATATAGGGGCAAAGTGCTCTTTCAGGGAAGGGAGATTTCAAAATATAAAAGAGAAGAGCTTTTCAACGGTCATTTGGGAATTCTGCCGCAGAATCCTCAATCCCTTTTTGTGGAAAAAACCGTTGAGCTTGACCTTTTGGAGATTCTGGACAAAAAGGCTTTGAGCATAGACGGGAAGAAATCGAAAGTAAGGGGGATTGCGGAGCTTCTGGAAATAGAAAGCCTTTTGAATATGCACCCTTATGATTTAAGCGGAGGCGAGCAGCAGTGGGCTGCATTGGGCAAGATTTTGCTTTTGGAGCCTGAAATAATATTGCTGGATGAGCCTACCAAGGGGCTGGACAGCCATTTTAAGGCTAAACTGGCTGATATTATCAATACATTGCTTAAAAAGGGGATAACTGTTGTGATGGTTTCTCATGACATTGAATTTTGTGCAAAATACGGGGATAAGTGTTCTTTATTTTTTGACGGAAATATTGTTGCAACCAATACCCCGGATAAGTTTTTCTCCGGCAACAGCTTTTATACAACAGCCGCAAACAGAATGTCCCGGCACATATTTAATAATGCGGTAACCGCAAAGGATGTGATAGACCTGTGCATACAGAATCTGATGATACAAAAAGACTGAGGAAGAGAACAAAAGCGGCAGCAATCATGATTTTAGTTTTCATACCGTTGACGATTTTATTCGGAGTATACTTTCTAAATGACAGGAAGTACTATATAATCAGCCTTTTGATCATCTGCTATACCATGATTCCGTTTATTATGGTTTTTGAGAGACGGAAGCCTCAGGCGCGAGAATTGATTATTATTGCGGTTTTAATTGCTATTGCCGTTGCAGGAAGAGCAGCGTTTTTCATGGCGCCTCAGTTTAAACCGGTAATCGCTGTAGTTATAATCGCCGCCGTTTGCTTCGGCGCTGAAGCAGGGTTTTTGGTCGGCGCTATGACCGGCTTTGTATCGAACTTCTTTTTCGGGCAGGGTCCCTGGACCCCCTGGCAGATGTTTTGCTTTGGAATGATTGGATTTTTGGCGGGAGTGCTCTTTCAAAAAGGGCTGCTTAAAAGAACAAGAAAGCAATTGTGTATTTTCGGAGGGTTATCAACATTTTTTATCTATGGGGGAATCGTAGATTTATGGACGATATTCATGGTTAGTCCGAAGCCTGAAATTGAAACCGCAATTCTGGTATACGGCACTGCGCTGGGGTTTAATGCCATTCATGCATTTGCTACGGTTGTATTTTTATATATCCTGGCAAATCCCATGATAGAAAAATTAGAGAGGATCAAAATCAAATACGGGCTCCTGGAATAAAGCCGGTTTACAAGCAGACAGTTATTCAGTAAGAAATCGTTGCCATGCCGGTATGTATCCCTTTGGAAACCGCCGTTTTGGTATGCTGGCGCATAAAAACGGTAATAGGTTTTACGGTTTCTACGGAGATACATACCGGCATGGCGTCGTCAATACTTACTCCACAGGTATAAAGTACGTATTATGATCAGATATTTCATCATTCAGCATATTATTGATATAGTCCCGGATAAAGCAGGGGGGCAATGTCTCCATGATTCTATAACCTTCCGTATCAATCAAATCATTTATCATCTCGTTTCTTAATCCGGCAAAATAGCGCATATTCATTTTGGAAACAGTATCTCTTACTTTTGACAGCTCATCTTCCGTTAATCTATCCATCGCTGCGATGCATTGATTTTGACTTTCACAGCAATGAGCAACGAAAAAATTAATCGAGAACTGCTCAAATAAAAGCAGATCCTTATCTTTTATACGGCCATCGATAGCGTATTGTCTCATATCAACACGATTGGTTTCATAGTAATAGCCCTCATCCGGCTGGTATGTTACAATACCGTATTGGTTTGGGTAAACGACGAGGCTGCTTGTTGCAATATCATGGATCGTTTTGTCACCGATACTGGTTGATTTAATATCCTGCAAATGAATGTGACCTGTAAAAACGATCTGAATATCACAATCAGCAAATAGTTCTAATATCTCTAAGCTGTTTTGTATCGTATAATCCAGATTGACCAATTCGCTGTGGTCCAAGAGGCTATGGTGCATTACTGCAATAATCTCAGCATTATTTTCTTTAGCCAGTTCAGAGCACTGTTTGATCCATTCAATGGTGGAGTCCTCTAAAATACCATTCACCTCGGGATTGTTTTTCTTGATATTGTCTTTATAAATAGCGGTATCAAGCATCAGAAGCCAGACATCATCAGACGGCGCCGCCAAATAACTCAGACCTCTTTTATCCCGTGATAAGGCTTCGTTATATCCGAAATCACCGTATATATCCGCAAACATGTCTTTCGTAATATAATCAGTTTCCCAAATCGTATTTTCAAAAAACTGCCTTGCCCTGGGATTCAACACATCGTGATTACCGGGAACGACAAATACCGCTGTTCCAGAATTTTCTATCCGCTTAAATTTCTCCGCCAGCTCTTTATGACTTTCCATTTCGCCATTACATGTCAAATCACCTGTCACCAATATAAAATCCGTCTTTTCCCTGGCGATCTCCGCGGTAACGGCATCAATCAATCTTCCGGAATAATGGACAAGCTTATCTCCATAGCTGAGAAATTTTTGGAAGGCTTCTTTATCATCATGCAGCTCATCGGACAGATAATGAGGATCGGAGATTACAAAAAAGGAAAAGCCCTGACCTGAATCAATGCTGGTTTGAACTGATGTGAACTTAGCAGAATCTATAAATTTGGACGCAAATAAACCAACTAGCGTTATCGCTGCAACCAATAAAGCCAGAATAATAGAAATTTTCTTCATGGCAAAACCATCTCCTTCAAGAAGACGTGACAAGGGGGTATGTCACTCCAATGACAGTGCCAGTGTGTGAACAATAACGGCGTGACACTATCCACGTCCCCTTGTCATACATCATTTATTCTATTGATTCACATGCAGGCTGTTTTTTCTTTTAAGAATTAATGTTACTAATATATGTATTATATCAGATTATTAATGCTATTTCTAATGAAATAATCTTTACTGCTATAATTCTTTAATGTTCTGCCCTTATCTAAAGACTGTATGCATTCTTAAACAGCTGTCTCTGTTTGCATTAATATGTTATAATGATTTAAACCTCAGTTTGACAGGTAAAACAGAAAAAATACCCCCAAACCCATTCTAACGAAAGGGTTTGGGGGCTTAGTCATTTGTCAAGAAAACATAGTACAAATTTCATTTTTTAGAGGATGCCAAAATATTTTTTATCTCGCTAAGGCGGAGTCTTTTGTTAGTAAAATCAATGCCGAAAACATTGCCGATTTCATCGGAAATATTACTACGGTAATCAAATAAATAAAGGTTCGTATGTTCAAGGCTACAGCTGATGTTCTGGAGGCAGGTAACAATCTGTTCGGGTGTAAAGCTGAAGGCGGTTTTTTTTTGAATCAGGCGTAAAATGACCAACGAAATAAAGCATGTAAGGACATGTGCATTGATCCGATCCACACGGGAGACATGAACCGGTTGAATATCCAAATTGCTTTTTGAAACCTTAAAGTTGTCTTCAATATCGGACAAGCCCCTGTAAATCTCAATGACATGTTGGTCTGCCATATCCAGCTCGCTTGTTATGATACAGTAATATCCATCGTATTTCGCATCTTCTGCAGCTTTTTCCTCATTAAATACCATCATTTTGCCTGGTGCTGCATGGATCTCCCCAGTCTTCTTATCATAGCTGATGTTCTGAATATAGGCAGCGGCACCATGTGCTGTGCCCTTGTTATGCTTTTGGGGATTGGATATGATATCGAGAGCTTTTTTGATGGTTTCAGCCCGTTCTGTCCGTGCTTTGTCGGCATACTTCCTACTCCAATAAATGATTTGCTTTTCGTCGATCAATACACTTTTCTTAGAACCATTTTTCATAGTAATCTTGATTTCTCTCACCTCAAGGCGAGATTTCACCTTGTAGTCATAATCATTCTTCAAAGCTTTGCCGTCACTGTCTGTGTAGCCTGTATCATCCAAAACATATTTCTTAAACTGTTCTGTGCTCTTACGGATTGAGAAGCTGAACACATAGCCATTTACACGCTTATCACGGTCGCCTCCCTTAAGAAAATAGATGTTGTCGGATGATGTACAACCCATATCCGCGACCGCAATAACTCTGCCAGGATTGAATTTTACACATACATCCCGAAAGATAGGAATAAAGGTTTTGCTATCATGAGTGTTGCCGGGAAAGATTTTGTAATAAAGAGGTATCCCATCTGCATCCATGGCCAAACCCATTTGTACGATTGGGTCAGGGCGGTTATTCTTTTCTTTTCCATACTTGCGTAAATCGTCTGGTTTATCAATCTCAAAGTGGAAGTTGGTAACATCAAAATACATGAGGGTGGTATCCCTGCCGAACTTTACATTAATCTGGTCACTGATGAAGCGTTGACATTCTAAACCGATTTTTGAGAAATGAGATAATGCACGGTATACATCATACAGTGCAAAGTCGAATCGTTCAAAGAACATGTCCTTGTACTCGTAAGATCTCTTTTTCGATGAGGGATGCAGGATTCTGGTTATGATCAGCAGTTTCATAATGGAATTCGTGTTGTACTCAAAGGCCTCATGTCTAGCTTTGTTGTGAAAGAATCGGTCCAGTTCCAGCTCGTGATATATTTTCATGATCACGACATAACCCATATTGTACCGAGTATGTGATTCCTCAGACAGTTTTTCATTCATATCAACTGCTAGCATGAGTGTATTGCTTGATTTCTCGTCAGCATTCATTTGATTGACAATTTCTTTGAAGTGGGCGATAGGATCAGGGAATTCATTTTGTAAGTCATGCAAATAGCCCAAGGTCTCGTGATGCTTGGTTCCGGGTCGCTTCTTGTTTTTATCCCAGTATTTTTCCTGAATAATTAAGTAGGTTCCCTTTTTTTGCTCTCTTACATCTAACCGATAAGCCATAAGTCGGTGTCCTCCTATTATATTTTAGCAATCGTTATGTATAGAATTAGTATCCGTTTGTTGTATTATATCATACTGTTCTATATTGTTCTATATATATTGGCAATAAAATTAAAAAAATATCCTTTCCACCTCAGCAGTTGGAAGGATTACGAGAAAGTGATTTGCTTTTGGCCTGTCAAACAAGCGA
>JAQWBM010000005.1 GCA_028706405.1 Eubacteriales bacterium
TGCTGTTACTATTTATGCAGTCATATTCACTTTTATTAATCAATTTTTATATTCTTTGGCATTCCGTTCTCATATTCGATACGATACACCCCTCTGGCTATGATCTCAGCTTTTTCAAGGATATCCAAAGCAATACTTATGCTGTTAGTTTTTAGATAAACGACATAACCGCAAGATCGCAGAAGATTAGGTGGCGTTTTTTTCAAAGTTGACCGGATCTTATTCTCCTGTAGCTTTTCCTGTGCATAAACTGCCCTGTAAAAAGAAGAAAAAGCTATCGCGTACTCATTCATTCTTTAATAAACCCCCTATTGATCGGCTTTATGCCAAGGTCTTTATCATCCTCATATAGATTTGCATCAAACTGGCTTTACCTACATCCTCAGCAGCCACCAACGGGCATCGGTCGATTTCCTTATCTTTTTCAAAAATAATCAATTCTCCAATCTTATCTCCTTTAACGATCGGAGCTGAAAATGTATCCTCAAATGCAAGCTCGGCTTTGATATTATCTCTCTCGCCTTTCTTTACAAGAACACTTATATGCTCCGGAGCCACTGCTTCTATCATATTCGGGAATCCCTTCTCTATGACAACCATGCCCATCGTTTCGCCTTTTTCTGCCAGTTTCACTGAATCGTAATTTGCAAATCCATAGTCCAGCAGCTTTGACGCCTCGGCAAACCTGATTTTTGAAGTTGGACTGCCCATAATTACTGAAATCAAGGTTAAATCTTCCTTTTCAGCAGAAGCGGACAGGCAATATCCTGCTTCTTGTGTGAATCCTGTCTTGATTCCGTTTGCACCCGGATAAATCTTTATAAGCCGGTTCGTGTTGGTTAGTCCAAGCTCTGTCTGCTCTTTCCCGGGCAGGCCTACCGTAATGTTTGTCATCCAGATACTAAACCAATCCTGAATTTTTTTATGTTTCATAAGCTCCTTCGACATCAATGCTATATCATATGCGCTTGTGTAATGATTGGCTACCGGAAGCCCGTTTGTGTTGACAAAATTTGTTTCTGTCATCCCAAGCTCCGCTGCCCTTTTGTTCATATTCTCGACAAAAATGTCCGCCGTACCTGAATGGTATTCTGCAGCTGCCACGCATGCATCATTTGCGCTTACGATAGCTATACCCATCATCAGCGTTTCAAGCTCGTGCTGTTCGCCGGGTTCCATATACATTTGGCTTCCCCCCATGCTTGCTGCTTTTTCGCTTATGGTTACCTTGTCATTAAGAGTCATCTGTCCCCGTTCGACTGCTTCCATGATAAGGAGCATCGTCATTACTTTTGTCACACTGGCAGGAGGCAATCTATCATGCGAATTCTGCTCAAATAATACAGTACCGCTCGCTGCATCGATCAGGATGGCCGATTTTGCATCTACTGTCATCCCAATCGCCCCACCTGTAATGGAGGTTGGAAGAGCTGCTTGCTTTTGCTCTGCTGCACTGGAGATCATTTCTTTTATGGTATCGTCTTCTTCTGCAAAAACAACTGCCCATGGCAGCATCCCTATCACTAAGATTGCCACGAGAAATAACACCGTTTTTCTATATCGAAGCAATACAAAAACCCCCTTACATTAATCTATGTTATATAGATATGGACGTTTTAGGGGTTTTATGACTAAATTCAAATCGACTGCTACTTGTTTTAAGCTGCTGTATATCTTCTTTATTGGATCACTCTTTTCACAAGAACGTTGCTCTGCGGTTTACTGCTTTGAATATTGAATGCTCCGGCAGCTTCAAGCGCTGCTTTATCCACACGAATATGATCGTTTCCGTAGACTGTCGCCAATAATTCCCTTGCTTGCACCGTATCACCGACCTTTTTATTAAGCAGTATCCCTGCAGCCAGGTCGATACTGTCTTCTTTGGTTACCCTGCCCGCACCGGAATGCTGTGATGCAAGTCCTATGGTTTTTGCTTCAATGGAGCCTATGAAGCCGTCTTCATGTGAATAGATTTTCGATATGCATGAGGGCTGTGGAAACAGAGAGTATTTATTTATCACTTTGGGATCTCCTCCCTGCCCTTCGATAAATTCAGCCAGCTTGCTTAATGCTTTGCCATTCTCCAAAGCTTGCTTTGCTTTTTTTAAACCCTCTTCGGGTGAAGCGGCTTTTTCGCCTACAAAAATCATATGTGCCGCCAAGGTCAAAGAAAGTTCCGTTATATCCTTCGGTCCTTTTCCTTTCAAGGTTTCAATGGCCTCGATAATTTCAATGCTGTTTCCAACTGCGTATCCAAGGGGCTGATTCATATCTGTTATAATGGCTACAGTATTTTTGCCTTCGTCCTTTCCAATTTCTACCATAAGCTCGCCCAATCTGCAGGCATCCTCAAAGCTGTCCATAAAAGCTCCGTTTCCGAATTTGACATCCAAAACGATAGCATCACTGTCTGAAACAAGTTTTTTACTCATGATGCTCGATGTGATCAGGCTGATATCATCTACAGTTGCAGTAACATCTCTCAGAGCGTATAATTTTTTATCTGCAGTCGCTGTTTGTGCTGTCTGACCTATGACAGATAATCCCACCTTATTTACAAGTGAAATAAATTCCTCTGATTTAAGAGTGGTTCTTAACCCTGGAATAGACTCCATCTTATCGATGGTCCCACCGGTGAAGCCAAGTCCTCGTCCTGACATTTTAGCCACAGGAACTCCGCATGAAGCAGCCAGCGACCCAACGATCAATGTTGTTTTATCACCCACACCTCCGGTACTGTGCTTATCGACCTTTACGCCCCGAATTGCCGAAAGATCTGCAACTTCCCCCGTTGCCATCATTGCTCTGGTCAACGCAATAGTTTCATCCTTGTTCATCTTTTGAAAAAAGATTGCCATCAACAGTGCGGATGCTTGATAATCAGGTATTCTGCCATCCGTATAACCTTTTATGAAAAATTCAATTTCTTCTTTGTCCAGAGCGTGACCTTCTCTTTTTTTATAAATAATATCGTACATATTCATTCTAAGATTCTCCTTGACGATACTCATATTTTCAAATAATTTATTTTTGAATCAGCTGCAAAAAGCTTTCTCCCATCTGCGGGCTTTGTACTTTAAGGATTTCCGAAATTGTTGCGCCGACATCCGCAAAGGAGCTTCTTGTCCCCATATTAACTCCCGGCTTGATCTCATTGCCATAAATTATGACAGGGACATATTCTCTGGTGTGATCCCAGCCCGTATGTGCCGGATCATTTCCATGATCAGCACAAAAGATCAAAACATCGTCTTTTTTCATTGCGTTAATTATTCCGGGAATCATCGCATCAAATTCTTCAATGCTTCTGCCGTATCCGACCGGATCTCTTCTATGACCGTATTTTGAATCAAAATCTACAAGGTTTGCAAATATGAGACCTTCAAAATCCTGATTCAATGCTTCTATGATTTTATTCACACCATCTGCATTGCTGTCCGTATGAACTGAAACAGTAACACCCTGACCATTAAAAATATCGCTGACCTTCCCTATGGCATAGACTGTCATTCCGGCTTCCTTCACAAAATCCAGGATCGTATTGCCACCGGGAGATATCGCATAATCCTTGCGGTCCGAGGTTCTGATTCTTTTCCCGTCCTCTAGTACATATGGCCTTGCTATAACTCTGCCGACTTGCATATCTCCCACCAACATTTTTCTTGCCACTTCACAAATATGGTATAGCTTTTCCAAAGGGATCACATCTGTATTTGCCGCGATTTGAAACACACTGTCTGCGGAGGTATAAATGATAGGTTTTCCTGTTTTTTCATGTTCCGGACCTAAGATTTCTATGATTTCTGTGCCTGATGCCGCATAATTGCCCAATGTTTCTATACCGATGGCTTTTTCAAACGCCTCAATAAAATCTCTTGGAAATTCAGTAAATATCTTAAATTGAACGTCAGTATAAATTCCGGCAATTTCCCAATGCCCGGTTATTGTATCCTTGCCCTTGGACATCTCCCGAAGTCTTCCATAAGAGGCTTTAATGCTGTCTGATTTTTTGATATTGGTTACTCCATCAATCATTCCAAGACCTAATTCCGCCAGATTTGGTATTTTAAAATCAGGCATTGCTTCTGCGATATGTCCCAGAGTATGAGCACCGGCATCTCCGTATTGCTCCGCATCCGGCATTTCACCTATTCCAATACTGTCTAATACTATCAATACTGCTCTTTTCATTTGTTTATACACCCCTATATTACCCGCAGCGGGATATTTCGTAAATAATCTGTCGAAGCCAGAATATATCCTACGCCATTTTTTATACCCTTAAATCCGCCTTCATTAGCTTCTTTTCCATGAAGATGACCGTAAATAACTTTTTCAACTCCATACTTTTCAAACATTTCAGTAAAACCGGAGCCCCTAAGTATATTTCCGGCAGGAGGAAAATGCAATACACCTAATATTCTGCTGCGGCCTGCATTATCAATCCTTTGATATCCTGCCTTTACCGCAGCTTCGAGGGAAGCTTTAAGTCTGCCCAGCTCACGGCGGTAGATCTTCTCATCGTGTAAGGTAAAATCATCTTCACCGGGGCAAATCCATCCTCGTGTTCCGCAGATAGCATATCCATCTGCTTCATAGAATGCATTTTGGAGAAAAAACATGTTATTATATAGTGCGTTCAGTTTGTTTACAGAATTCCACCAAAGATCATGGTTCCCTTTAATAAGGACCTTTTTTCCTGGCAGCTCACTGATCCATTTCAGGTCTACCATAGCATCATTCAGCCGTAAAGCCCAGGATGTGTCACCTGGAATAATAACCGTGTCTCCTTCGGAAATGATAGTTTCCCAATTGTTCTTGATTTTTTCCGTATGATTTATCCATTCTCCTCCGTATATATCCATTGGTTTATCTGATGAAAAAGAAAGGTGCAGGTCCGAAATTGCATATATGCTCATACTTATTTTTCCTCACTAGACTAATTATCTATCGTATCATCATCCGCGATATCGATGCTTAAAATCTCACCGCTGCTTGTTTCAGGAAGGCTTGAAACATTTCTAAGCGTTCTTTGTATTTGCCTGGTTCTTGTCCCCACAAGCTTGTCAAGCTCAGCATTGGCTTGATTGATTCTTTGTTGTGTCGCTGCCAGAACATCTCCGAATTTATTGAATTCCGTTTTGACGGCACCCAGAACATTCCATACTTCGCTGGAATGCTTTTGAATTGCCAGGGTCTTAAAGCCTATCTGTAAACTGTTCAGCAATGCCGCCATCGTAGTCGGACCGGCAATATTGATTTTGTAATCTCTTTGCAGGGTTTCTACCAGGCCCCTGCGCACTACTTCCGCATAGAGTCCTTCAAAAGGCAAAAACATAATACTGAAATCCGTTGTCTGAGGAGGGTCTATGTATTTGTCATGGATGCTTTTCGCAAAAGTTTTAATCGCACGCTCCAGCATTTTTGACGCCTGATCGATTTCCGCCGGGTTTCCGGTCTCATAAGCTTCGATCAGCTTTGTATATGTATCAGCCGGAAATTTTGCATCGATGGGAAGATAAACCTCCCCTTCTCCATCTCCCGGTAACTTGACGGCAAATTCAACCCTCTCCTGGCTTCCTTTTTTTATGGAGACGTTTTCTTCATATTGTTCGGGAGAAAGTATTTGCTCAAGGATTGCCCCCAATTGAATTTCTCCCAATATTCCCCGCGTTTTAACATTGGAAAGCACTTTTTTCAAATCACCTACGCCGGCAGCAAGATTCTGCATTTCTCCCAGTCCTTTATACACCTGTTCAAGTCTTTCGCTGACAAGCTGAAAGGATTTACCGATGCGCTCCTCTAATGTTTTCTGAAGTTTTTCATCCACTATTGCCCGCATCTCATCCAGTTTTTTACTGTTTTCATCTTGCATAAGTGTGATTCTTTTTTCAATTGTTTGACGAATTTGCTCCAGCTTTTTTTCACTTTCAATTGAATTGTCCTTCAGCCTTGTATCTATTTGCCCCAAGGCATCGTAAACAGTCTTTTGCAGGGTGTCGTTTCGCTGTGTCAGTTGAAAATTCAATTCCTGCAAGCGTTTATCCTGGATTTCCGCCGCCTGTCTTTGCGATCCCGTCAGCATTTCTCCCAGACTACTGAAGCTGTTTTGTATATATTGCATATTTTCGAGACTGTGATTTTCTTCGACCTTTTTTCTAATGCTCAGGAGAACAACCAGACTGGCACAGGACAGAACCAGTACAAAAATACCGATTAACATTATTATGATTTGCAAGCTGTCTGACATATTTCCCCCTCTTTTGTGAAGCTCTTTCTATACCCTTTCCGATTTTTATACATTGTAATCATTGAGGGCTAATATTAATTTTAGACACATATATTATAACATTGATTTCTTTTTTTAAAAAGCACTCAAATTGTTGAACGGCACTCACCGTCGTTCAAGTAAAGGAGGTTGCTGCTTAAGGATGGAGCTTGGACTATACTATCTTACAATGATCAGCGGCCTTATCAGCCCTTTCTTTCGCGAGGAAAGCTTTTGGGGGAATATTCTTATTGGTCAGTATGGTGTTTTAACCATGACTCCGGCGTATCTATTCGGGCTGCTGCTTCCTTTGGTTGCGTGCTTTTATTTTTTCCGATATATATTGGAGGATTCTTACCTGCTGCCACGGATAGCTGTATTATTAGACAAACCATTTCACCGTATCGGACTTGGCGGAAATGCAATTGTACCGTTCATATTAGGTTTTGGTTGTGTTACAGTCGCCCTGGTGTCAACAACGATTCTCAGTTCCAGGAGGGAACGCCTTATCGCATCCGCTCTCCTATGCATTGCCATCCCATGCTCAGCGCAAATTGCAATAATTATTTCCTTCGCTTTTCTGCTGGATTTCAGGTATTTTCTTATCTACCTTCTCGTTATGGGCAGCATCTTTTTTCTTTTAGGTTTCCTGCTAAATCTGCTCCTGCCCGGCACTTTGCAGCCTATGGCGCTGGAGATTTCTCCGCTTCGCATGCGCGATTTTAAAAAGATATTAACAGCCACCGTCCGAGAGACAGTGGCATTTTTACGCGATACGGTTCCTGCCTTTTTAGTCGGATCGATTGCCGTTTCGATTCTGGATTTCTATAACGGATTTATGAAGCTGAGAAAATTATGCGCTCCGATTACGGCGGACTTTTTAAAGGTTCCGGAAAATGCCGCAAATCTTTTCGTAATGAGCATTATAAAAAGAGACCTTGGCGCCGCCGGTTTCTACTCTATGGTTACAAACGGGAGCTTTACACAAAAGGAAATTCTAATCACCATGATCGTACTCTCTCTATTTGTACCATGTTTTGCTTCTCAGATGATCTTGTTCAAACAGGGAAAAGCACTCTTTGCAACGCTGATTTGGATAGGAAGCTTTCTGATCGCATTTTCAGCAGGCGGAATTGTCAGTTGGCTTCTTAACAGTGTTTAATTTATTTTGGTAATTATCCCATTTTCATCATCGCTTACATAACTGATACAATCAGCTTTCAAAATGTCCCTATATACTCCATCGGCAGACTTCTTTGACATGGAGACTGCTGCGACATTGTTGAGCCTTATAAATTCTATCAGCTGATCCGCTGTATTGCCTCCTTTTTCGATATTCAGAATGGAAGGATATAAACCTGTGTATTCTACCATTCCGGGAATCTCCAAAACGAATTGACCCATTATTTTTTCGGAATAACTGCTCATGCATTTCATGAAGTAATCGGCACTGCTTTCCGTTTGAACGATAAGGGTTACGTCAGGGCGTTCGCGAGCCCAAACGATCAGGTCCAGAAAATCCATCGGCGTCAATCTGTTCTTCATCGTCAGGCTATGAAATCCATCCAGTGTGATTTTGTCAGACAGATTTGTATCATAATATTTACCAAGCTCTTTCCATGCGCTTAACAGCACGGCTTCCTCATCTTCTGTCCAGCATATCCCGATCTTTATATCCCGATGTCCCGCATCGTAAGATGCATTCAACGCTTCCAGTGAGTTTGTGCCGATAAGCTCTTTATCCGGTGCTCCCGCCACAGCGATCTCATATGGGTAATCTATTACATGTGTACTTGAAAACACATCACTTATATACTGATTTTTCTCATAGATCTTCCGCAGTACATCATTTTTCAGAATGAATTCTGATGTGTTAATGATTCCCATTGATCTCATATAACCTTCATAACAATCTTCGGCCGGCACTGTCGTCCCTGTCCGTTGGTTCCATGCCCTGCCATTTTTAAAGACACCATCCCTGGACATTTCATACACAATATCATCCTGGAAGAAGGAGCCCTTTGTCATATACGTCTGCTCTGCAACGAATCCGGTATCTATTGTCAGAAGGTTATGTCCCAAATAGATGGTATCCAACGTTTCAAAGCCCATCAGATATGCAATCGTCGGCAAAAAATCGATCTGACCGCCCGGTATACTTACCGTTTGATTGATTTCCCTGTCAGCTCCCGGTACAGTTATGATCAGCGGTATGTTCATCATTGTATCAAAATCATAATCTTTGCCTAAAAATAGTGAAACTGATTTGAAAATATCCTCATCATTTTTTGGTAAACCCAGATGGTCACCGTATAATGCTATGATAGAATTTTCATATAGTCCTTCATCCTTCAGCTGCTGTATAAACTGCCCTATGGCATGGTCGGTATATGCTGCGCTGTTGATATAATTGCCAAAAATGGTACCCTCATCTTCCGGAAGAAGATCAATAAACTGGTAGTGATCCAACATCAAATATGGATGATGGTTTGACAATGTGATGAAAAAGCTGTAAAACGGTTCAGTAAGCTCTTTTAAATATTTCATAGATTGATCGAAAAATGCAGTATCTGTCAAGCCCCAGCCCATCCATTCAGTCATATCGTACTGACCGATGTCCGAACCGCCAATACCTCCATAAAAGGTGTCAAAGCCGAGGCTTTGATACGCCTCTTCCCTGTTCCAGAAGTCTCTTTCTTCATGAGCATGAAATACAGCAGTTTCATATCCCTTTTCCGAAAGCAGTACCGGCAACCCTCTATAATAGTTGTCGGCAAAAAGCTTATATGAATAGCTTGACAGGCTTCCATAAATTGAGTTATTCGTTGCCAGCTCCGAATCCGAGGTATTACCGCTTCCCACCTGCTGATAATATCGATCAAAATATACGGTGTCTCCCTTTATGATTTCATTCAGGTTTGGTGTAATCTCCTGCCCGTTGTATTCGGTGTTAACGACAAAATTCTGAAAGGATTCTATTTGAATCACAATCAAGTTCCTTCCTTCTGCAACACCGAAGAGCGGACCGTTCTTTTCAGTCTGATATGTGTCTTTAATGGTAGCCATGTACTCTGATGCCCCATTATTGATTTTATGTCCGGTTAAAGCTACAATAATATCCTTGATATGATAACTGAATATTTCCTGATTAGATATAGAGGTGATACAATTGTTTCCGAAGAAATTGAAAACCAGCAGCAATATAATAATAAGCGCGATGACAGGACTCGTTACGCGAATATTTTTTTTAATACCTTCTTCAAGCATTCCCTTTCGCAGTCTGTGAAATCTTACGCTCAGGGCTGCCAATATCAGCAAAGCATCTGCAAGCATAAGAAAGAAGCTCGGCTTTAATACTTCTTTGATACTCTCGGTGATATCTCCTAAAACACCGGCGGCTCCAAGCATGTTTACAGATAAATATCGATTGAAAAAGCTGCCATATGTGACGTCACACAGCATCAATATGGAAAACAGTGTATAAATTACTGCGGGGGTCCATTTTTGTCGAAACGCAGCAAACAACAGATATATTAAAATACAGGTAATCAGCCAGACAAAAAAGAAATTTACCTGAACACCGACTATGTCATAAAACAAGAAAACCTTCAACGGAACTGCAATGATTGCCGCTAATGCTAAAATGCCGTATTCATTTCTGATGCCGCTCCATTTATTTGATATGGGATTTATCATTCGTTCAAACATGTAAGTACTCCAATCTTTATCGCATTCAACCCGTAGCGGTCATTATATTATACTTACTGTCATTAGACAAGAATTATAGTAGCTAATGTAATATAAACTTCATATTCTATGGAACTCACTTTAGGAAATTTATGTAAACTTCATATTTTTATTCACATTCTTTGTAATAAAGTCTTAATGTTATTGTTACTATTAAATTATAGAAACCCACTATGATATAAGATATAATACATCATAAAATGATAAAAAAATCAAAGTTTAAGCAAAATTTGAAGTTTAAGTTACAGGAGGGGATTATTATGAAGAAAAGAGTTATTTCCGGATTAATTATAACATGTCTGATTTTTACTGGAATATGCAGCGGTGTAATGTTATTTCTCCCCTCTTTCGGATCGAATGATGGATCATACGCATTGACGTATAACAATAAATCGATACCGCAGCGGTGTCATTACATAAACAACACACCTTATCTTCCCATTACCCTAATTGGGAGCTATGCTAAAAATCCAGGGATTTCCTTGGATACAGCAGGGAAAAAGCTGGTGATAGATTTGTCAAAGCAAAATATAATGATGGCTGATGATGCTGCAACCAATTTTGTTAAAACCTATGCAGGGAATGTCTATATACCTTTGAGAGAAATCGATCAGATGCTCTATTTCCCCTTGAACACCACTGGTCAGTTTTTTAAGCTCAGCTATACGGTTTCCGGCAACACTATAAAAATGCGTGACTATTCAGGTACGGATAAGATAGCAAAAATAAATCAAAATGAAGTACAGGCTGTTTCTTCTCTAATCGATGGCGAAGGTGACACTGTAATTTTTAATCAGAATGATACTGTATTTATTACAGGTCAAACAGATAATTACTATAGACTGTCTGCCGATGACGGGAGTACTGTTTATGTGATGAAGGATCATGTTACGATATCGGAGATCGATCTTTCAAAGATAGACTTTTATGCGCCAAAAAAGTCTAAGTTTAAGAGAAATGGAGAAAAAATCAACCTTGTATGGCAATATGTAGGAAATATTACTCCGGAAGCACCGGCAGTCAAACATAAAGGGCTTGATATTCTGGCCCCTACCTGGTTCGACCTGATCACTGATGGAGATGGAAGCGTTGAAAACAATGGAGATAAAGGATACACAGACTCAGCCCATTCTAAGGGATATATGGTTTGGGCTACCATAACAAACAATATGTCAACCAAAGGCTCTACTGCATTTACAACAAAGACCTTCAATAACAGCGGTTTATTGAATAAGTCTGTAGCGCAATATATCTTTTACTCCTGCCTTTATGACGCGGACGGGATCAATATCGATTACGAAGATGTGGCAGATAGTGATGCTGCAGGACTTGTTGCGTTCACCGCATTGATGAGAAATTATACCGAACGTCAAGGTCTGGTGCTTTCCATAGATACTCTGATACCGAGACCCTGGACCATTGAATATGACAGGGCTTCCTTGGCAAAATATGTTGATTACCTTGCTGTTATGACCTATGATGAGCATTATGCAGGAAGTCCTGATGCGGGTTCTGTCTCTTCTCTCCCTTGGACGGAAGAAGCTATAAAGACGACGCTGGAGGATGTGCCCGCCTCAAAGCTTTTGATTGGAGTCCCGCTTTATACAAGAATCTGGACTGTTGATGATACGGGAAAAGTCATATCCAATCCTTCTGCAAATATGCAGACAGTCCGAAGCACAGTTGCAAAAAAAGGGTTGACACCTACATGGCTGGATAAAGGCAAGCAATACTACGTAGAATATGCCAATGGAGAAAATACCAGCAAGATTTGGATAGAGGACTCCCGCTCCATCTCCAACCGGCTGAATCTGATTTCAAATTATAATCTGGCGGGATCGGCATGTTGGCAGTATGGACAAGCAGAAGAGAGTATATGGGAGGTCTTCGGCGAAATGCTTAAAAAAGGTAAATCTGTAAAAGCTTATCAGAATCCTTACTAGTATAGCGTATTCTTCCAGTTATTGACCAATACGCTATACCAGACTTCTCTGCTGAATAAGCCATTTGACATTCCAATAGCATTTATGCCATAAGGAATTTTAAATCACTTCTATCTTCGTGCGACTATTTTTATTACATCATATTTCTATATATGATGTAGGAATATACAGCTGTAATAATTGCAGGTAATAGAAGACTTACCATTAAAATCACAAACATGGCGATTCCATCGGTAAATATTGCTCCTGCCAATGCGAAAAGCCCCCCTGCAACCATTAATTTTGCACCCAGCCTGTGCGTTCTTATCCACACCTCTTCACTGGCCAATGTCCATGGATATTTAAAACCTACGAAGTAATTGTGCCGCACCTTTCCTATACTGAATCCTATTACAATGAACATAATTGCTGCAGCGGCTGTGATCCATTTCCCTATTTGTATCTGATATCCGAAAGTTGCTGCTATAGTCAGTGCAAACAGAAGGGCAAAAAAAAGATGTAAAGCATATCGGATAGCCAGATACGCATTGCTGAATTTCATATAATCATTACGTTTTGGGTCAATTTTTGGAAGTACGATAAATAAAATGTACATTCCAACATTCAGCAATGGAAGACCAAATATCCCAAATAGCTTTGGTCCATAATTATCCGCCTCACCATGTACGTTCCAATGAATCGGGATCTGTTCAGGCATATGGGGATACAAAAAGACTCCAACAATAAAAGGGATAACAAGTATCAGCAATAAAGGCCATTCTCTCTTTATATTATAATGCATTGTTATCTATCTCCTGTTTATATAATTTTTCATCCGCATCGGAAAAGGCAACCAAAACAACATCTAAGTCATGCTCCTTCAAGAATTCCTTAATATTGTCAACTGCGATCTGAGCCGCCTCCTCCTTTGGATAGCGATATACTCCTGTTGAAATAGCAGGAAATGCAATGGATTTTATCCCATGTTCCAATGCCAGCTTTAAGCTGTTTTTATAACAGTCTGCAAGAAGTTCAGGCTCTCCTTTAATTCCCCCGTGCCATACCGGTCCTACAGTATGGATCACGTGTTTTGCCGGAAGTTTATAACCTTTTGTGATCTTTGCCTGTCCGGTCTTGCATCCGTTCAAGTTCCTGCATTCCTCCAGCAATTCCTTGCCTGCAGCCTTATGGATCGCGCCATCTACGCCGCCTCCGCCAAGAAGAGTCTCATTCGCCGCGTTAACTATGGCATCTACTTTGAGTTTGGTGATGTCCCCTCTAACAACTTGTATGCCCATTTTAATTACCCTTTCTTTTTAATATACAGTCATGCTCTGTCGTTATACAAACTTTTATTTACTTCCTTAGATATGCTCTTATTTCAAAATAACAACCGTAACTCCTGAATTTCCGTCAATTCTCCGCTCATAATCTGAGAGCGAGCTGCACATTTCAAGCAACTCCTTTTTTTTATTTAACCAATGCTCACCACCACAATAAGATCTTACAATTCCGCTTAAACTTCTTTCTCGAAGCTTGCTTCTTACCGAGACCTTTATTGCTCCTCCTGTACCGGAGGAACCGTATCCATGCACAAGGATAACAGCCTTATAGCCCTGCCTTTTGCAAGTTCCAAGCTGATTTACCATGTTCCTTACAGCATCGTCTGCCAAAGGTCGTCCGTATTCAAGATTGACTTCTTTCACCTTCGCCATTTAAAACCTCATTATATTTAGGGCTTACTGAACGACTCATTTCATAAATCTTCTGAAAATATTATACCAATATTCTTTTACCTTCACAACTGCACTGAGGATTTTTGCTGTATATGCCAATGAAAATTGGTTACTGCTCACAGCCTTTTATGCCTTAATTTCTCAATAACGTGTTATTTTTAACTGCAAAGTAACACATACATTTAAATATGAATATAATGACCATGAAAAGAAATAATGAAAGACCGGTTAAAGGAGGGAAATATATGAGTTGTTTCGGTGGCAACATATCGCCGGACCTCTTTCAAAAATGCTGCAATGCAAATCAGCTCTGTGAATTTAACGGAAACTTAAAAGATGTGGTAACAGAACCTATTTTCGTTCAAAAAGTATATGATGCTGTTCTATTTAATTTGCAAGGGCTTAAAACTGTGACAGGTCAATGCTTTTCACCAACAATCCCCAAGGGATACCGGCTGAAGAGGGTCATAGACATTCGCTGCAAGAGGTTCTTTAACCCACTGAACGTAGAAGATCCATCAAATCTCACATTGGATGTAGATACAACTATCTCAGGTGCAACATTTATTCAGGATGCACAGTGTAATCCAATAAGAGTTGTGGGTCCGGACGGTACATTTAGCGAAAAGGTGCTGTATACAGATACGGAAGATTGCGATGAGAAGTGCAAAGGTACTCCGATTTTCGGAACCCAGAATATCGCCATCACCGGAGACATATTGGTTACTCTAGATTTACTGCTTTGTGACAGACACGACCATGAAGTCGTTTTCACTGTTAGCGCAAGTGTAAATATAGCAGAATCCTGTTCTCCGCTGGTGCTGACAAATTTCTTCGAATTATGCATGCCCTCTACGCAAAACAGTGCATTCCTGCCGCGTTTCAGTGAATTCTGTAATCCGGCCTGCGAAACCAGACTGGCTACAAACAACATAGGAAGAGATATTATACTATGTCCAGATGGAACTATAAAGGCGAATTTAATTATAGCCTTATGTGTAACATGCGAGAAAAAAATCGTTGTACCTGTACAGATTTGCGTTTTATCAACAGGATTCGTCCAGATGACTCCTCAGGTTTCCGCAATCTGCACTACATTCCCATCGCTCTTCCCGAATCAGATCAAGGAAAGTGACACTCTGGAATACTGCGGAGAAACAGAAGATGAAATCGACGATATATGTGATGAAATCTGTAATATATGTGATGATGACAGACCACATAGACCTAGAAGAAGGTAAAAAAAATAGTGTCGTACGCGACACTATTTTTTTTATTTTTGATTCTTTGCCTATTATCATTTGTTTTAATATTTATTATTTTTTAAATTCTCTTATAATATTTTGCACCATGTGCTGTGCATTTAATGAAAAGGCTTCAACGGGTTGCTCTTCCGCCACGGATTCACTCCAGAATTCATTTTTATAATCTTTAATTATTTCTTCAAAAGACGCGCCTTTGTCTATCCTTTCCAAAACAAAATCCTTATGTAAGTTGGAAGTATTTGCCGCGTAGTCCCAATATGATTCCGCTGCTTTTTCAGGTACCAGACCATAGTGTGGAGAAATAATATACCTTGCATTGATTTCTTTACATTTTTTTATTGATTCCATAGTCTCCGAATAGCTTTTCAGCATACCGGTGATCATTTGCCCGTTTCCTATATAAACTCCTGTTGATTCGCTGGGGAAAAGAATCCGATACGGATTCAGTAGAAAGGTCAAAGAACAATTTGTATGTCCCGGTGTTTCAAATACAGAAAGCTCCTCTTCTCCCAGTGAAATAATACTGTTTTCAGATATTGTCCGGTCTACTCTTAGCCCATCCATCAACACCTCGGGTCTTGCCTTTAGCTTTAAATAATATATCCATGCAACCTCAGACAGCTTTTCGATCCGTTTTAATGCAGATTCTTTTTCCAGCACTTCTTTTCCATAGGCTGCTCCGAAAGAAACTAAATCAGGCCATGCCCTCCTTACATATGACAAAGCTGCTATATGATCGTAATGTGTATGTGAAAGGATCACATAATCCAGTTTTCGATCTCCTAGTTCTTTTTTTATGTTATTGACAAGCCCTTCTCCGCAATAAGCCATTCCGCAATCGATCAAAGCTGTTTTTTCAGAACCTTTTATCAATATAGCTTCTCCTCCGGAGCCTGCCGTTACTCTTACCAATTTGTTCGTTATATCCGTAAATTGGAATCTCCTTGTAGAATTAAATCCATCTTCCTTTATCATTTTCACTTCCTCGTATTTGTATAACTTACTGTTCACTTTCTTTTTCAGCAATGCTTCGATTTTCCATTACTTCACCTACAGTAAAAATTACAAGTCCTACCCATATAAATCCAAAGGTAATTAATTGTATCATATCAAACGGTTCTCGGTAAACAAAAATCCCCAGTATCAATCCTATGGTAGGTGAGATGTATCCTGTAACCCCAAGGGTTATTAAGCTTATCCTGTTAGCTGCCATAGCGAAAAGCATAAGCGGAGTGCCGGTTACAATACCGGCTAAGGCCAATAATCCCCATTGCATAGGTTCTGCATTTGCATAGGCTCCACTGCCGGTCAATTCATAATATAAAATAACCGCTACTGCAAAGGGAACAAGAAATAACGTTTCGTATAATAAAGACAAAACTGCGTCTACCCTGAGTTTTTTCTTTATCGCGGCATAGGTGCCAAAGGTAAATGCCAGACTCAAAGCGACCACTGGAATTTGACCGTGATAAATAAGAATCACTGCAACTCCCAAGCCCGCGAAAATAACCGCAATCAGCTTGTATCTATTCAATTTTTCTTTGAAAAAAAGGAGCCCGAAGACGCATACGATCAAAGGTTCTATGTAGTACCCGATGCTTGTCTGAATAATCTGTTCGTTGCTAACTGCCCATATATAGATTCCCCAATTAAGGGAAATCAAAGCCCCGGCAATAAAAAACGTTCTAAGCGTGGCTTTATTATTTAATGGTCTTAGAATCACTTCCAATGGATAGAAAATAATTGCCATAATAAGGGATAATAAAAATGCCAGTATAATTCTATAAAACAATATCAAGATCGGGTCAATAGGATCAAGAGATTTCCAATAGACCGGCAGCATTCCCCATAACAAAGTGCAAAGGATTGCAAATGCAATCCCTTGTTTATATTCTCTCTGACGATTACCTTTGCTTATGCCGTGAGAGCTTCTTATTTTTTTTATCCAGCTGGTTTTTTCACTCTTCTTAATAATACTTTGACTCAATCTTACACCAATGTTTCTGTTAATAGCTGATTATTGATCGCTTCCCCCGGGGGAACGATCGGGGTGACATCTTCGTCAATAGAAATATCACATGCGATAACAGATCCTTTCCCTGTTTCCAGAGCTTCCTCCAGAGCCTTTCTGAACTCCATCCGGTTCTTTACAAGTCTGCCGTAAAGACCAAAGGCTGACGCCAGCTTGTCATATTCCAAAACATCCGGCAGATCAGTTGCGGAGTATCTTTTATCGAAAAACAGCTTCTGCCACTGCCTTACCATTCCAAGGGCATGATTCTTCACAACAACGGTAATAATCGGCAAATCATATGCGGCTATAGTTGCAAGTTCGTTCATGTTCATGCGGAAGCTGCCGTCTCCGCTGATATGTAATATTCTTTTATCAGGGTTGCCTATTTGTGCTCCGATAGCTGCTCCCAAACCAAAGCCCATAGTCCCCAATCCGCCTGAGGTAATAAAGGTTCTGGGTTTTCTGAAATTCCATTTTTGAGCAGTCCACATTTGATGCTGTCCAACATCCGTAGCTATGATTACATCGTCACCAAATACCTCGTTCAGAGTTTCAAAAATATTATTTGAATTTAGTTGATTGCCGCTGCTTTTTTTCTCACTCTTCCAAGTATTGATTCTTTTATTCCATTCTACTCTTTCGGTTTCTTCAATCTGAGGAAGCAAAGCCTGCAGCCCGCTTTTAATATCGCATTTGACACAATAATCAAAACGAATATTTTTGCCGAATTCGGAAGCGTCAATATCTATATGAATAATTTTGGCGCCTTTTGCAAATTTCGATGTATCCCCTGTTACCCTGTCACTGAATCTGGCGCCCACTGCAATAATCAGATCGCTGTGGTGTACTGCCATATTCGCTTCCTTCTGACCGTGCATTCCAACCATTCCCAAAGAAAGAGGGTTTTTTCTATCGAAGGAGCCCATGCTCATCAGTGTGGTTATAACGGGAATATTGGCCTTGTTCGCCAGCTCCGTAAGCTCTTCGGATGCATCAGCTATGATAACCCCGCCTCCTGCATATATGACCGGCTTTTCTGATGCATTGATTTCCTGCGCGATTAAATTAATCTGTTCGGGATGATCCGGCGGACAGCAACGTTCTATATGTTCAGGCTTGCATGGTTCATATTCGGCAAGCTCCAACATCAAATTTTTGGGCACGTCAACCAATACAGGTCCCGGTCTGCCGCTTACGGCTATCTGAAAGGCTTTTCTGATGTTGGGAGCTAAATCCTCAACAGTCCGGCAAAAAAAGCTATATTTTGTTATGGGCAATGTTACCCCAACAATGTCTACTTCCTGAAATGAATCCTTACCAATTGAGCTGATAGGAACCTGTCCTGTTATTACCACAAGGGGCACAGAATCCATGTAAGCTGTTGCGATACCGGTCACTGTATTTGTGGCGCCCGGTCCGCTGGTCGCAAAGCAGACACCTGCTTTCCCTGTAGAACGGGCATAGCCGTCTGCAGCATGGGTCGCTCCCTGTTCATGACTGGTCAATATATGTTTAGTTCTGTGCGAATAATCATATAAAGCATCATAAAGAGGCATTATCTGACCGCCTGGATACCCAAATATTGTATCCACCTTTTGCTCCATCAGACATTCCATTATTATTTTAGATCCCTTTAACAGCATATTCTCACCTTTATTATTATTCTTCCTCGTTCCAGGAATACATCTTCCTTAAGTCTTTTCCTACTTTTTCAAGCAAATGCTCTCTTTTATTTCTTCTGGTAGCAAGGAAATGCGGACGGCCAACTTTGTTTTCTGTTATCCAGCTTCGTGCAAAAGTACCATCCTGTATTTCTGCCAGAACCTTTCTCATTTCTTTCTTTGTATCTTCCGTTATGATTCTCTTACCGACCTCATAGTCACCAAACTCTGCGGTATCGGAAACTGAATATCTCATTTTCGAGAATCCGCCTTCATAAATTAAATCGACAATCAGCTTCATCTCATGAATACACTCAAAGTATGCATTTTGCGGATCATACCCGGCTTCTACCAATACATCAAATCCGGCTTCCATTAATGCAGTAACGCCGCCGCAAAGCACTGCCTGTTCACCAAACAGGTCTGTTTCCGTTTCTTGACGGAATGTTGTTTCTAAAACGCCTGCCCTGGAACCTCCGATACCTGCTGCATAAGCAAGACCTATATCATTTGCCTTACCCGAAGCATCCTGATGTATGGCGATCAAGCATGGAACACCTTTTCCGTTAACGTATTCACTTCTTACAGTGTGCCCCGGTCCTTTTGGCGCAATCATGATGACGTCAACATCAGCCGGTGGTACGATCTGCAGAAAGTGTATATTAAATCCGTGTGCAAAAGCTAATACCTTGCCTTCTGTCAGATGCGGCTTAATGCTGTTGGCATATATGTCAGCCTGCTTTTCGTCCGGTACCAGAATCATTATAATATCTGCGGCTTTTGCTGCATCTGCAGCAGTGGCAACCTTAAGACCGGCCGCTTCCGCCTGTGCCCATGATTTACTGCCTTCATACAATCCAACTACCACATTTATACCGCTATCCTGTAAATTCAATGCGTGAGCATGTCCCTGACTTCCGTAGCCAATTATAGCAACTGTTTTTCCTTCTAATAATGAGAGGTTACAATCACTCTGATAATAAATTTTCGCCATTTTAAATTCAACTCCTTTGTATATTAATGTAATCAACTACAAAATTATTTGTGTATAAACACAATATTATGATTAAAAAATAAAACATTAATATATTGTACTATTTGGTTTTATGCGAGTCAAGGGATTATTACCTAAAGTTGCCGAACCGAAGATTAAAAAGAATTGCCGCCCAATAAGGAAACATGCAATTCTTTTTAGCTTTTTAAATCGGCTTGTTCGAAAATTATCAGAAGAGTCCGCCTAAAAAGCCTTTTCCATCTTTCTGGTTTCCAAGTAAGAAGAATACCAGTATCAGGATAAGTAACCAGCTGCCGTCAAATCCAGTGTTATCACCACAGAAATCGTCTTTGTGGCCGAAGCCACCGAATATGTTTGTTCCGCCGCAGAGTAGAAATACGATGATAATTATTGGAAGCCAGCTACCCAAATCCCAGCCGTCATCATGGTCATTACAAATATTGTCATGTCTGAAATCGCTGTCGCAGCAACCCTTGTCATACTTATCAAATCGGTCTCTATCCATGCATTGTTTAAATTCATCGCCCACCTTATACACCTCCATGTAAATTTCATTACACATTTCGTATATAATATGAAACGATGTGTTATTATGTGCAATCAGTAAACGTCAGTCTCACATTTCTTATCACTATTTATTTTTTTTATCAGCAGCTTGATGTCTTCTGGCAGCGGAGCCTCAAACTCCATGAACTTATTTGTTACCGGATGACGAAAGGAAAAATATGATGCATGAAGTGCCTGTCTTTCAATTAACCATACAGATGCTGAGCCATAAAGCACATCTCCAACAATCGGATGTCCTATATGAGATAAGTGCACACGAATCTGATGTGTTCTGCCGGTTTCAAGCAAGAGCTCCAGCATGGTATACCCACTCTGAAAACGCTCAAGTATTCTGTAATGCGTTATGGATGGATAACCGCTCGGCTTGACTGCACGCTTTACCTGTTCCTCGTACAATTTATCGATAGGCAGGTCTATGGTTCCCCTTTCCTCCGCAATCATTCCCTTCACAATTGCAAAATATTTTTTTATAACGTTGTTCTCGTTCATTTGCCTGGCCAGATCATCCTGACAATATGAATTTTTGGCGATAGCCATAAGCCCTGACGTATCCATATCAAGCCGGTTGATAAATCTGATCTTGTATTGCTGGTTTTGATCAAGCATATATTTCATGATTCCGTTTGCCATGGTATGACATGGATGACCTTTTGTCGGATGAACAACATATCCCGGCTGTTTGTTGATTATCAACAGATCATCGTCCTCATAAACAACGGAGACAGGAATGTTTTCCGGTTCAAATGAGCTTGTTTCTTCCGGCATGAACACAGTAAGACTGTCTCCGGTACAATGTCCCTTTTCGTTCATTTTTACCGGAACGCCGTTTCTAAATACACAATTATTTGTCTTAAGCTTTATTATCAACCTGGAAGAAAACTTAAAATTACGTTGTAAGAGCTCCTTTACCGGGAGCTCCTTATCCATTTCTTTAATTATATATTCAAATTTTTGCCGATTAATATCCATTTATTTATATCCCAGTGCATATCTATGCTTTTATTATAACGATTAAGCAGAAAAATTCCGACTGTAGAAATTTTTCTTACATCATATAAACTTACTTTTTACCTTTGTCCAGAAGTCAGTATTTTCAAATCGGAGCAGCTTTATGATTGAATTTGAAAACTCAAATATTATTTCCTCCGCTTCCTGGAGAAGATGCTCCATCCCGTCTGCTACGATCAACAGACCCTTACCCTTATTCTCTGCGTATTCCGGGTTGACCCTGATAGACAAATACGGCGGCAGGATCAAGCTCGATGTAAAGGAACGATATGCTGTCGTGTTCATCGGAGCGATAGGCGTTACCTGTAACAAGCTTAACCGCGGGTCAACTATGCTTCCCCCCAGTGAGTAGTTATAAGCTGTGCTTCCCGCCGGAGTCGAAACTAGAATTCCGTCGCCGCTGAAGCGTTCAATAAAGCTATCGCCTATTGATATGTTTAAATGAACAGGACGGGACTTAACCCCTTTAACCAGGATCTCATTCAACCCCATGAATTCCTGTTTTCCTTTCGCTGTAGAAACTTCTGACTTTACCGTCTTTAAGTGCTGAGTCTCATACTTACCCTGCTTGTACTTGAAAATAAATTCATCTAAACCGTCCGGGCAAACTTCCTGAAAAAAACCCAAATGACCCGTATTAATTCCTATAAAGGGAATGGATGGGAAATTATACTTATGAATGGTCTCTAAAAACGAACCGTCCCCGCCTATACATATAATCAGTTCCGCATTGAGATCATACTCCGGAGGAACGAAAAAATCACTTTTATCAAGCTTTTGTCTTAACAGCTTTTCAGTTTCCTGAGATAATTCAGTATCGTTTGCAAAAACATTAATAATTCTCATTAGAGCGTTTCCCCCTTTAAATACCTACGAGTGGGTCTATACATTTTACACCAGTTCTTCCAGGCTCACAACATTTTTTTCAAAGGCATCCATAGCCTGGGCGATCGGCTCCGGTCTGCTCATATCCACACCGGCAATTTTTAGCAATTCTATAGGATAATCGCTATCCCCTGTCTTTAAAAACTCAATATATGCATCCCTTGCTGTTTTCCCTTCATGCAAAATTTTTGAAGATATGGAAGCAGCTGCAGAAAAACCTGTTGCATATTTATAGACATAGAATGCCCTGTAAAAATGCGGGATCCTGGCCCACTCCATCTCAATCTGAGAATCATGTATGACCTGTTCTCCGTAATATTTGCGGTTTAGTTTTCTATACTCTTCGCATAGCCACTCGGCAGTCAGCACCTCTCCATTTTCTACTGCTTCATGGGTCAGCTTCTCAAACTCGGCAAACATGGTTTGACGGAATAAGGTCGTTCTGAATTCTTCTATATGCATATTCAGCAGGTATTTTTTCTCCTCCGCGTCATTGCAGACAGTGAGCAGGTGCTGCATCAGCAGCGATTCATTCACTGTCGAAGCGACCTCTGCTGTAAAAATGGAATGTCCGCCATATACATAAGGCTGGTTATGCCTTGTGTAATAAGAGTGCATGGAGTGACCCATTTCATGAACGACAGTAAAGACATCCTTTAGCTTGTTGTTGTAATTCAGAAGGATATACGGCATACTATCGTAGCTTCCAAAGGAATAAGCTCCGCTCGTTTTTCCTTCATTTTCAAAAACGTCTATCCATCCTGCTTCGATGCCATGATTCATTTTGCTGATATAGTCTTTTCCCAATGGGGAGAGTCCTTCCCGCATGATATCCAGTGCTTTTTCATAAGGGATATCTTTCTTCGGCATCTCGACAAGCGGTACATACATATCGTACATATGGAGTTCATCTACTTGCAGCATCTTGCGCCTTATCTCCATATACCGGTGCATAAGACCCAATTTACCGTTTACTGTATCGATTAAATTGTCATATACTTTAAGAGGGATATTGTCTCCGGAAAGCGCGGCATCACGGGCTGAGCTATATTTCCTGATTCTTGCAGTGACCACATCTGTTTTTGTATTATAGTTATAGTTTGCCGCAAGCGTATTTTTAAAGTTGATATACGCTTCATACATATGCTCAAAGGCTTCCCTTCTGACTCTTCTATTATAAGACTCCATAAAGCCTGAATATCTGCCGTGTGTGACCTCAACATCGTCACCATCTTCGTCAATGATCGATCCAAATTTAATATCCGCATTGTTGAACATTGTAAATACAACATTGGTAGCGCCTGTAACTTCTCCGATCTGTGCCATTACGCTTTCTTCCGCTTTGGAAAGAACGTGTGCTTTTTGTCTCATAAGGTCATCTATGACATGCTCATACTGTTTGAATCCTTTTTCCGAATCAATAAAGCTTCTCAGCTTTTCTCCGGGAATTTCCAGCAGCTCAGGTATAAAAAATGAAAGGTATGAGGATGTTTTTGCAATCAGAGAGCTTGCCTTATCGCTCATCGCCTGATACTTAGTTTCTCGGTTGTCCTCATCTTTTTTCATTCTGGCATACACATAAACCTTTTCCAGCAGAAGCCATATATTGTCTTTCTTTTGAAGAGCCTCCAGCAGGACTTGCGGACTTTCACCCAATCTCCCTGAAAACTCCACAAAATCCTTTGCCTTATTTTCAACCTTCTGATAATCACTCTTCCACTGTTCTTCTTCAGAATACATATCATTGATTTTCCACTTATATTTCGGATCAATTTGACTTCTTGTTTTTGTTTCTTTTCCCATCACAAAACTCCTTTTTATATTTTACTATTTACATTTTAACCTTTATTCTTTAATATTATTATAACGCATACATAGCAAGTTTTCGACTATAGAAAATTATTGAACGACTGTTGTCAGCCCCACGATTCTTAAGCGGAGGGTTACCAATTAAGTTGAAGGATGAACTTCAATATAGAAAGGACACGATTATTGTATGGATAACCGGCCAATAGGGTTTTTTGATTCGGGGCTCGGAGGGCTGACCTGCGTACCTTATTTAATGGAAGCTTTACCTAACGAACGAATCATCTATTTTGGAGATACTGCACGTACACCATACGGATCAAAAGGAATTTCTACTATTCGTAATTTTTCGATGCAAATTGCAGATTTTTTAATAAATGAAAATGTAAAGATGATTGTCATTGCGTGTAATACCGTGAGCTCAACCTGTCTTGATGAGCTGCAGCAAAAGTATCCCCAAATTCCAATCATAGGGATCATTGAGCCAACGGCTAAGGTCACTGCAGAAACATGTAATGAGCAAGACCATATCGGTGTTATGGGCACGAAAGTAACGATAAAAAGCAAAGCTTATGAAAAGCTGATATATAATCTGAACCCGAAGCTTAATCTTTATTCAACCCCCAGCCCTGCCCTTGTTCCACTGATCGAGGAGGGCATTATACAAAATGAGATTATGGATTTGTCAATCAAATATTATCTGGATCACTTCATATCCTATAATAAAATCAATACGCTTATATTGGGCTGTACTCACTACCCACTGATTCGGAAAAATATCGGAAAAATATATTCCGGATTGAGAATTATTAATCCATCAGCGGAAATAATACAAAGCATTATAGCCGAACTTAAGGCAAAGGATATCTTTTCCGATGAACCTGTTTTTGACAATACGTTCTATGCAAGTGACTTGTCAGAGAACTTCGTCAATATGATTAACAGAATTTTTGAAAACTCGGGATTTAAGGTCGTATTTAAGAGCTTTGACCTGGAAACCCCACAAATGAGGTGCTAAAATGGATTATAACGAACTGTTAGATATGCTTGAGATTGAATCTCCTGATGAATTCGAGTATTTTGAGCACTTCGTCTCTCTGATCGAGTGTGACGAAGAGATTCCTTATGAGTTATTTTATAAATTCCTTGCGGAAGCAGATTCAGAGACTTTGATTGATTTGACAGACAATTACTTTGAAGACATTTTGCATGGGATCCCTGATGACGGAATTGAAATATACACAATGTTGAACACTATAAGGCAGGCGCTGTTAGGCCTGTTAAAAAATGCCAATGATACCGAAGAGGACCGCATTGCATATGTAGACGAATTGTATAAATTTAGAAGCTGGTATATTTTCGACGGGCTTGTCCATATAAAGCGGATACGCGACGGTAAGGAAGCTGATGTGACCATCAGCGAGTCCTTATCCCTTTTCAGGCTTGAAAAGTTAAGTGAAGATCAACACATATATGATTTCAGCGACTGCCTGGATTATGAAATCGATGAATACTCGATTTCATTCGATGCAACGCTTGATGAAGAATACGAAGAAATCATAGAGGAGGACGATGATTTATATGAAGAAGGTCTCATTGATAAAGAATTTCCTGTGATAGACGGAGAAGACTTTGAAGAGGGCGCCGAACTTTAAACTAAATACTTTTTCACATACTCCACGTCAGAAGGCGTATCTATATACTGAACCCCTCGTTTTTGTCTTGTTTCCCTGCCTTTTCCCGTAATCAGCACAACCGTATTGTCATCAGCCCTTGCAATTGCCTCTCTGATTGCATCTTCACGATTCGGTATGATCAAATAGCGTCCCTCCTGCATCTTCAGGTGTTGGGCTATTTCCTCACAAATTTTCAAAACGGGCTCTTCTCCCGCATCCTCTTCAGTAATGTAAACCTGATCAGAATACTTTCCGGCAATCTCACCCAATTCTTTTCTGCGTCCAAGGGCTTTTTTCCCCGGGCATCCGAACACTATGCTGATCTTCTTGTTGGGGTATTCTCGAAGAGTGGACTGGAACAGCGTTTCAAAGCTCATTTTATTGTGGGCATAATCGACAATAACCTGGATTTTCCTTTTCTTGCCGGTGTATACTTCCATCCTGCCGCTGACTCTTGCCTTCTTAAGCCCTGCCGCAACATAAGACATTGGTATATTCAGGCATTGTGATATTGCTATGGCAGCCAATGCGTTTTGAACATTAAATAAGCCTGCCATGGTAAGTTTAAACTCCTTGTCGAAGTCCTTTGTTTTTACTTTAAACCTTATGGTTTTTCCTGTTTTTACAATATCGTATCCGTAAACATCCGCCTTTTCGTCTAAACCAAATGTTACAACATGAGGGCATGCCTTAGATGCTTCCATCACGCGGTCGATATGGTCGCTGTTGATATTCACGCAGGTTTTCTCACATTGGCTGAAAAGCCTCAGCTTCGATTCCAGATAATCATCAAAGCTGCTGTGCTCCAATTCACTTATGTGATCTTCGCCGATATTCAAAAAACACCCCACATCAAAGGTTACTCCCAAAGTTCTGCCATATTTCAAGGCTTGACTGGATACTTCCATGCTCAGATATTCTATACCGCTTTTCACCGCATTATTAAAATGCTTATGAAGCTCCATAGCTTCCGGAGTAGTAAGATGTGATTCCTCATTAATAACGCCGTCATAGTTGTCAATTCCTGATATAATAGCACTTACAGGCCGCTTATTTTCTTTTAAATATCCATCTAAAATAAATTTCATGAAATAGGCTGTCGTGGATTTTCCCTTTGTTCCTGTGATCCCAATAAGTTTTAAATCCTTCCATACTTTGTTGTAATAGAGATCCGCAATACATGCCATGGCTTTGCGTATGTCGCTCACAATAATATAAGAGATTGTATCGTTCGGCGCAAGATCATATCGTATTTCACTGATATAGCAGATGGCCCCATTTTTAACGGCATCTTTTAAATAGTCAACGGAAAAATGATTGCCCTTGCAGACAAATAACGTATTCTCCGCCATATCCATCGAGTTGTATGAGATGTGGTGAATCGGCTGCGTAAGCTCTTCCGGCGCAATTTGATATTCCTTGAGCAAATTATTAGATTTCAGTTGATTCAAATAATCATTTATACTGTGAGGTGAATTTTCCATCTTTTCTGCTCCTTGTTCTTTCGTTTATTTGATTTTCCCGCCGCAGGCGAGAATTGACTTTTCTGCAAGTATGACCATTGTATCTATGTAATAAGGAGGTAATTCATACATCTCTCGAAGGCAGGATAATTCTGTGCAGGCAAGGATCGCACCATGACATTTCTTTTCAAATAGCTCCTCCTGTACCATTATGAAATCAGAAATATCGATATCTCCGCCGTTTTTTACTCCGTCATAAATCAATTTCATCACCAGTTTTTGCGAATCTGCGCCGGGAATGACCGGATAGATTCCCTGCTTCTCAAGTGCCTTCTGATATAAACCGGTATTAATTGTTCCGTCTGTTGCCAGAATTCCTATCCGCAGATCCTGCTCTGAAAATGTGTTTGTTATATGTCTTACTGTTTCCTCTACCATATTGATGATCTTTATGCCTACACTCTTTTGAAGCTTGTCCATTAATACATGGGACGTGTTACATGGAATTGCGATCACTCCCGCACCGTTATGTTCCAGCATCTTTGCATCCTTTATTAGAAGATCCAGCAGTTCTTCACTTCGTCCCTCCAGGATTTCCTTTGTTCTGTCCGGCATAGTCGCATGGCTTAGGATGATCATATTAATATGTTCCTGGTCACAGTTCGCATCCGTTTTTTCGATAATTAGTTTATAATAAAGCTGAGTGGCCAAAGGACCCATGCCACCGATTACGCCGAGAATCATTCTGTTGTCGATCCACATAAATCTTTTCCTCTTTTAGTTTTGTCTTCCAAGGTGTTTCCTATACTTATAATAATGCCCCAATTGTGATTTTAGTAATCTCAGCGTCCTCAGAAACCCTTTGTCTTTTTTGTAAAAAAGCGGATTGACGTATTGTCCCGACTTAATCAGAGCGCGCATTTCAGTTTTGTATTCCTGCGGCTTGATATATCGGAAGGCAACTCCTTTCGGTACTACTGACCAAAGAGATTTCTCCGTGACCACTTTTAAATCAAGCGGTTTTTGTTCAATATAATCTTCTACAAGATATCTTGCTATATTCTGTCCTGCAGCAGTAACATAATAATTGCTTCTTCCTTGTCTTGTGTTGATTTCAAAGACCTTGTACTTTTTATCCCTTTGATCGTACTTTATATCAAAATTTGAAAATCCTATATAATGCATATCTTCCAAAAGCTTCTTAAATCGTTCAGCGATTTCCTCATTGTGTTCAGTAATAATGACTGCATGGTTTCCTATACCATGAGGCGTATGCTCTTCCAGCAACACGTGACCTAATGCCATAAGCTTTACATTGCCGTTACGATCGGAATAATTGGTCAAAACACGCATATAAGTATCATCACCCGGGATAAAATCCTGTATAATGATGGAATCATCATAGCCTGCACCGTAAATATCATCCAGGATACGTAAAAGCTCTTCCCTGCTCCCGGCTTTATAGACTTTTTTCTGTGATGCAAAAGGGTGTTTCCAGTATTCAATTCCGTTGGAAGGTTTGATTATGAACGGCGCTTCAAATGGCAGTTCAAAGTTCTTTTCAAGCTCTTTTCTATGCACAAAAGTGTCAGGATAATTAATGCCTGATTCTTGGCACAGGTTATAGAATTTCTCCTTATGAATCAGATTGTTCATCAGTTCAATATCGATATAGGGTGCGATAACGTTTTCGCGGAAGTTGTCCCTATTTTGGCTGAGAAGCTGCACATAACTGTCGCCGCAACCAATCGCAAGAATTATTTGTTCTTTATTCTTTTCGGCAAATTCATTAACAGCCTCAAGGAATATGTCCTGTTGATCAATTTTGGGGTTTGCAATATAATTCATAATTTTACTGTCCGCGCAAGGACCGCTGAGGTATTTTCCAAACACGCTGGCTTTTATATCGTATTGTTCGTGGAAAGCCCTTGCAACGCTGTACACATTTATGTCTCCCGCAAAGAGAAGCGGTATAAAGCTTTGGCTCATTCAGATCTCCTTCGTCATGTTTATTCTGTATCTATTATCAATTGATTTTGTTTAATAGTTGTTTGATTCATCCAGATTCTTATTTATTATAATACTTTTTTTGCTTGTTATCAATGTATTATTGATTTTGATAACGGGCATAATATGGGACAGTTACTGTTCAAAGTCTTTGGCGCCGTATGCGGCTGAAATCAGGCGTTGGAGAGGTTTTGTGCCACTCTTAGCTGAAATTGAACAAGCATGTTCAGTTGCTGTCAAGCGCGGTTGCGGCATGGTTTGTTTGACAGCCTGAACATAGCGGAATAAAGCGTACATAGCGCTTAAAGAATGCCCTAAACCCTGACTGCCTGATTTCAGCCGACACGGAGCCAAAGGCTGTGAACAGTAATAAGGGACACGCAGGGTGTATTTAGTAAACACATTAGGACGCTTTCCGTCATATCATGAATGGAAGTGTTATAGAAAGGATGATAAATATGGCAGGTATTGAAAGGCATATGTATCCGGGAAACAATACTCCGGAAGGTTTTTTCTCTTATTATCAATACATACTTAGTCAGGAAGAGGCAGATAGAATAATTTGTATCAAGGGCGGGCCTGGCGTAGGAAAATCTACATTTATGAAAAAAATTGGAGAATCAATGCTTCAGAAAGGTCACAATGTGGATTTCATGCATTGTTCTTCTGATAACAGCTCTTTGGACGGCATAGTGCTGCGCGATAAAAAAATTGCAATGATCGATGGAACTGCCCCTCACGTTGTAGACCCCATCAATCCGGGAGCCGTTGACTCTATCATTCATTTAGGAGATTATTGGGACGAGGAAGGTATACGCAAAAACCGAAATGCTGTTATCAGAAACAGTGAGAGAGTCAGGAGCATTTTTGGAAGAGCATACAATTATCTGGCGGCGGCAGGGAAAATGTATGATAACCTTTTCAGCATCTATGAGTCAGCTATAAAGAATGAAGAGCTGTATAAGCTAGCAGCAAAGATTATCGGTGATGAGCTGATACATAGAGAAATCTGTTTAAATCAGGGAGACATAAAAAAGTACTTTGCCAGTGCTATTACTCCCACTGGTTTTGAAAACTTTATTGATACTTTATTGAGCGGATATAAAAAGATTTACCTTATTAAGGCTCCTATAGGCGTGAGCAGTGAGAGAATGCTGAATTTATTCATGGAGGGAGCTGTGTATCGGAGCTTGAATGTAGAAGGCTACTATTGCCCGATGAAGCCATCTACAAAGCTTGAACATCTTCTTATTCCAGAGCTTCGTTTAGCTTTTATAACGTCAAATCTTTACCACACCATAGATTTATCAGAGAATCCGGCGGAGGTTGAGGTCATCAATTTAGATAATATTATTCGCTATGATATAATCAAATATCAGGAGCCTATACTTGAAGACAGCCGAATAAAAATGAGAGAGTTGTTGGAAAAATCTGTTTATTGCCTGGCGCAAGCAAAAAAAGAGCATGATAAACTGGAACAATATTATGTACCAAATATGGATTTCTTAAAAATAGATTCTTTGAGACTTGAATTGACCCAGAAGTTCAGTCAAAGCTAAATATTCGTATCTTCGCTCTCATTGAACAGTGATGTATTTGCTTCAAGCGTTCTTACAGATCTAAGGCTTCCATTTGCTATGTCATAGAAGGCGATCAATGCATTTTCAACATAAGGAAGCAGCCATAATAAACCTATGCCAAATGTAAACACGCAGAGAAATGCCCATCCAATAAAGCTTAGATTCAGACAGAAAAACTTCCATTTATTTCCTCGCATCATTGCTTTGCTTCTGTTAATTGCTTCCATGATTCCAATATCAGGATTATCGGCAAGTATATAAAAGCTCATGCTGTACCGGATAGAAGCGATGATTCCAGGTATAATAAACAGTAATGTCCATAGCAGGGTAAATATCGTTATTACGATATATAATCCAAATGCCTTTGCAAAACGTTCAAAGCCGTAGAAAACTTCTGCAGGCGAGGTTTCTCTTTTTCTGAATATTGAAATGCAGAACATTGCATATCCAAGGAGCATAGGACCTGAAATAACCAGACTGTAAACAGATGAGATGCCGGCCTGGGTTGATTCATTTTCAGCAAAAATGGCATTCAACAGGAGAACAGGAATTGTGGTTAATGCAAAATACACAAATGTTCCCATGAGGGCTAAGCCCCACCTTCCCGCCAGAGAATTTCTTGCCAACGCTCTAATATTACTGCAGCTTTCATATACGATTATATTTTGCTCCATGTTTAATCTCACTTTCCTTATCAGCATTTCTCAAACAATTATATTATAATATAATCAGTAGAAATCTACAAATCAAAATTCATGTTTTCATTGCCTTTTTAAAAATAACTTAGAAGAGCAGAGACCAAAAGATGATTGGCTGACAAGATATAATTGGCTGCTTGACGGAGACAGCCAATCATCTCCTCCCGGTCTCCGGTCTCTCCTTTTTCCTGAACCTCGTTTGCTAATTTTTCCATATTAGTGTATACTATTTAATAATAATATCAAATTAGACAAAGACAAAAGGAGGCATGCATATGAAATATAACTTGACTATTAATATTAATAGCCGTAAGTATCCTGTGATTATGGAAAGCGGATTATTTTCTATTATTGGGAAAACTCTTGGCGAACATTTTCCAGGAAAAAAAATCGCTTTGATTACAGATGATTATTTAATGGATGTCTACGGAGAAACCTTAAAAACACAGCTGACAAAATCTCAGAATGAATGGGAAATAATCACTCTCCTTGCAGGAGACTCAAGTAAATCTTTCGACAGCCTTACATATATATACAAAAAATTGATCGATTTCCAGCTTACACGCAACGATGTCATCGTATCCTTTGGCGGAGGAGTTATTGGTGATATTGCAGGATTTGTGGCATCAACGTTTTTACGCGGTGTTGATTTTGTGCAAATACCTACCACATTGATTGGACAGGTTGATAGCAGCATCGGCGGTAAAACCGCTGTCAATATGCCAGAAGGCAAAAATTTAATCGGAACCTTCTATCAGCCCTCATATGTATATATTGATCCGGATTTTATCAAGACACTTTCAGATTATCATATGGCGAATGGTATGGCGGAAGTCATAAAATATGCTTGTGTAGCCGATGCCGATCTTTTTTCTGATCTTATAAGAATGAGTACGCTGCGTGACACAAATCTTATCGAATCAATTATCTACAGATGCTGCCTGATAAAAAAGAACATTATTGAACAGGATGAAAAAGATCAGGGAATCCGAATGCTTTCTAACTTCGGACACACCATCGGACATGCTTTAGAACACCTTTTTGATTACGGTACTTATGGCCATGGTCAGGCTGTTGCCATAGGAATGTATACCATAACGGTACATAGTGAGGCTATGGGGCTGACTGCCATAAATACATCATCCACACTTAAGGAGATTCTTCAAGAATACGGACTGCCTTTTGCACTGCCTAAGAATATCAATAGAAAACTATTGGCTGAAACAGCGATGAGAGATAAGAAACGCCGCGGTAATAAAATGAATCTAATACTTCTGGAAAAAATAGGCAAAGGGTTTATTTATCCATTAGAAAAATCAGAATTCAGAGCTTTAATCGAGTAAAGAGAAGCTATTGCAGATATTATCTTAAGCACCATAGATACTACGTTTTTGGAGGTCAAATCAATGTTTAAACTCGGGCTCGTAGGAGAAAAACTATCACATAGCCAGTCCCCTCAAATACACCGAGAAATAATGAGTAAACACGAGGTTGATGGCACGTATGAATTACTGGAGTTTTCAAGGGAAACCTTTGCCAAAGATTTCAATAATCTCAAAAATTCAGGATACCGGGGCGTCAATATAACAATTCCATATAAAGAAACAGTGCTCTCTCTCTTAGACGAGATTTCGGAGAAAGCTAAATATATAGGCTCGGTAAATACTGTATCATTTGAAAACGGCAAGGCAAAAGGCTTCAATACCGACTATCACGGCTTCGTTGCGTTACTTGAACATTATGATGTTGTTGTAAAGGGAAAAGGGGCTGTGATTCTCGGATCTGGCGGATCTGCCAAAGCAGTCGTAACGGCACTTCTTGACCTTGGAATCTATGATTTGACCATTGTAAGCAGAGGAAAACACAGTTTTCATGGAAACTACACCATTTCTTATGAATTCTATAAGGAAGCCAAAACCAAAAACGACATATTGATCAACTGTACACCTGTTGGGATGTATCCGAATGTAGATGCTTCTCCATTACCGAAAGAAGATATCAATACTAACGTCGTTATTGATTTAATATACAACCCACAGAAAACTCTATTGCTGCAATACACCGAGGAGTTAGGCATCAGGGGAATCAGCGGCAGTCTGATGCTGAAAGAACAAGCTGTTAAGGCTCATGAAATCTGGAACGGAAATGAAAATATCTGAGTGCGCCTTGGTTGAGGCGCTCGATGCCGGAAAAGGGGCTGTCGCAAAACAAAATCTTAAATTCTGTTCTGCGACAGCCCCTTTATATGTAATATTCGGGTTTTATAATGGTTCTGTTAATAATAAAGATTTGCAAAAATTTCTCTGATATCTACCTCTGTCAGAAATACATAATTATTAGCGAGCAATCTCTGCTGATTTTCTATCGTAGATGTTGTAAATTCATCGATTTGAATCTCAACCATCCCATATTCTCTCAGAGGCTTCTTTACGATCAGCTTGTTCAGGAATTTTTCCAATTCTCCGTATACGTCTCCGTTCGCATCCATTTCAAGAACATCGGCAAATATTTTTGTGGCTTCAATGATTTTACCTTTGGGTTCTTTTTTCACATACATTTTAAATACTTCAGTAAAAAACTGATAGTTGGCTTCACCATGAGCCACATGGAATGCTCCGCCGATAGAATATGATAACGCATGAACCGCGGCACAGCCTGCATTTCCAAATGCAATTCCGGCATAGTTGGAAGCAAGTATAAAATCCTTGAGATGATTCAATCTCTCATCCTCGCCTTTTGCAACTATTTCCTTGTAGCCGTCCATTATCATTTGAATTGCCTTTAATGAATACATTTCGGTAAAAGGAGACGCCTTTGGTGATAAAAATGATTCGGCTGCGTGAATCAATGCATCCATAGAGCTTGTTATAAAGAATTTATAAGGAAGGTCTTTTACCGTTTCAGGAATAAGTACTGCATAATCAGCATATGTTTCTTCAACAGCAATGCCCTTCTTTATTTGTAATGATTTTAATTCTGCAATCGCAACGTTCGTTACTTCACTTCCGGTTCCGCAGGTGGTCGGAACAGCTATCAGTTCCTTTATCTTTTTGGGAGTTGCTTTTCCTGTGAACAGGTCAATAGATTTTTCAGGTACATCCAAAGCCAGCACTTTGCAGATATCTATTATTGAGCCGCCTCCGAATGCAATGATTCTCTTGAAGTTATATTTCTTCATATCTCGGACAATCGCGTCGATCACTTCATCGGATGGTTCTCCTTCGCCGTATTTTTTCCGATAAATCACGTTGGTTTCGATTCCAAGAGGCTCGATAAATAGTTTATACCGCGATTCATTGGTAACGACCAGATCGTCCTTTCCCACCTGGAATTCATCGTGAAATTCTTTAAAGGTTTCAAAATAAAAGATTTTTGGAACTATTTTTAATGCTTGCATTTTTATCCTCCTATCACCGGACAACTCTGCCCTTAATGCTCCTTCAAATTCTGATTAATACCTTGCGTTGAATCTTTTCTCAAATTCTATTTTCAGTTCTTCTCTGAAATCAGGATGAGCTATTTTGATCAAGCTTCTGGCTCGGTTCTTCAGGGTCTGGCCTTTTAACGGAGCAACTCCATATTCGGTAACTATATAATCCACATCGTTTCTTGAGGTGGTCACCGCGGCTCCCTGGTCGATATAAGGAGTGATCTTAGAAATAAGCGTTCCGTCTTTTTTCTTAGTTACCGACGGCATAGCAATGATTGCGATACCCTTGCCGTCAAGTGACATAGATGCGCCTCTGATGAAGTCTACCTGTCCCCCAACACCGCTGAACTGAGTAATGCCTATGCTGTCAGATACTACTTGACCCATAAAATCTACAGAAATACATGAATTGATACTTATCAACTTTGTATTCTGCGCAACAATCACCGGATGGTTTACATAATCAACAGTGCGCATCTCGATCGCTGGATTATGATTTACAAAATCATATAGCCTCTTAGTGCCCATCAGGAAGGTAACTACCATCTTTCCTTTATTGATTCCTTTTTGAGCATTATTTATAACACCTGCCTCGTACAAGTCAACTACTCCATCAGATATCATTTCCGAATGAATACCAAGATCCTTTTTGTCCTTTAATGCCTGAAGTACTGCGTCAGGGATGGCGCCTATACCCAATTGCAATGTGGCTCCGTCTTCAATGAGCTCTGCGCAGTTTTTGCCGATTGCAAGCTCAGTTTCGCCAATATGCGGCAGCGCAATTTCAGGCAATGGACGTGAAGATTCAACGAATTTATCAATTTTGCTCACATGTACAAAGGCATCACCATATACTACCGGAACCTGATCATTTACTTCCGCAAGAACTATATCGGCTGATTCAATGGCCTGCATCGTATAATCGCAGGAAACACCCACACAGCAAAACCCGTGTTCATTCGGCGGAGAAACAGCAAGCATAAAGACATTTAATTTGAATATTCCTTTTCTTATATAAGCCGGTATTTCATGGAAAAATACTGGTGTAAAATCACCGTGACCTTCTGCAATGCAACCTCGAACAGATGGACCTGCAAACCAGCTGTTCACCCTAAAATTTTCCTTATATTCAGCTTTGCTGTATTCACCCTTTCCAAGGGAAACCATGTGGCTTATCTCTACATTTTTATATGTCTTGGCATTGGCAACCATTGCATCTACCAGCACAGCAGGCTCTGCAACGCAATGGGCAAATGCAATTTTATCACCTGATTTTATACTATTGACCGCTTCTGCTGCCGTACAAAGTCGTTCATTATATAATTGTTTCCAATCCATAGCATTTCCCTCCAATTATTTACTAAAATCATTTAAGAACCGCCGAAATACCTTCGACGGTTCTTTAAATATTCATGCAAACAATAGTTATTCTTTGATTCCGGCTATTTCCTTAGCAAGCTCTTTCTTGTGATTGAGATTTCCCTGACGCGCTATCATTATTCTTTGTGCCTGCGGGGATCCTGCACCATGCATAGATTCCGTCCTGTAACCTACTGCAGATGCTCCAAGACAAATATTTTCCAAGAAGCGCAATATACGCATTCTGTTTTCTGTGGTAACTCCCGGAGCACCGGTAAAAAACTTATTGCACCATTCGCCTATAGACTTCCCTGTCTGCCCAACTTTTAAATCCGATTTAAAATCCTTTTCTGACGGCATGGTAACCATCAGACCTCCGGCAATATCTTCCGCAAGTCTTACGATTTCATATGGAAATCTTGTAACATTTTGCTTGCATACATTGGCAAGGAGTAAATCGATTTGATATATCCCTGATTCTGTTGGGTATCCTTCAGCAGAGCATGCAATACCACAGCAATATAATGTTTCATTCAGATGTGTCATTTCGATAAGCTTATCCTTAATGTGGGAAGCTTTCTGTGCTCCGTTGTAATCGGCTGCAAGAGCTGCCGCGCCTATTATAACGTCACCTACTCCTACCTTGCATCCGCCGTAGGACTGTCTGTGATATCCGGCAAATCTTTCTACAAGCATGCTTGCAAAGTCATATTCTTCACACATGAAGACCCTTTCATTTGGAATGAAAACATCATCAAACACAACTAATGCTTCCTGTCCTCCAAACTTCCTGTTTCCAAGATCTACATCCGCATTCTCTTCCATTTTTCTGGTGTCACAGGACTGTCGTCCGTAAACCATGAAGATGCCTGGCACATCAGACTGGATCGCAAAGGATACCGCATATGCCTTATCTGTTTCTTTTAAGGCTATAGTTGGCATGATTAAATGCTCATGAGAATTAATTGAGCCGGTCTGATGACATTTTGCCCCTCTGACTACAATTCCGTCAGGTCTTTTTTCAACGATACGAAGGAACAGGTCAGGGTCAGCCTGCTGGCTTGGATCTAAACTCCTGTCACCCTTTGGATCAGTCATAGCACCATCTACAACCAGATCTTCATCCTGAATATATATAAGATATTTTTTAAAACGTTCATGGTATTCTGTGCCATATTTCTTATCCATTTCATAAGTCGTAGAAAATACTGCATTGAACGCATCCATTCCTACACATCTCTGGAAGCAGGATGCCGTCTTTTGACCAAGCAGCCTCTGCATCTTAACTTTTTTTATCAGATCTTCAGTGTTCTGATGAAGGTGCGAAAATCTGTTTACTGTTTTACCCGTAAGATTGGACTTGGCTGTCATCAAGTCAGCATACATAGGATCATGCGCCAATTCGTATGTCATAGCTAAGCAGTTAATTGAGGGTCTGATCATTGGATGATCCACCCAGTTTTTTACTTCCTCACCGAACAAGTACACTTTTGTATTAAGCTTTCTTAAGCTCTCTATATATTGAGCTCCGTTCATTAATGTCATGATTAAATCACTCCTTACACATTACTTCATTACTGATTACCGAATTACTGATTAATGAATTATTGACATATCTTTGGATGAAATAATTGTTATTCCTTAACCATGTTGTCTGGAGGAAAATGAACCTATTTTTCTTTTTTTAGAATCTCTCTAGCCATATCCAAAAGATCTTCACCGACACTTAAATCCAAAACAACGTCTTTCACTTCTGGGATCTCTTGAATTACCATATCTTTTACAACGTCTTCAATGGTAAATTGGGCTGAAGGACAGGTACTGCATCCACCTGTCATTTTCACATATGCAATTCCATCTTTAAATGCAGTCAATTTGATTCCGCCAAAATGAGATGCCAACACAGGGTCCACTTTCTCACTTAATACTTTAATTATTTTATCATTCATCGACATCCCCCCTATTAAAAGTCTAATGTTGTATATTTCATGCTCTATATATAGTATAATAAATGGTTTCTCTAATAGCAAGAGGTATTTAAATGATTTATTTAGACGATAATACTTAAGGTTACTGTTTTACAGCCTTTTTGCCGGGTATAGGGGTATTGCCGCCTCGGATGTGACAATACCCCCTTACGCCTTACACTCCTGCACATTCAGAGAATTATTAGAATTCTAATATTAACTAAGCTAAATTTGTGATAAAATAATCTAATATAATTCCAGGAGGATCCAATATGACAAAATATAGAATGAATACTAATTGTGTTCAAGGAACTTACAATCCAAAATCAGGTGAACCGAGGGTATTGCCCATTGTTCAAAGTACAACCTTTTCTTATGATGATCCCGATTATGTAGCGGATCTCTTTGATTTGAAGGCGGATGGCTCTTTCTATACAAGGCTTGGAAATCCAACATCTGAAGCTTTTGAAGGGAAAATGAATCTTTTAGAAGGCGGAGTTGGGGCTTTAGCGGTTTCCTCAGGTCAAAGCGCCTGTATGTTTTCTATTCTCAATATCTGCCAGGCAGGCGATCATGTGATAGCTTCTTCCAGTATTTACGGAGGCACGTTTAATTTATTCGACGTCTCTCTGCGCAAGCTGGGCATTGATTTTACCTTTGTAGATCCTGATGCAGACAAGGAAACTATCCTCGCCTGTGCCAGACCTAATACAAAGGTTCTTTTCGGTGAAACAATTGCTAATCCCGGTATGAATATTCTTGATTTCGATAAATTTTCTTCCATAGCAAAGCAGCTTGATGTCCCTTTTATTGTGGACAATACCCTTGCAACTCCTTATCTATGCCGTCCTTTTGAACATGGCGCTGATATCATTGTTCATTCAACAACAAAATATACCGACGGTCATGCCACAAGCTTGGGCGGAATCCTGATCGACGGCGGCAGCTTTAATTGGAATAACGGGAAATTCCCCGGTCTGACGGAACCCGATCCGAGCTATCATGGGCTGGAATATGTAAAAATTTTTGGTGCATCCGCCTATATCGTGAAAGCCCGAACCCATCTTCTGCGAGACTATGGCTGTGCTCCAAGCCCTTTTAACGCCTTTATGTTTCATCTTGGTCTGGAGACCCTTCATTTAAGAATGGAACGTCACAGCGAAAACGCTTTAAAATTAGCTGAATTCCTCCAAATGCACCCTTGTGTGAATTGGGTGAAATATCCCGGATTAAAAAGCGATCCCTATTATGAATTAGCTAAAAAATATATGCCTAAAGGTGTAAGCGGTATTCTGTGCTTTGGAATTAAGGGAGGTTCAAGTGCCGGAAAAGAATTGATAAAATATCTGGATCTTGTGCATATGGTGGTTCATCTCGGCGATCTTCGTACAAGCATTCTGCATCCGGCCAGCACGACACACAGGCAGCTTTCCGAGCAGCAGCAGATTGAATCAGGAGTTTTGCCTGAAATGATACGGGTTTCAGTAGGGATAGAGGATATTGACGATATTATTGAAGACTTTGACAAAGCATTGCGTGCTGTCGCGAAATAGAGGTGAGTTCGGTGAGTAGATGTATAATAATCACCTCCTGTCAATCCGCACGGCTAAGGGAATTCTTTGATTTTTGTGATGATGATTTTATCATCTGTGCGGACGGAGGCTATTCACATGCATGCACAGAAGAAATCCGAGCTGATGTCTTGATTGGTGATTTCGATTCATTGAACTATGATGACTTAGAGAATTCCAGTTCAGGCAATGGATGCCGCGTCTTCCGTCAAGAGATTGAAAAGGACTACACTGATACAATGATATGTTTGATGTACGGGATCAAACAAGGATTTAATGAATTTTATATTCTCGGGGGACTTGGCGGCAGGCTGGATCACACAGTCGCAAACCTGCAGGTCATGTCCCATGCTATAGATAATGGCAAGTCGATTTGGATTCTTGACGGGAGAAACCGCACAACTCTGCGAAATCCCGGAAGCATAACAATCCAAAGATTAGATGGGTATAAGCTATCTCTTTTATCATATAGTGAAGTATGTGATGGTATCACCATTACGGGGGTCAAATACCCATTGACCAATCGAAAGCTGAATCACAGCTGCACATTAGGGATCAGCAATGAATTCATAGATGCCAAAGCTAAAATCAGCCATAAATCAGGAAAGCTGCTTATCATTCTATCACAAGATTGACCTTTTCCAATTGATGAAATAACCTGATATTCTAGATTTTGTGGAGCAATTGACAATAACAATCCGCGGTGCTAAGATGAATGAATGAAATTCGGATATCTTTGTCTCGTTATAATTTCAAAAGACCAAAACTATAATATTTTGAAAGGAAGTAGTGATTATGTATCAGAATTAACTTTATGAAATTGAGGACGGAATTGCTTACATAACTGTAAACAGACCAAAATCCCTTAACGCTCTGAGCAATGAAGTTCTGGACGATCTACATGCTGCTTTTACCGCTGCTGACAATGACCCTGAAGTGAAAAGTGTAATTTTAACCGGAGAAGGCAAAGCCTTTGTAGCCGGTGCGGATATCGCTGAGATGGTTAATCTCTCAACTCTTGAAGGCAGAGCGATGATGATCAAGGGACAGAATGTGATGAATCAAATTGAAGCCCTTGATAAACCAGTTATAGCAGCGGTCAACGGTTATGCTCTCGGTGGAGGATGTGAACTCGCTATGGCTTGTGATATAAGAGTTGCATCGGAAAACGCAAAATTCGGGCAGCCCGAAGTCAACTTGGGGATCATCCCCGGATTTGGAGGCACACAGAGACTTCCGCGGCTTGTAGGGAAAGGCATGGGTAAGTATTTGATTATGACCGCGGAAATGATCGATGCTCATGAAGCATACAGAATCGGTCTGGTTGAAAAAGTTGTTGCCGCCGAAGAGTTAATGGGAACAACTGAAAAAGTTGCCAAGACGATAATGGCGAAAGCGCCTATTGCAATCCGGGCAGCTAAATTATCAATAAATAACGGTATCAATCTTGATATAAAGACTGGCATAGCATATGAGGGAGAAGCCTTGGTTGCTCCCTACAGTTCTGAGGACAGAAGGGAAGGCATGATGGCGTTCCTCGAAAAAAGACCTGCTAAATTTAAGAATAAATAGTCGATTACAGAATTTCCGGCAACAAAAAAGTGGCTGGCGCCACGTTGAGTATGTCCCGTAAAAACCGTAAGAAAAGAGAGGCTTAGCGCCAATTGATGCCAAGCCTCTCTTTTCTTCTCTTCTCTAAGAAATTATTTTAAGCCCATAGGTTCATCACGAAAATATTTTGCTGTCCATGATCTTTGGTACCCCATCCACCTTTGGCTTGAAGTCCATCAGGTCCAGCACCTGTGTTTGAAGATCGATACCGTGCGCTATTTCTGTTAAACAGACTCCATCGTTCCGAAGTTCAAATACGGCTCTTTCTGTGATGTACATGACTGGCTGTCCAATTTTGGCAGCATATTCACCGCTGAAGGTTATTTATTCCACTGCATCTATAAATTTCTTTTTATTAATCATGATAATAAATGTATCACTCAGTTTTATGTTTGTCAACACTCATGCATGGGTTTTACGAGCTCCATAGCCTGTTCTGATGGCATAGGCCTGCCAGTATAATATCCCTGGATAAAATCACATTTGTATGCTTTAAGCAAGATTAACTGTTCCTCTTCTTCCACGCCCTCAGCAACGGCTGTTAATCTCATGTTGTGTACTAAATCAATAATTGTTGCTACTATATTGCCATTTTTCTTGGACTCTAACATCCCTCCAATAAAAATTTTATCAATTTTTACATAATCGATAGGAAGGTTTTGGAGGCAACCTAAAGAGGACTAGCCAGAGCCGAAATCATCCAAATAGACTTCAAAACCCAACTGTTTTAGCTTAGTTAACTTTTGCTGATTGGCTCCAAAGAACTCCATAAGAACGGTTTCGGTGATCTCCAAACCAATGTGGCGGGGGTTAACCTGTGTTTCATATAAAATGTTCTTGATATTTCTTGCAAAATTCTCGTGCTTAATGTTTATAGAAATTTTCACCGCGGTACTGCTATGAGCATTAATGCGTATGGCAAACTGACATGCGTTTCGCAGTACCCATTGCTCCAGTGCTATAATCAAACCGGTTTCTTCAGCGATTGCCACAGCTACAGTCGGTGAAACCGGACCATTAGGGCTATTCCATCTCAGCAGGGCTTCAAAACCATGCAGGGTGGAGTCGGCACTATACTGCGGTTGGTAATACAGTTCTAAATCATTGTTAGCGATTGCTTGCCGTAAATCGCTCTCTAACTGTACTTTTTGCAGTAATTCTTGAAGAATGCTTTCGTCAAAAATCTGGTACCTATTTTTGCCCATGGCCTTGGCTTTATACATGCTTATATCAGCTTTTTTCAATAAATCCTCAATTTCTGTACCATGCATGGGAAAGATGACAGCGCCAACACTGGCTGTCAAATTGTAACTATTTATCCCTATTAGTGTGAAATTTCCAAAGGCTTTCAAAATATTTTCCAGAATCTCGTTAAGATTTTTAATAGAAGCCATATCTCTAAGCAAAATAATAAATTCATCACCGCCAATGCGTGAAATAATCGCCGAAGAAGGGGAAAACATGTTTAGTCTATGCCCGACAGCGACCAGTACTTCATCACCAACGGTGTGCCCGGCTGTATCGTTAATCCTTTTGAAGTCGTCCAGATCAATAAAAATAACGGCTCCCATAGTTTTGTCATTAATAGCCCGGCTGATGTACTTACCGGCAATTTCTACTAATTTGGTCCGATTATATAATCCAGTCAACGGATCCTGGAAAGCCAGATATTTAATCTTTTGTTCATTGTCCTTTAGTATGGCTTGGGAGTAGGTCAGTTCTTGATCCCTTTGGCGAATACTGTTTATCATAGCGTTAAAGCTTTTGGCTAAACTTGTAATCTCATCATAGTGATTATACTCAGATCGAACAAGATAATCTCCTTTTTCTGCTTCCTTCATCAAGGACACAAGATTCTGCAAGGGAGTGATTCCTCTTAAGATTAAGCGATACACTCCTAAAAAGATGATCAGAAGTAAGATACTTCCCAGAATTAGGATTGGCCGGTAACCTTTGATGATGCGGTTATTAATTTCCTCTTGGCTGATTCCTGTGACTAAGACCATATTATTACTATCAATAGTATCAAATAAAAGAAGAAAGGAAGTGTTGTTAAGATTGTACTTGACACTTCCTTGACTTGATTGTCCAAATAATGTTGTAAAATCCTATCGTTATTTTGTCAGGCGAAAGATTAAATTTGACCAATAATATGCCCAATAATAAGATCAAAAATATCGTAAAGAACCAGCGGGAAAATCTCATTTTTAACAAAACCTTTCGTATTTTAGTTTGGTATTAATGATTATACATCAAAAATATTAGTCCGCTGTTAAAATCATGTAAAATCAATTTGTAAAGTGTCGATTATTGTCTAAAACAATCTGGCAGAGTACCCGACAACATAAGCCAGAGACTGAGAGATGATTGGCTGCCAATCATCTCTCAGTCTCTGGCTTATATTGCCCTTTTGCCAGTCAAGCAAGCTTGAGCCAAAAGGGCAATGAGGCAGGGGATATCCCCACTGCCTGTGAAATCAAGTTGTACTCTCCGCCTAAAGAGGCGGGGTTATCTTTGCCTGTTATACCGGCTTTGGCAATCTTTGTGAGATCACTTTCATGAGATTGTCAGTGGGGAACATCGGCACTATAAATTTAACATCGCCAATGACTTTAAACACAGGGTTTTCAGGCTTGAGAACTCCGCCGAACACTTCACCGATTTCAGCATATTTATATTTGTAAAGCTGATCATCCATTTCTACGGAAATATCATAGGTGTCATCAAAAGGCATTTCTACTTCGAAAACGTGCGCCAGCTCTGCTGCAATTTCCCAGTTACTGTAGATAACGTCCTCGAAAATTGCCTGGGATACTTGCTGCAGCCGCCTTTCTGTATTGGTAAATGTACCGTCTGTGGATGCAAAGCCGGTACCTGGAATGACAACATGCGCTTTTTTCGCTGTTTCAGTCATATGAGTATCGGAAACCATCAAAAATTCCATTTTGCTTAAATCCACATTTGGATCCTCTCCGAATACTAAAACTGCTTTCACTCCCTCTAGTGATTCTGCACCTGCTCTTATTCCAAGATCTATCAGACCCTGACTGTTGTTCTTTGCCTTAACCATCAGAATACCGTCTCTCGGTGATCTGATATGTCCGGAAAGCACAGCGATATCCGCAAGCAATGCCGCCGCATCCGTCGTAACTAAGTTCTGCTGGAATACGATCATCGCCTTCTTTGCATTTCCGTAAAGGGCAGCAAGCTCCTTTGCATCATCGTTTGGATTTACATTTGTGATGCTTGCACTGAACTCTTCAAAACCTTCAGCGTTGGATTTCTTTCCCATATCCAGTAACGCTTTGGCAATCTCCTTCAGGAAACTTACATCGTTGTTTACATAGACCTCCTTGGTTGCAAATTCAAAGTGCTGCTCAAATCCTGCGGGGTTGATCAGAACCACTTTTGCTCCGGCTTCAGCCGCTTGTTTGAGTTTTAATTCAATAACAGGATTAGCCGCAGTGAAAAAGCCTGCAACCAGTATCACTTCTGTCGCGAGAAGCTCATCAATAGTATTAGGAGATGCATCGAAGCCCAATACTCCGGCAAGACCATTTTCCCTGTTGTTAAAGCAAAGTGTCCTGGCGCCTATGATGTCCGCAAACTTCTTGATCGCATAAGCTTCTTCATTTGTATATCTGTCAGAAACAGCTATAGCTACCGCATCTTTGCCGTATTTTGCCCCGATTGCCTGAGCCTTCTTGGCAGTCATCATAAATGCTTCATGATAATCCACTTCCTCTAATCCATTTTCTTTTCGGATCATAGGTTCAAGTAATTTGCCTTCTAACTGTGCACAGTCAAATCCAAATCTGCCTTTTCCGCAAAGAAGGCCTTTGTTTACAGCCCCTTCCATATCAGGAACAGCCTTAATCAGCATGTCACCATAGGTTTCCAGGTGCAAGCTGCATCCAACAGAGCAGTAAGGACAGGTCGTATCCGTCTTCACAGTATCAAGAGGAACCGGTTTTGCAATGGTGAGTCTTTCACCTAAAGCACCTGTTGGACATACGCTTACACACAGACCGCAGGATACGCAGCCCGATTCAGCAAGCGGCTTTTCCAGAGTCGGCTTCACCACAGTGTCAAACCCTCTGTCTACCAGTCCAAGGGCTCCAATTCCCATAACTTCATCGCAAACACGGACACATAATCCGCAAAGGATACACTTGTTAGGATCTCTCACGATAAACGGATGATCATCTTCATAGTCGATTTTGTTCACATCGCCCGCAAATCGTTCCGGCTTTACCTTGTATTCATTTGCATATTCTATAAGCTTACACTCAAAGTAGTCATGACAGCCGCACTCAAGACATCTCATCGCATCAGCCATAGCCTGATCTTCATCATAACCGGAAACGACCTCTGTAAAGTTATCTTTTCTTTCTTCCGCTTCCAGTTGATCCATCTTCGGTCTGCACTGTCTTTCTCTGTCTTCGAAGGTTTTTTCGGTGATATCGTGCCTTTCTACTACGTATGGCTTTTCATATTTTACTTGTTGACCTGCAAGATACGCATCGATCACATCGGAGGCCTTCCTTGCATCCGCTATGGCTTCCACTGCGATGGAGATTTTATCGTTTCCGCAGTCTCCTCCTGCAAATACACCTTCTATACTGGCCATAAAGGTATCCTTGTCGTAAGCAATCCCCTGTTTTCTGGTAAGATCCAGTCCTTCAAAGCCTTTGGGATCTACCGCCTGACCGATTGCCAGGATCACCGTATCCACTTCTATTGTCTCTGTTTTTCCTTCGATTGGCTTCGGCGCTCTCCTTCCGCTTTCATCCGGCTCGCCAAGCTCCATAACCTGAAGCAGGACCTGCTTCACGTGCCCTTTTTCGTCCTTAATTATTTCCAGAGGGTTGGTCAGATTTTTGAAGATAACGCCTTCTTCTTCCGCCTCCACGATTTCGATCATATCCGCCGGCATTTCATCTTTCGTACGTCTATAGATATTATATACTTCGCCTGCACCAAGCCTTACCGCTGTTCTGCATGCGTCCATGGCGGTATTGCCGCCTCCGACTATAGCCACTTTTTCTCCAAGCTTTATTTCTTCATTTCTTACCACTTTTCTCAAGAAATCAATACCGCCTATGACGCCGTCCGCATCCTCGCCCGTACAGCCTGCGCCTGTGGAAACCCATGCGCCGATCCCGAGGAGAACCGCATCGAAGTCTTTTCTGATGGATTCAAAGGAGATATCCGCACCGACCTTAGTATTTGGGATCATCGTCACACCCATTTTTTCAATGAGGTAGATTTCTTCATCCAATACCTCCTTTGGAAGCCTGTACTCGGGGATCCCGTATCGCAGCATGCCGCCAAGCTTTGGCATCGCATCGAAAATGGTAACATCGTGTCCCATGACCCGAAGGAAATATGCTGCGGAAAGACCCATTGGCCCGCCGCCGATGATCGCTACGGATTTTCCGGTTGCAGGATCCATATCAGGTATGAATGGATCATCACCGGATAAATCATAGTCGGACGCAAATCTTTTCAGCCAGGCAATCGAGATCGGCTCGTCGATCAATTTTCTTCTGCAACTGTCTTCACAGGGATGCGGGCAAACTCTTCCGATTGACCCGGGCAGCGGAATTTTATCCTTTATGATTTCATTGGCTTTATCGAATTCACCGTTAGCGATCAAACCCACATATCCCTGACAGTCTGTGTTTGCAGGGCATCCCAATACACACGGCGGTCTGCAGTCCCCTACGTGGTTTGACAGAAGCAGCTCAAGATTCGTCTTTCTGGATTCTTTCACTCTCTCGGTAGCCGTAAGAATGACCATATTCGGAGTAATTTCAGTTGCGCAGGCCTTCACCATTTTGGGATTGCCTTCCACCTCTACCACGCAAATTCCGCATGCGCCGTATATTTCAGTTCTTTCATCAAAACAGAGAGTAGGGATATAGATATCATTCTCTTTTGCAACGTCCAGGATCGTCTGTCCGGGAAGTCCGAATACTTCTTTTCCGTCAATATTCAATCTAAATTTCTTCATCATTATTCACCTCTCTCCCTTAGTCTCTGATGATCGCGTCGAATTTGCAGACTTCTTCGCATTTTCCGCACCGAATACATATACTATGATCGATCTCATGCTGTTTTTTTAATTCGCCCTTAATTGCATTTACAGGACATTTCCTGGAGCATACGGTACATCCTGTACATTTATCCGTTATTGTAAAAGTCAGCAAAGCTTTGCACGAATGTGCGGTACATTTTTTCTTGTATATATGATCCTCATATTCATTTCTGAAATACTTGATGGTAGTTAGCACCGGATTTGGAGCTGTTTGCCCTAAACCGCACATTGAACCGTCTTTAATCTTCGATGCAAGCTCTTCCAAAAGCTCAATATCTCCGTCTTTTCCCTCACCCAACGTGATTCTTTCAAGAATTTCGAGCATTCTCTTGGTTCCTACACGACAGTAGTTACATTTTCCGCAGGACTCTTTTCTTGTAAAGTCAAGGAAATATCGGGCCATATCCACCATACAGGTCGTTTCATCCATTACAATCATACCGCCTGAGCCTACAATTGCGCCTGTTTTAGTAATATTCTCATAGTCTACAGGGGTATCTACCAGTGAAGCCGGAATACAGCCGCCGGAAGGTCCCCCCATCTGGACAGCCTTAAAAGCTTTGTCATTTTTGATTCCGTCACCAATTCCGAAAATAACATCCTTAAGAGGCAATCCCATGGGGACTTCAACGAGCCCTCCCCTTTTGATCTTGCCTGCCAAAGCAAATACCTTTGTGCCCTTGCTTTGAGGAGTCCCATAGGCACCAAAAGCAGTTCCTCCATTGGAGATGATCCAGGCTACATTTGCAAAGGTTTCAACGTTGTTTATATTGGTGGGCTTCTGCCAAAAACCCTTCTGTGCGGGAAACGGCGGCTTCAGACGCGGCATACCTCTCTCGCCTTCGAGCGAAGCAATCAAAGCTGTTTCTTCTCCGCATACGAATGCACCCGCGCCGGCCTTTATCCTTATGTCAAAGCTATATCCGGATTCGAAAAGATTATCTCCCAGAAAACCTTTTTCTCTGGCTTGATCCATTGCAATCCCAAGTCTACGGATAGCCAAAGGGTATTCTGCTCTAACATAGATAAGACCCTCTGACGCGCCCATTGCATATCCGCCGATGATCATTCCTTCGATAAGAGAATGAGGGTCTCCTTCCAAAATACTTCTATCCATGAAGGCGCCCGGATCCCCTTCGTCTGCATTACATACCATATATTTTTCTGTCCCGGGAGCTTGCCTTGCGGCATTCCACTTAAACCAGGTCGGGAACCCTGCTCCTCCCCTTCCTCTTAATCCGGAAATCTTGATCTCCTCAATAACTTCCTCTGGAGTCATTGAAGTTACTGCTTTTTTCGTTGCTTCATATCCTCCTGATGCTATATATTCATTAATGTCCTCAGGATTGATCGCTCCACAATTTTTAAGAACAATTCTCTCCTGTTTATCTATGAACGTTTTGTCTGTTTCCAAAATTTCCTGCTCTACGGCAGCTTTACCGCCGATCAGGTGCTTTTCTACAATGTCTGAAACTTTATCAGGTTGGACCTTAACATATCTCGTGAAAGCACCTTTATCATCATATACGTCAACAATCGGTTCCAAATAGCAGTTTCCTACACACCCTGCCTTGCCGACTTCTATATTGAGCCCTTTTTCTGATATCAATCTCTCAAATTCTGCAGCTGTTTTTCTGGCGCCAGAAGCTACTCCACAGCTACCCTGTCCTACAACAACCTTCATACCGTTTTTCACCTCCTAAGCCTCTCTCTTTCTGATTTCTTTCAGAACCTTCTTTGCACTGTCCTTTGTTAAGTTTCCAAAAGTCTCATCCTCAGAAGCGCTCCTTATCATCATTACAGGAGCAAGACTGCAACAACCCAGGCAAGCCATATTATTTAATGTGAATAATCCATCCTCTGTTGTTTCTCCGTCGCCTATATTCAATTCTTCACTTATTGCTTCTTCGATTTTATCCGCGCCGTTTACATGACAAGCGGTTCCCTTGCAAAGCATTATGAGATATTTGCCGATAGGCTTGAGTCTGAATTGCGAATAAAAGGTGGCAACACCATAAATTTTTGCTGGTTTTATCCCGATTTTTTCAGATATGAAATTGATTACATCTATAGATAAATACCCATAGATACCCTGCGCTTTTTGTAAGATAGGAATCAAGCTGCCAGGAGTTTTCGCATATTTTTCTATCACAGGAGCAAGCTCTGTAAAGGCGTTGCTGCTGCATCCACATTGACAGCTGCTGTTTTCACAAGTCATATTCTATTCCTCCCCTATCGATAATAAAATTATGTTGTACCTACCACCTTAAGAGGTGTGAGGCATTTGCGCCTCTTTAATTAATTTTGTATCGTTTAATAATATATCAAATTTACAGTAAAAACAAGTAACCCGTCGTATTTTGTCGAGATATGGCAAATAAATGCGCCGGACAGTGCATAATATTTACAATTTTTTGCGTATTAGCTGAATCAAATCTCCGAAATGAAAATTTCAAAAGCCAGGGTTGGCTCCAGCAGACCGGTTTTGATGTTTTTTTCAATATTATAAATTTTTTGTAATATCTTCCTCAAGGAAGATATCGTATATTTTTGAGTAAACATTGCTGCTTTTTTTACTCTGTATTCATGTATCCCAAGAATCTCATGCATTTCCTGAAATGACTTACCCTCTTCCTTCATTTCCTTTATAGCCAAAACTATCTCAAACTGAGAAGCCAACAGGGCGAGAAGCCTGAATTCATTCTCGCCGGAAGCCAGCAAATTATGCAGTATATGATAAGCTTCATCTTTACGGCTTTGGCTTAAGGAGTCGATCATGGCAAATACATCGGTATCCAGGTTCCCCGATATAGTATTGTAAACAGACTCTGCTTCTATATGAGTGTCTTCATTATACGCGATTGCCTTCTTAATGTCATTCTCCAAATTATACAAGCTGTAATCAGTATCTCTGTCGTAATAACCTGAGGTTTCAATAATTTGTGTTATAACTGATGGTTTTGCCTTTTTCCCTGATTCACTAAATCTTTTTTCGATATATGATCTTAATGATCTTTCATCTAATTTTCCGAATTCATACACACTGCCTTGTTCTGAGACTGTCTTGAAGAGCCTTTTCCGTTTATCTGTGCTGTCAGCTGTTATGATAAGAATGCAGTATTCCGGAAGCTGTTTCAAATATGCCGCAAGGAGCTTTTCTTCTTCATCACTTACGTACTTATTCTTTATACCCTCCATCAGTTTAAAATCACTTATAAGTACTATTCTTTTTTCGGAAATAAAAGGTAAGGTTTCGCAGTTGTTTATAATCTGCTCTAATGTAACCGCAGTACCCTCCAGACGAGAAAAATTCATTTCCTTGTAAGCTTCATTCACATATTGCCGTACCAGTGTATCAACTGCCCAGTGGATTAGAAAACCCTCATTGCCATAAAAAAAAAGCAGATTTTTTACACTGCGGCTTTTAATTTCCTTGTCTATTCTCTTGTATGCATGCTCCCCTCTATTAGGGCTTCTATTTGCCATTTTTCTCCCTTTTCATTAAGGATGACCGCTCCATCCTGATCATTTCTATATACAATTATATCCTTTTCTAAACATTTATCAATGATTGTCGGGTGTGGGTGTCCAAAATTATTTTTCCCTACTTGAAAAACAGCAATATTGGGACTGGCTATATCCAAAAACCTGTCTCCTGTAGAATACCTGCTTCCATGATGAGCTACTTTAAGAATATCTACGTTCAATACGCTTTCACGTTCCCGATATACATTCATGATTTTCTGTTCGCCTTCCAGACCAATATCTCCTGTAAGCAGCACAGTCAGTCCATGGTAATCTAGTTTGATCAACAGGCTGCTTTCATTTTCATCATGCTCATCCATAAGGAATGTTCGATATGTTTCATCTGATTGCTTTTCGGGATAGAGCACATCCAGATAGATGCCCTTTTCGACTTCTATGCGATCCCCTTTTGCCAAGTAAAGCAGGTTTTGCTTTCTCAACCCTGTATCAGCCATTATCATCTGCTCCTGAAGGCGGTTTGCTTCATAGATTCCAAGTTTTTGGATTTTCATTTTCTTTGCAAGCTCGACTATTCCAAGATAATGATCGTCATGAAGATGGGTAACGACAGCTAAATCTATATACTTTACCTGGTTCTTCAGCAAATACGGAAGCAATATTTTTTCTCCGACGGAATAGTTGGAGCTGCCACCGCCATCAATAAGGATATTCTTGCCTGCAGGAGTCCTTATGTGCAGGCAGTCACCTTGACCTACATCAACAAAAACCAGCCCGGCCTTATGATGTTCTGTACCGATTGCCGCTGAAGCCAGGCAGGAAACGCAAAGAATAACAGCGCAGATGCCGACAATAACCTTATATTTTCTTCGTTGATATTGAATACGAAAAAGTTCAGAGGGAAGATAAAAAAAGAACCCGTAAAACAACAGCATAATAAAAATATATGGGCTTGTAACATTAAAAAAGCCCAAGCCCGGCAAATAGAATAACTCGTTTAGCCAGATCATACCATTTATCAGTAATTCTGCTAATTTAGCCAGCACCTCGAATATCAGCCCGATCGGTCCCACTCCTTCAAAAAAAGACAACGGCATTAATGCAATACCCAAAGGAATGAGTATTCCGGAGATTGCTATTACTGGAATATTCATAAAGAAGGATGCAATTGAAAAATAATTGAACATATATGCTGTCATGGGCGCCATACCGATCTGGATCACAATCAGCGGAGCAATATAGCGGAATCCCTCAATCACTAATTCACTTTTTCTCTTTTGCTTTAGAATATCTAATTTCCTGTTCACCCACGGAAGTGCTGCTGCCAGGCAGAATACGGCCAGATATGATAGCTGAAAGCCTGCATGAAATAAATAAAACGGATTGGAAATGAGCATTACAAATGCGCACGAAGCTGTACAGGACATAAAATCATACCGGTGATATGAGATTTTAGATATAATATAGATAAGGATCATTACCACCGCTCTGACAACGGAAGGCGAAAATTCAGCCAAGGCAGCGTACAAAATCAGAAATAATACAGTCAATAAATAAAAGCTTCGTGTCTTTTTGTCACCCAAGAGACGGCTGATAAACATAAAAACAATGCACACATGTATTCCAGAGACGCTTAATATATGTGCAATTCCATTTCTTTGGAACATTTCATATGTATCGTCGTCAATAAGACTGCAATCCCCGAACAGCATTCCTGTCATTATCCCGAATGCTTCCGGTTCCATCACCTTTTCAAGTCTGTCCAGAAAGCTATATTTTATTAAGGCAATTTTGGAAAACAGAATTGACTGATTCTCTCGTGAAAGAGCAATGTTTTCGGAATCAGCTTTTAGAATAACCCTCACACCTGTTGTTTTCAGATAGAGCCGGTAATCGAACAGACCCGGATTCCTTCTTTCGTTTGGAAGTAAAACCTCTCCTTTTACGCGAGCCCATTTTCCGATCATATCCTGTGGTTTCACCCAATTGCCCTTCACCTGAACAAGCCTTTTTCCTCCGTTTTCTGAGGTGATAAGCATTTGCCAATAATCTTCTTTGATTTGAATTTTTATAACCCGGCCTTCAACGCAACAACGCTGACCTATTGCTTCTTCCAGCGGATCCTGGCGATTTTCGGCTATATAATATGTAAGACAGCCCAACAAAGTGACCAATAAGAAAAGGATTACTATTGATGTTTGTTTATTTTTAAATTTAAGAAGCCTTGCGGTAAAATATGCTGCCGTAAGCAGGAATGCATATAATATTAAAAAGAAGCCATCTTGCACGATATGATGCTGCATGGCAATTCCAAAAGCAAATGAAAGAAAAAGAAAAACAACCGGTCTTCTCACAGTTCATATCTCCCGCCGAAGAATACCAAGCCCTGATTCTCTCATATATATATTACCATATTATGTTATTTTAGTCAATTATTATTGCCACACCTGCACGGATTTACCTATCTGTAAACCCGAAATATTAATGTAAACGAAAAAAATCAATCTGAAGGCAGGGATCGGTGACCCAGTCCTATTACAACTTCATTGAGATGCAGCAGCCCTATGCTCATGAATATGCATACGCTGAGGTGCTCCCTATGCCTGCAAATCGCCACCTTCCCTCCGCCGTTAAGACCGGTAGCCTTTGCCGCAATCTGCGTTATCGCTTCCCTCGAGGCACCGGCGATTGCACCGTCTTGTACATGACTTTCCTTCGTTATTCCGCTTTTCCTGGAAGCAATGATTGCTCTTTCGATCACAATATGAATTGAGTTTACAATATCTCCGCCTATATCTACCGCAGCACCACGAATTTCCTTTTCCTTCAGTTTTGCGATAAGTATTTCCTCTGAACTTCTGTTGGGTGTAATCGCAAGCTTGATAGCTGCTCTGGCCACATCGACACTGTCGTACATAATTTCCCCTCCATGCTGATAAGCATAACGAAATTATTCGCATTCGTCTCTTTATGTTTCTACTTTACAATGAAAAAGTAAAGAAATCAAGGTTACTGTTCACGCTGGGGCAAAGGCATTGGCTGCGGTTGAAACCGGTTGTTGGAGGGTTTCAACCGCAGCCAATGCCTTTGCCCCAGCGTGAACAGTAACAAATCAATATTACAAGTATGTGTTTTTGATAGATTTCGATTAACATGATAAGATCCTTGTGCTATAATAACTTCATCTATAGCAATCATACCCTCTCTCTATATAGTAATAATAATTAGTCTGTAAAAGATTTAAATAGAGATCAAACAGTTAGCAGGGGAAGGTGATAATCTTGACAGATGAGTTTGAAAAAACTGATGAACAAAAAGAAATGGACGATTTCTTTGAGAAATTTGATAAAATAAGTGATGATTTCGATAAAAGCTTCAATATGGCCAATGAAAAACAAGAACAAAAAAAAGATTTAGATAAACCTGCAGGGGATGAGGTTGACCCGAAATTGTCAGAAACTGTAAAAAAGCCAATTGGAAATCCCCTTGAAGACAGTGTAAATAAAACACGATTAGAACGATTGTCTGAATCCAGGCCTCAGAATCATCTCATCACGGCATTGAATGAAAAAGTGAATTCTGTAAAAAAACAATTTAATAAAAATTATGATTTAATTCAGAGTGCATCCGTTGAAAAAATGAACGGCACAGCACAGGATAAGGTTGATAGTCCTATGAACAGAAAAACCAGCGATAAGAAAAAGAAATATACTATGAACAAGAAACAAATGCTTAAGACCCTTATGTTTGTATTACTTGCTTTCGGTATAGTTATTGTCGGAATTATTATCTCAATTATAGCAAGAACGGAGCCTATCGAGCCGGGTAATATTTATTCGCGTCTGTCGGAAAATTCCATCCTGTATGATGATGATGGCAATATTATCGACAGCGTCCTGACCTCGAACAAAGAAATGCGAACCAACGTATCCTATTCTGATCTGCCTCAGGATCTCGTGGATGCCTTTGTGGCAATTGAAGATAAAACCTTCTGGGATCACGGCGGATTCAATGTGATCCGCATACTGGGCGCTATTAAGGAAGGTATAGTGGAAGGAGACAGGATTGGAGGAACGAGCACAATAACACAACAGCTGGCAAGAAACGTCTATCTGGCGGAGAACAAATCGGACCGAACACTGACCAGAAAGATCATGGAGGCTTATTACGCCATACTGTTGGAAAGGCAGCTCTCAAAGGAGCAAATCATCGAAGCTTACCTGAATACAATATATCTCGGATACGGAGCCAATGGTGTCCAGGCTGCGTCTCAGGCATATTTTTCAAAGGATGTTCAGGACCTGACTCTTCTGGAATCCGCAGCTCTTGCCAGCCTTCCGCAGGCTCCCGACACAAATGCTCTGATAAAAAGATATGACAGCGGACAGGTTGCGGAAGATGACCCTGATATCATTAGAAAAGGCGAGACATATACCCTTGTATACAACGATACATTTTCAAATAGAAAAAATCTGGTCCTCTCCTTTATGTTGGAACAAGAGAAGATCTCCCAGGAGGAATATGACGCATCCATGGCCGCGAATCTAAGAGATTCTATCAACCCGGGTGATGATTCTGCAGAGGAGATATCCTCTTACTTTGCTGACTATGCAATAGACGCGGTTGTAAAGGATTTAATGGAAGAACGGAATCTGGATGAATCGGAAGCCAGACAAATGATTAAAAATAACGGGCTTCGGATTTACACCACAATGAACTCCCGCACGCAAAAAATCGTGGAGCAGGAATTCACAAAAAATAGTAACTTTCCAAATGTTACCGGACTGAAAAAAGATGGCTCCGGAAACATTCTTAATTCAAACAAGAATATTTTACTTTATAATTATAATAATTATTTTGATAAAGAAGGTACTTTCCTGCTTAACACGGATGAATATAAGATAGACACAGAAGGAGGAATGACCCTGTATAAGGGAAAGCGCCTGAATTTTTATAAAACTGAGGTTCAAGGTCAGATAGACTACAGTGTGGAATTTAAAGACATGTACATTGTGCAGGACAAAGTCTTCTATTCCATCAAGGGCGGCGTGGTCAACATACCACAGAAGTACAAGAGCAAGGATAATGACGGCAATTTGATAATCAGCAAGCAGTTCTTTACAGATTATCCTGACTTTTTCCAGTTTGTCGATAAGGGCGTCTCCCTTGCAAAAACCTACAAATTGAAGGATGGAACGGTCCAGAATACTTATACGCTAAAGCAAAGGGTCGTTCAGCCTCAGTCCGCAATGGTTATTTTTGATTATAAGGACGGAAGCATCAAGGCCATGGTGGGCGGCAGAAACATTGACGGAAGATTGCTTTTTAACCGGGCAACCAGCCCGAGACAACCAGGCTCAGCCATCAAGCCGATGAGCGTATACGGACCTGCCCTTCAAAGCGGTCTTGATAAATCAAATGCCGGAATAAAAAATGCCGCCTCAGAAGGGAACAGCTATGGCAACCTTTGGACTGCCGCAAGCGTAATAGATGATGCTCCGTTAACCGTACAGGGAAAATTATGGCCTAAGAACTGGTATAGCGGCTATCGTGGCTTACAAACCATGCGTGAGTCCATAGAACAGTCCGTGAACGTAAATGCAGTTAAAGTATTTTCTGAAATCGGTGCACAAACTTCAGTGAAGTTCTTAAAGAAATTGAATGTTTCTACCATAATAGAATCCGGAAGTGTTAACGATATGAATGCCGCTGCCCTGGCACTGGGCGGTATGACTCATGGAATATCGCCTTTGGAGATGGTTGCAGCTTATGGATCTTATGCAAATCAAGGATATTATACAGAGCCCATAGCATATACAAAGGTTACAAATAAAAAAGGAGAAATCATACTGGAAAACGCTGCTGCAAAAACAAAGGTTATGGATGAAGGAGTCGCCTTTATCATGACCGATATGCTGCGCTCAACGGTCACCAGCGGGATTGCCAAATCCGCAGCGATAGGGAGCCATCCGGTAGCCGGAAAGACCGGAACGACATCAGATAACTATGATGCCTGGTTTGTCGGATATACACCTAGCTTAGCTGCATCTATATGGATAGGAAATGATATAAATATTGAGCTGAGCCAGGGAAGTGCTGCTGCGGCTAAAGTCTGGAGCAAAATCATGAGACAGGTTCATTCAGATCTGCCTGTCGGAAGATTTCCGACGGCAAACAATGTAATCAGCGTAGCAATCGACACTAAATCAGGCCGACTCCCATCTGAACTTAGTGCGTTGGATCCCAGAGGCACTGTAAGAAATGAGTATTTTATCAAGGGAACCGAACCGACAACGTATGATAATGTCCATGTTGCAGTAAATATGTGCATCGACAGTAATTATTTAGCTACTCCTTACTGCTTAAATACCGAAAGCAGAGTTTTTGTGAAGAGACCTAATTCCGCATCCGGAGTTGGAGATCACGGTTCTGAGAGCCCGTCATATTACTGCAATATTCATAACCCCGATGTAAATGCCTATCCGATCGACCCGAACGCCACATTAAATCCTGACAATATGTGGGACGGAAGTGAAGGCAATCCGAACGGCGGAGGAATGAATCCGGGCAACAACGGCAATGGTAACAATAATAACGGCAACGGTAATACCGATGAGCCTGATGACGGAAGCAGGATACCGGACTGGCTGAATTTTTTTGATTAATAATTAATATTGAAGGCGGCATCAAACGCAGTCTTTAACTCCCTCTCATCGTTTCGATTTAGGTGAAAAAACAAGAGCAATGATATATCCGAACACTACTGCTGCGGTTAGTCCTGCGGCAGTATTTTTTATTCCTCCGGAAATGGCAGCCAGAAAACCGTCTTTGGCACCATCCATGGACCCCTTGGCCAGAGAATATCCAAATCCCGGCAATGGAACCGTTGCGCCGTTTTTTGCCAATTTTACAAGAGGCTCATACAAGCCAAGCCCCGTCAAAACAGCGCCTGCCACCACGAAAATGACCAGAATTCTTGGTGTAGTCAGCTTTGTAGTATCTATCAGTATCTGACCGATCACGCACATACCGCCGCCGATTACAAATGCATAAAAATAATCCATTTAACTTCCTCCTTCCGTTGAAACCGCAACGGCGTGAGCAATACCGGGAATTGATTCTCCTTGCTGTGAACTTATAGTAGACAATAATGCTCCTGTAGAAACCAGCAATGCATTTTTGATTTTTCCGGCTCTCATCTCTTTGTATACATATCCGCTAAAAATGGAAGCAGAGCATCCACACCCACTTCCGCCGCTATGTGTGTCCTGACTTTTTTCATACATCATCGCGCCACAGTCATCATAAACATTTGTCACATCCATACCGGCTCCATTTAATAAGTCAACGGCGATTTCCTTGCCAATCAGACCTAAATCGCCGGTAAGTATCATGTCATAAAATTCAGGGTTTCTTCCGGTATCCAAAAAATGTCTTACAATGGTATCTACCGCTGCAGGAACCATCGCCGCACCCATTTGATTTACATCTGTTATCCCTGCATCTATGATTTTTCCCGGGGTTGCATGGGTAATGTATATTTCTTTAACATCCTGCCCCTGCGTGAGAGCAGAATCACCTTTATCTTCCGAGGAAAGAACCATCCCCCCTGCTGCCGTGCTGGTCCATTGTGCAGATGGAGGACGATGATTACCATGCTCAAGCGGCATGCGAAACTGTCTTTCGGCTGTGCAATAATGGCTGGAAGCTCCTATTAATATATTTGATGCATAATGACCGTCTATCATCATGGAACCTAGAATCATCGACTCAGTCATGGTAGAACATGCTCCATATATCCCTAAAAATGGTATAGAAAGATCTCTGGCCATAAAGGATGATGACATGAGTTGGTTTATCAGATCACCGGTCAGCATGCTGTCGATTTCTTCTTTTTTGTGGCCGGATTTTTGAAGTGCAAGTAAAACTGCCTGTTTAAGCATTTTACTTTCCGATTTTTCCCATGTTTTTTCACCGAAGGTGTCATCATCCAGTATGATATCAAACCACTTAGCCATCGGTCCTTTTCCTTCTTTTTCTCCAACTATAGCACAAGAACCGATGATCCTGGGCTTTAGCGGGAATTGAAAGGTCTGTTTTCCAAGTTTATTCTTCATAGTCTACTCCTATTGCATAAAATAACTGATGATGCCAATGATGGCGGAAACTGTAATTCCGCACACTAATACGGGACCAGCAAGACTGAAAAGCTTTGCTCCTATACCCAGCACCGGTCCTTCTTTTTTGTATTCGATCGCCGGAGCCACCATAGAATTGGCAAATCCGGTGATAGGGACGAATACTCCCGCACCTGCAAATTTTCCTATTGTATCAAAAACGCCCAGTCCGGTCAGCAACTGAGCAAGACAAATAAGGAAAACCGTTACATAAGCTCCGGCATTTTTTTCGCTTAATCCCTTGTCCATCAATAGATTCTGTACATATAAAGCAGCTATACAGATCAATCCTCCAACGAAAAATGCCTTGAGACTATTAGAAAAATATTTTGGCCGAGGTGTGAATTGCTTCACATACTGCTCATACTTTTTCGCAACTTCTTTTTCCGGTTTATTATTCAGTTCTTTTTCTTTACTGGTCATATTAAAGCAATCTCCTTTTTATCTTATTTCTGATTTTAGTGTTTCCATTAATGTATAATTCATTTATCAAAAACCTCTGATTATTTCATACAAAAAAAGGAACCGGAGGTTCCATTTTTTAGAAGTAATTATTTTGATGCTGCATTCATTCAATATGGAAAAATTTTAGCATAAATTTTAGCATTTAAAATTTATTATGCTTTTCTCCCGTCAAAATAAGCGCATTGGTTATAGTATTTTATATCTTCCCTCCACAGCTTTTTATAATTATTTTCTTTTTCTTTTATTGCTTTTATTGGTTTTTTTAAAGGCTTCAATAAGGAAACCGGTGAAGGAAAGAGCTTGGATGTTTTGTTTGCAGCAGAATCGATTATTTTACAGATTTCATCTTTTGGTAATTTGGAACGTTTAAAAGGTTCGGTTTTTCTCATACTATATTGCGGACATAACGCATTGCATGCGTCAGTATATTGAATGATCATTGTCCCGGAATCCTCCCCTTTAATAAAGTCACCACATTATTAAACTTGAAAATAGCCGATTTTTGCTTTTCAATCATTTTACACCTCAAATTGTTTAGGAACGACCTGATGAAAAATACAGGAATCTTTTTTTGCCATCGTTTCTTTGCTGTAGTATGCATCTACTACGCACTGATCGTGACTCTTTCATCTATGACATTTTCATAAATATTCATCAGACTTTCGATTATACTGTTCCAGGATCTGCCTTTACTATAATTGATGCCGTTCGTCTTCAATGAATCTCTTAGCGTTTCGTTTTCCAAAAGTTCGTTCATGCAACCGGCCAGCTCATTCATTTCTTTTGCTTTGAACTTAAGCCCATTTTTTTTATTTGTAATTATCTCTTTTAACCCGCCCGCATCGGCGCCAATAACGGGCAAGCCTGACGCCATTGCTTCTAGTGCCACGTTTCCAAAGGTTTCAGTTGAGGACGGGCATACAAAGATATCTGCAGAAGCATATATCTCTGATAATTCTTTTCCTTTTTTAAATCCTGTAAATATTGTATCAGCCGGAAGTGAATTCCTGAATTTTTCCAAATAAGGACCGTCTCCTGTTATAATCAGGCTCACCTTATCTCTATATTTCTCCTTTACTTTTTTATAGGCTTCACTCAAGGTGTCCAGATCCTTTTCATATGACACCCTGCCAACATACAAAAATGCTGTTTTTTTCTCGATTCCCAGTGCTTTTCTCAAGCTTTCATTTCTGTTAGCGGAATTAAATTTTTGCATGTCAATGCCCCTGGAGAATATATCGATATTTGTAATTCCATGTTCTATTAATAAGTTACGTGCTTCATTCGATGAGCACAATGTAACTCTGTTTTGATTATGGAACCATTTCATGTAATCCCATATCCCTTGTTTCAAAAAGTCTAATTTGTAGTATTCGGTATACTGGGAGAAATTCGTAGTATAATTTGAGACAGTCGGGATATTATTCTTTTTCCCGTAGAAAAGACCGGTCAATCCCATATTGAATTCGGTCATCAGATTGATAAGATCAGGTTTGAACTCTGAAAGAGTCTGAGATATTCTGAATAAATTTGGAAGGACGATTCTGCATTCCGGATATAAAAAGAACTTTAAACTGTAAAATCTTTCTGCGTTTAAGTTTGTACGGTCATCATACCTCGGTGCAAAAATCTTATGCTCAATTTTTCCCCTTTTGAAATAATCTGTCATTTTATCCAGCGTATTTGTGACTCCATTGATTTGCGGTTGAAATGTATCAGTAAAAATCGCAATCTTCATAGCTTTCCTCCTTTCATCGAAATCCATATTCGTTATTATTACTTTAATTCATGAATATAAAATCTCGATTAACAGGAAGTTAAATCTGTGTGATAACTTTGTGAAACCTATGTAAAGCTGGCTTTGATATTGAACATCTATGAAGCGAGATAAATAAAAAAGCCGGTAAACCGACTTTCCTCTATTCCATTTGCTCCCGCAATGTGATAAGGATTTTTTTTTCTATTCGGGAAACCTGAACCTGGGAAATCCCCATCAATCCTGCCACTTGCTGTTGTGTCATATCTTTAAAATACCGAAGGACGATGATCTGCCTTTCCTTTTGAGAAAGCTTTCCTATGATGCTTTTCAGATGAATCATATCGATATTTCTTTGTTCTACGTCTGTATAAAGCTCTTTCCCGTGCATCTCCTGTCTTTCCGGATCATCGAGGCTCTCCAGATTTGTCATTGCATCGCTTGTTTCCATCAGATTTACGACCTGTTCTGATTCTACGTCCATAAGATCTGCAAGCTCACTTATTCGCGGATACCTGCCATGTTTATTATAGTAGCTTTCCTGAAAATGCTTCATATTCCTGATGTCCTGCTTAACTTGTCTTCCCACCTTAATTCTGCCATCATCCCGCAGGTATCGTCTGATCTCTCCTAAAATCATTGGTACCGCATAAGTCGAAAACATTACTCCAAAACTACTGTCAAAACGATCCACTGCTTTTATCAGACCAATAAATCCGATCTGCAGAAGGTCATCTAACTCGTATCCTGTACCAATGAATTTCAACGAAATACTCTTCACCAATCCGGTATTTTGTCTGATCAGCTCTTCTTTTGCAAATTCATCTCCGCTTTTTGCAAGCTCAATCAGATCATATGTATATTCTTTAGTTCTTTTTACACTATTAGAACCCATAAGCCAAATCCAAATTCTTAATCATTTTTACTCTTGTTCCGATTCCGGGAGTTGATTCAACTTCAAGCTTGTCCATAAAGCTGTCCATCACGGTGAACCCCATCCCCGACCGTTCATCATCGGGCTTTGAAGTATACAGCGGTTCTCTTGCCAATTCGACATTCTCAATTCCAACACCGTTGTCGATTACGGTAACCACCACACGTCTATCCCGTTCTATCACGCACTCAACAGTGACCATGCCACTTTCATTTTCTCTGTATGCATGAATTATCGCATTGCTTACCGCTTCAGAAACAGCAGTTTTTATTTCTGTCAGTTCCTCAACCGTAGGATCCAAGGGTGCTATGAATGCGGCCACTGCAACCCGTGCAAAGCCCTCATTTTCGGATCGGCTTGAAAATTCCAGTTTCATTTGATTCTGAATATAGTCTTTTTCATTATTATTATTCATTCTCGCTCTTAGCCCCCTTTTCAATCATATCGTGTTTTATGCATTCAATAGAATCGGCAACACTTTTCATCCTGGTCGCTATTGTATAAATGCCGGCCATTTCCAGAATCCTGTCTATATATTCACTGCAACCTGTAATCAGAAGCCTGCCTTTCAATTGTGATATTTTATTATATCGACCCATAATTACCCCTATTCCCGAGCTGTCCATGAAGTCGACCTTCTCAAAATTGAAGATGAGATGTTTTGAATGAAAGGTATCTATTGTCTTATCTATTTCTTCTCTGATAACAGTCGAAAAATGATGATCCAGTTCACCATCTAAATTAACAATCAAAATATCATCCGTCATTTCAAATTCTATTTGCATTAAAAAACCCCCCTTCCCACTAATTATACAGGCTTGTCCTCTGCCTGTCGCTAAGAGATTCAGGGGATTTGGTGCTATTTTTGTCGAAAAGGGGGCGGCTGCCGGAGTATTCCCTTAGAAACCGCTCGCTCTCCAAATTCTGAATTACAACCTCGCAAAATAAAATCAGTCTGCGGGGTATATGGTTACGGTTTCTTTGGATGCAACAGCATCGTCTATCAGCTTTTCTACATCCAGCCTGCTTTCAGATGCTAAAATCTTTTCGAGCTTGGGCTTTGTAACCGGATGTTTTGGAAGAAATACGGTGCAGCAGTCTTCGTACGGTAAAATTGAAGTTTCGTAAGTTCCGATATTTTTTGCGATATCCATGATATCTATCTTGTCCATAGCAATCAATGGCCGCATGACCGGCATTTGCACAGAATGATCGGTAACGACCAGGGCTTCAGCGGTCTGGCTTGCAACCTGCCCCAGGTTTTCTCCTGTGATCAGCATGCAGCAATCCGTTTGTGCTGCGACCTTTTCTGCAATCTTCATCATAAATCTTCTTACCAGTATCGTTGTCTCTTCTTCAGGGCAATTGGTAACGATAGATTCCTGGATTGGTAAAAGGTTAATAACGTGCATTTTGAACCTCCCGCAATAGCCGGCAACAATTCGAGCCAAATCTACGGTTTTTTCCTGTGCACGTTCGCTGGTGTAAGGATAGGAGTGAAAATGGACTGCCTCAATCAGCATACCACGCTTAGCCATCATCCATGCTGCAACCGGACTGTCTATTCCTCCTGAAAGCAGAATCATGCCTTTTCCGTTGGTCCCCAGCGGAAGACCGCCATACCCCATTATTTTCTGCTCATATATATATGACTTGTCTTTTCTTACATCAACAAAAAGAAGACAATCCGGAACATGTACATCCACCTTTAACGCCTTGCATCCTATCAAAACCTTCGCGCCTATAGTCCTGGCTATATCGGGTGATTTGACAGGAAAACTCTTGTCAGCTCGTTTCGCATCTATTTTAAAGGTTTTTATCCCTTTTTTTTCGATCAGATCGTTCATGTACCCCACTGCTGCTTTACCGATCTCATCCAGTTCGGAATCGACCTCAATGGCTGGGCTAATAGAAGCAACACCAAACACCCTTGAAATTTCGCCTGCTATCAGATCGGAATCCAAGTCAACAGGTGCCTTTACAAAAATAAGCCCCTCATTTCTTTTAACTTCCACATTATCATACTTTTTTAATGCGCGTTTGATCCGATCAACGAGCATTCTTTCAAAATATGGCTTATTCAATCCTTTCAATGCAACTTCTCCGCATCGGACTATAAAAGTATTTTTCTCATTCATCATTGAAAACTTCCTAACTTTCTAAATTTATCAACTGCATTTTTTAAATTAACCAATACATAGTCCATTTCTTCTATCGTGTTGAATTCTGAGAAGCTGAATCGTATAACCCCATCTGTTTCTGAAGCGGATGATCCAATAGCCTCCAAGACATGACTTTGCCCTCTTTTCTTTGAAGAGCAGGCAGAGCCGGTTGACACATAGATATTGGCTTGTTCCAGAGAATGAAGAAGAACTTCTCCGCGCACCCCTATAAAGCTGACGTTAAGAATTGCCGGGCTGCCATCCTTCGGACTGTTGACCCGAATATCCCGAATTTCAGAGCAGATTCCTTCCTCCAGATAATTCCTAATAGTTCTAACCGTTTCCATACGTTTTTCAAAATTTTTCATATATAAATCAACGGCTTTGCCAAAACCTGCTATTGCAGGCACGTTTTCTGTACCTGAGCGTAATCCGCGCTCCTGTCCGCCTCCATATAAATAAGGCTTTATGTTTAAACCTTTTCTTATATATATTGCCCCTACACCTTTAGGACCATGTATTTTGTGACCACTTACCGTAAGTAAGTCGATGCCGCTATCCTTAACATTAATTGGCAGCTTACCGAATGACTGAACTGCATCTGTATGAAACAGTATCTCAGTTTTTATTTTTTTTTCTGCATTCCTTTTCATTTCTGCTATTTCAGCGATGGGCTGTATTGAGCCCAGCTCATTGTTTATCTGCATCACTGTAATAAGTATACTCTGGTCATCCAAAGCATCATTTAATGCAGATACATCGATGATACCGTTATGATCTACCGGTAGATACTCTACCTTGAAACCCATATCCACAAGATTTTTACAGCTTTCCAGAATTGCAGGGTGCTCGATTTGGGAGGTGATGATTTTATTCCCTTTTCGCTTTCTCGCATATGCAGTGCCGAAAAGAGCTATATTATCAGCTTCCGTTCCACCGGAGGTAAAATATATTTCCTCATCCTTAGCGCCCATTGAAGCAGCAACTATTTTACGGGCTTCCTTAATAGCTTTTTCCGCATCAAGCCCCATCCTATGCAAAGAAGAGGGATTCCCATAATCGGTTTCCATGTATCTGAGCATTACTTCTATGACTTTTTTATATGACTTTGTTGTCGCACTGTTGTCCAAATAAACAAACATCTTATCCTCCGCCGCCTCTCCATGCTTCACATCATACCGTTTTCTGGCAGGCACTCTATGAAAGAAGAGGCTTAAGCCTCTTCTTTATTTTGCATATTCGATTGCTCTTGTTTCTCTGATTACATTGACCTTAATCTGTCCGGGGTATTCCAGCTCACTTTCGATTTTCTTGCTGATTTCCCGTGCCAGGAATACTATCTCCTCATCGTTCATCTCCTCAGGCTTTGCGATGATCCTGATTTCACGACCTGCCTGAATCGCATAGGAGCGTTCAACTCCCGTCGTTGTATTAGCTATATCCTCGAGTTTTTGCAGTCTCTTGATGTACGTCTCCAGGGCCTCTCTTCTGGCTCCGGGTCTTGCGGCGGACAATGCATCCGCAGCTGTTATCAGAACCGATTCCATACTTTTTGGCTCATAGTCGCCGTGGTGAGCTGCCATACCATTTATGACCGTTTCTGATTCCTTGTACTTTCTCAGAAGATCAATGCCAATATCAACGTGTGTTCCTTCAATCTCATGATCGACTGCTTTTCCTATGTCGTGAAGTAATCCTGCCCTCTTGGCAATCTTAATGTCAAGTCCCAGCTCTCCTGCCATTAATCCGGCAAGGTATGAGACTTCCACGGAATGCTTCAGCACATTTTGTCCATAGCTTGTTCTGTATTTTAACCTCCCCAGAAGTTTAATTAATTCCGGATGAAGATTATGTACGCCAACCTCAAATGTAGCATGTTCACCTTCTTCTTTAATAGTATTATTAACTTCTTTTTCTGCTTTTTCGACCATTTCTTCTATCCTGGCCGGATGAATTCTCCCATCTACAATCAATTTTTCGAGAGCAATTCTTGCAATCTCTCTTCTAACCGGATCAAATCCGGACAAGATCACAGCCTCAGGAGTATCATCTATAATCAAGTCGACTCCTGTGAGCGTTTCGATTGCCCTTATATTTCTTCCCTCTCTTCCGATGATCCTTCCCTTCATTTCATCGTTCGGCAAGGGAACAACCGATACTGTACTTTCCGCTACATGGTCTGCAGCACACCTCTGTATGGCTCCGGTAATAATTTCTTTTGCTTTTTTTTCGGCTTCTTCCTTAGCCTTGGACTCAATGTCCTTAATCATAATAGATGCTTCGATTCTAATTTCTTTTTCTACGTTTGAAAGTAAAATACCTTTTGCTTCTTCAGCTGTATATCCCGAGATTCTTTCAAGCTCTTCTTGCTGCTTATTTACATACCCGTCCAGCTCACTCTTTTTATCTATCAATGCTTGTTCTTTTTTTACAATGCCCTCTTCTTTTTTTTCTAAATTTTCCGTTTTACGATCTATGGCTTCTTCCTTCTGAATCAACCGTTTTTCAGATCTTTGGATTTCAGCTCTTCTTTCTCTTATTTCACGCTCAACATCACTTCTCATTCTATGGGCTTCTTCTTTTGCCTCGATTGTTATTTCCTTTTTTATGGTTTCCGATCTGTTTTCAGCATCGAGGATTATATTCTTTGCTTTCTGTTCTGCGCTTCCAATTTCTTTTTCTCCTACAGTTTTTCTGAATATATATCCAACTAACAGCCCAAAGGCTAAGGTAAGAATTTCTATAATTATTACTGTCCCTGCTCCTATGCTAACGCACCTCCTTTTCTTTATTATGTAATAATATGACACCTGTCAGACTTACTGTGAACAACTAAATATCAGCATTAATTAAATATATATTGATATAGCTACACAATATATATTATAATGTTTATTATGGCATGATGTCAAGTGAATTAGACCTCTGCCAGTAACCATATTTGTAACAAAACCACTATAGAATTTGATTTCATTCATACAAAAAATGAAGGACCTTTACAATGGATTATTTCAGAAATTTGCTGAAGAATATTGATAAGACATTATTATTTCTACCTGTTTTTTTTGCAGTAATAAGTATCATCATGATCGGAAGCACCTCTTATGAAGGGGAATTTATTATAACTAAAGATATCAAAGTTCAATTTACCGCCTATTGCCTTGGAATTGCGGCATTATTTATTGTTTTGTTTTTTAACTATAAAAACTTTGAAAGTATGGAAAAAATCATTTATGTTGCCTCTATACTGTTTTTGTTAACTGTATATATCCCCGGATTAGGAGTTGAACATTTCAATTCAAGAGCCTGGATTGACCTTGGTCCTGTTGACATGCAACCTTCAGAGCTTGTAAAAATATCCTTTGTTATAGTGTTTGCCAGCTATCTGGCACGAAACCGAGATTCCTTAGTACATTTGAAGGGGATTGCACTTGCATTTTTGTTCGCTGCCCCTTTTATTTTAATAATTATGAAGGAGGATCTTGGGACTGCTGTTGTCATTAGCTTTATTACGGTTGCCATGATTTTTAGCGCAGGTATTGATTACAAGCTCTTTGCAAAGCTTGGCGGTATTTTCCTTATTTCCCTGCCAATCATATACCGATTCATGTCACCTCATCAAAAGATAAGAATCGATGCATTTCTTCATCCGGGTAATTCTTCCCTTTCGGGTTACTATCAAGTATACAATTCCAAGGTTGCCATCGGATCAGGCGGTGTTTTCGGCAAGGGATTATTTCAGGGAACTCAGAAAGAGCTCGGATTCCTGCCCGTTCAGAAATCCGACTTCATTTTTTCCGTTATAGTGGAAGAATTGGGGCTGATCGGCGGTGCATTCTTGATTCTTCTCTATACGATTTTTTTATATAGAATGTTAAAAATTGCTGATAATGCAAAAGATAAATTTGGATCTCTGATAGTTATTGGTATCCTTTCTATGTTCACCTTCCAGATCTTTGAAAATATTGCCATGGCAATGGGCATAATGCCCGTGACAGGTATTACTCTTCCGTTTATCAGCTACGGCGGCTCGTCCGTAGTTGCCAATATGATTGCGATTGGCATCGTGCTCAATGTAGGAATACGAAGCAAGACAATTAACTTTTAGCAACGGCAAGGTATCTTATTAAAGACAATAAAGAATGATAAATCGCTATTGAGCTTTTTAGTCGTAAGGCTTAAATTTTTTCAGCCTTAATGCATTTGTCAATACTGATACAGAGCTTAGTGACATAGCGGCTGCAGCAAACATCGGATTGAGCAGCGGTCCGCCGAAGATATGCAGCAAGCCTGCTGCAATCGGTATTCCTATTACGTTATAACTAAATGCCCAAAACAGATTCTGCTTAATATTTCTGATTGTGCTATTGCTAAGCTGTATGGCGGCAGGAACGTCCATTAAATCGCTTCTCATCAGTACAATATCCGCAGATTCCATGGCAACGTCAGTCCCGGAACCTATGGCAATTCCGATATCTGCTTGAGCCAATGCAGGTGCATCGTTGATGCCATCACCTACCATTGCCACCTTTTTACCTTCCGCCTGTAATTTCTTTACCTCATTGGACTTGTCCTGAGGCAGAACCTCGGCCATTACCCTTTCAATTTTCATCTGCTTTGCAATCGCTTCTGCAGTTTTTCTGTTGTCACCTGTGATCATCGCCACTTCAAGTCCCATTGACTGCAATTTTTCAATCGCCTTTAAGCTGCTTTCCTTTACAACGTCTGCGACAGCAATAATACCTGCTATCTTATGCTCCATAGCGACATACATTGGTGTTTTCCCTTCTCTTGCGAGAGCATCATATTGAGCTTCCAATTCTGCCGGGGAGATGTCACGGCTGTCCATCAATTTTCTATTGCCAAGTAAAACATTAATACCGTTTATTTCGGCCTTTATACCGTGACCGGGAATTGCCTCAAACGTATCTACCTTTAAAAAATCTATATTTTCTTTATCAGCAGACCTTACGATAGCATCCGCCAGCGGATGTTCGGAACCTTTTTCAGCTGAAGCAGCAATTTGAATAACAAGATTTCTTTGTGCTCCAACAGCTGTGATAACATCGGTTACTTCAGGCTTTCCCTCTGTAATAGTCCCGGTTTTATCAAATACGATAGTATTGATTTTATGAGCTGTCTCCAATGCTCCTCCGCCTTTTATCAAAATACCATATTCCGCCCCCTTTCCAGTTCCCACCATGATAGCTGTGGGGGTTGCAAGCCCCAATGCACATGGGCAGGCGATCACAAGTACAGAGATAAAGATTGTAAGTGAAAATACCACTGATTGCCCGCTTATAAACCAGGCTGACGAGGCAATGACGGCTATTGCAAAAACTATCGGCACAAAATATCCCGAAACTATATCAGCCGTCTTTGCGATCGGCGCTTTTGCGCTTTGTGCTTCCTCGACTAATTTTATGATTTTTGCATGCGCAGTATCGCCGCCTATCTTTGTAGCTTTAAAATGTATCATGCCATTTTTATTTATACTTGCCGCATAAACCTGATCCCCTTCTTTTTTTTCAACCGGTATGCTTTCCCCTGTAAGCAAAGACTCGTCAATAGATGTGACCCCCTGTAATACTACACCGTCTACAGGAATGCTTTCTCCCGGCTTTACCAAAATGACATGGTCTATTTGCACTTCATCAATGGGGGCTTTATATTCTTTTCCATCCCGAATAACGATTGCAGTTTTGGGGGCAAGCCCCATAAGTTTTTTGATCGCCTCAGACGTTCTCCCCATACTTACAGCTTCCAATGATTTACCCAGAAGTATCAATGTGATTATTACTCCGGCAGTTTCAAAATATAAGCCTTCTACAGCAGCAACATCACCGATTGAAATCATATAAAAAGAATACAGGCTATATATGATAGCCGCCGTGGTACCCATTGCAATCAGAGAGTCCATATTTGGCCCCCTGTTGATAATGGCTTTAAGTCCCACCGTATAAAACCTATGTCCGGCAATAACTATCGGGATTGTCAATATAGTTTGCAGTATCGCAAAATTTAACGGATGATGCATTGGATCAAAAAATGATGGAATCGGAAATGAAATCCAGGATATCATAGGTGCCATTGCAAAGTATAAAAGCGGCACAGCAAAAATTGCGGAAACAATAAACTTCGTCCAAAGCGTTCTTATTTCCCTTTCCTTTCGCAGCTTGTCTTCATCAACAATCTTTTTTTCTTCTATATCTAAAACGCTGTAACCAGTCTTTTCAATTTTTTCCTTGATTGCGGATAAATTCGTTGTCCGGGAATCATAAGAGACAGCAGCCTTTTCCGTTGCCAGATTTACGGAAATTTGTTCCACACCATCCATTTTGCCGACTGCCTTCTCGATTCTGGCTGCACAGGCTGCGCAGCTCATCCCTGTAATTTTCAGCGTTTCTTTATTCAAATCATTATTCATAAGATCACCTTTTCTTTCTGAGTGCCAGTGAAAGTGATATACTATACCTCTGTATTGTATATATCAGATTATTTTATACCTTCAGGCTTTATTGCCTGTTCAAGCTGTAAAAATGCTTTTTCTAAAACCTCCCCGGGACAAGCAATATTGATGCGCTGGAAGCCTTCGCCGCCTGCTCCGAACATGGGACCTGCATCAAGCCATAGTCCCGCACGATTTACAATCAAATTGTCAAGCTTTTCATCGTCAAGTCCCAATTCTTTAAAATCAAGCCAGACAAGATAGGTGCCCTCCGGCTCGACCAGTTTTATCTCCGGTATCTTTTGCTGAAGAAAACTCCTCGCAAAATCCAGGTTCCCGCAAAGATACTTCTTTAACTCAATAAGCCATTCATGTCCCCCTGTATAGGCTGCCCTGCATGCAGTGATACCCATTATGTTCGGCTGACTGTAACCACTTCTTGCGATCTCATGCTTGAATTTACGGTGTATATCTCTATTGGAAATAAAGATATTGGAAATTTGCAGTCCGGCAAGATTAAAGGTTTTTGTTGGTGCTGTACATGTAACGGTAATATCTGAATACTCGGGTTTTAAATCCGCAAACACAAAATGCCGATATCCTGGATAAATAAAGTCGGCATGTATTTCATCAGATAAAACAATTACATCATGTTTCAGACAAATATCTCCCATACGAATAATCTCTTCTCTTGTCCATACTCTTCCCACAGGGTTATGGGGACTGCACAGAAGAAAAAGCTTTACATTGTTTTTAATGATTTTATCCTCGAAGTCCACAAAATCAATAGTGTATTTCTCATTTGAATAGATCAGCTGATTTACCACAAGCTTTCGTTCATTTCTAATAATGGAGTTGGTAAATGGATAATATACCGGTTGTTGTACTAAAACTCCGTCTCCTTCATCAGTAAGTGCGCGAATAGCAGTACAGATGGCAAAGACGACACTGGGAGTGTTTACGAGCCAATCTGGCTGTACATTCCAATTGAATGAGTTCAAAAACCAGTTTTGTAAGGCTTCAAAATAGTCCTCCTTACCCCTTGAATATCCAAAAATGCCATGTTTGCTTTTATCAACCAATTCATCGATCACACATTGAGGAGCTCTGAAATCCATATCGGCTACCCAAAGCGGCAGTATCCCTTCAGGCTTTTCTTGTTCTAAGCAAAAGTCATATTTGATCGAATCTGTATTTCTGCGGTCAATGATTGTGTCAAAGTATCTGTTCAAGGTCTAATCCTCCTTATATATATGATATGTGAATTCGATCCCTGGATGTACTGCTTTAGCAGCAAGTCTTGCCGCACCGTAAAGTGCAGTATTTGGGTTCAATACTACGAACACCGGTATACTTTTCATCATATCTGCATAGCGGCCTTTCATGCAAAATGAATGCAAGAATGAGTTATCCTTAAGCTTTTTTAATATTTTAGGAGGGATTCCGCCGGCAAGATATATACCGTCAACTGCTAAAAACTTTAAGGCCAGATTTCCCGCCTCCGCTCCGAGGATATCAACAAAGTAGTCCAGGGCCTGCATGCAAACAGGACATTGCCCACTTAACGCGAGGTGAGTTATATCTTCAGGCAACCGCTGGAAATCAACTTCCTCATTTCTTTCTTCATTTCGGACAAAACGCTCCAGTTGACTTAGTCCGGAACCCGATAAAATTCTCTCATAGCTGACATGTCCATATTTTTCATGTAAAAATCGCCATAGTTTTACTTCCATCTCAGAGCGGGGACCAAACTCGCAGTGACCTCCCTCTGAAGCGATTGCTTTCGTGTCCAGCAAAAACGCTTCACCTAAACCCGTACCCGGAGCAATTATTGCCCTGCGGGTTTCTTTTTTAGATTGAACGACGGCGTCAGTCTCCCGCTTCTTAAGCGGCGGCTTGTCAATTAACAGGCTGTCAGCCGCGGGTACAATCCCCTTTCCCTTTTGGTTAAGCTGATGTAAATCCGCAGCAGGCAGAAGCTCCAGCCCATACCCCGTGGCTTCCAAATCATTGCAAAGCTGTATTGTGGAAATTTCTGGGAATGCCTGCTTGAGTCCGGCTATACCTGACCGCCATCCTAAATTAGACATATAAAGACCTTCATCTGTGATGGTGGCTGCCAGGGCAAAACATGCGGCATCGATGCAAGGACCGCCGTTATATTCAGAGGTATAATCGGAAAGGAATGTTCTGATTAGGTCCTCCAGTGAATTAAATTTTTTACTGGCATATTTTCTCAGGTAAACACGTTGCCATAAGCTGTTCTCCCTCTCGTAGAAAGCAAAGAGTGCTTTTGTTCCTCCGATATCAGCTGCCAATATCATTAAACTACCCTCCTAATTACATCACTTTTCTGAACTGAATTGACTTTTCGTGTTCGTTAATACGATCTGCCGCAGATCAGGAAAGCAGTCTAAGCGGTAGTCAGCCAAAGGAGATTTCATAGCGTCTCCTATAGCTGCACAGTCCATACCCGCCGCCTTGGCAGCTTCAACCCCAGCCACAGCGTCTTCAACGACCAAACAATCCTTCGGCTCAATTCCCAGATATTCGCTTGCCTTGAGAAATACTTCCGGGTCAGGCTTGGAGTTGACTATATTCGTCCCGTCTGAGACTGCATCAAAGAAATTTTCCAGTCCGATACGCTCTAATATCATTTTAGCATTTTTACTTGATGAGCCAATAGCAAGCTTAACACCATGCTCTTTTAACGCAATCAGCGTACTGCCCACATCAGCGCTTAGATCATTTTCCGTTAAGTTTTCCAGAAGCATTTGATATAAGCGGTTCTTTCTATCAGTATAATATAATTTTTGTTCTTCAGTAAGTATTCCTTCATAGGATTCAATGATAATTTCAAGGGAATCTGCACGGCTAACGCCTTTTAAACGATTATTGACTATCTCATCAAAGGGAATGCCTAATTCATCAGCGATGGTTTTCCATGCAAGGTAATGATATCTATCCGTGTGAGTAATAACGCCATCCAGATCAAAAATGACGGCCTTATACATCATATTTTTATCTTTATCGGCAGATGGCAGATCTTTTTGGGCATCGATGCAATCCTCTCTGGGTATAGTAAGTGTGTTTTCAAGCAGATATTCCTTGCCATATATCAAAATTTGTTTTTCACTGCCGCTTTCCAGAGTAAAGATGCATTGATGAGGCAGAACCTCCACTTTTAAATGACTATCCTCGTAACAAATCTTAAAACGATAACCTTCCCAGTTAGACGGTAGAATGGGGGCAAAAGAAATACCCTGCTCCTTTAAACGGAAGCCGCCGAATCCGAATACAACTGCTAAATAACTACCCGCCATATTAGCGGTATGTACGCCATCATCGGTATTTCCGTAAAGATCCATTAAATCCAGTTTAATAGAGTCACCGAAATATCTAAGTGACTTTTCCGGCATGCCCAGCCTGGCCGCCATAATACTAAAGATACAACGAGAGAGCGAGGAATCGTGAGTCGTGATTTTTTCGTAGTAAAGAAAGGAGTTATGCATTACATCTTCCGGCTGTGCATCCTCCAGTAAGAAATAAGCTAACACCGTATCCGCCTGTTTGCAGATCTGGTAACGGTACAGATGTAACGGATGATAATTTAATAACATTGGAAAATCTTTTTTAGGAATGAGGGATATGTCCCATTTCTTTTTTTGGAGAAATGAATCATCCTGCGGGTTAATATTCAACTCCTCATCATAAGCCAGGTACATCTGGTCTGCGGCTTGAGCAAAACTGTCAATTTCTCCTTCTGTTAATGATATCTTTTCTGCCAGCTGTGTAAACTCCGGAAACTGTTTAAGAATAGAATAAAACTTTACAGCCCAGTTCAAATGATACTTTGCCAATAGATTGGTATAGTAGTTGTTATTGACAATACAGGTATACTCATCCGGTCCCGTTACACTGTTGATATTGAACTTACCATCATAGAAGTTACCCGCATCCAGCCAAACGCGGGCTGTTTCAAAAATAATCTCCGCGCCCTTCTTTAATATGAAATCAAGATCCTTGGTCGCCAGATAATAGGCTATTATGGAATAGGCAATGTCTCCATTGATATGATACTGTGCAGTACCTGCCGGAAAAAAACCGGAGCATTCTCTGCCCATAATGGTTTTCCAAGGATAAAGCGCACCCTCATTATGACCCATTATTTTGGCATTTTCCCTGGCCATATCGAGTGTCTCATAACGAAAATCTATGAGGTTTTTAGTAATGGATGGGTTTGTAATCGTAAAATAAGGCTGAATGTAAATCTCCGTATCCCAGAAAAAATTTCCCTCGTAACCATCTCCGCTTAAGCCCTTAGGTGCAATATTGCCGTACTTATCCTTTCCAACGGACTGAATGAGTTGGTATAAATTATAATACATCGCCAGATTAGATTCTTTATCTCCATCTATTTCAACCAAACAGTTTTTCCAGTATTCAGTCAAATACTCTTCCTGTTTGCGGTAAAGCTCCGTGAGCGGCACAGAGGTTGCTTCCTGAATTTCAATCATTGCTTGCTGTCTGCAATCTTCATAACGTATTGAATCACAAAAGACCGCATACTTGATCAGCTTTATCTTCTGTTTACACTGCGCTTCCAGGCTGAGCCGGCAAAGCGCCGAGTTATGGTTCACAGAAAAATCCCGCTCGCTTTCCTGTGATAACGCATGCTTTACACAGCTGCATACTTGTAAGCCTGAATTGATGGTTGAAGATGTAATGTAAGAGGCTTCATCCTGAATCACACAGCTGGTCGGTTTGATACTCTCAACAGGATAATTGGAACCTCGCGGGTCTAACGGATCATAAAAGTTTGTAACATCAACATCATGACCGGACTCGATAATAATATTGCCAGAGAAGTTTAGCGGATTTATCTCGTAATCGATAGTAAAAAGGGTCAGTTGATGGAATGAAGTCATGCGAGTAATTACAAACTCAATCTCTTTACCTTTCGGTGAGCGCCAAACTACCCTGCGCAGCGTAATGCCCTCTTCCATATGTAAAGAAAGGCTGCTTTCCATCACAGTACCTGTGAACATGCTGAATTCTTCATCATCAATAAATAACCTTATTGTCTGGGTGTCTGCGATATTCAGCATGAGTTGCTTTTCTCTTCCGATTCCATATAGTGCTTCCGGTTGATTAATCGGCGCAAAATCATAAAAGCCATTGATATATTGACTCCGGATATATTCTTCATCGTCCGGATATCCCTCTTCAAAATCATACCTTACTCCGATATAGCCATTTGCATTATGAAAAAGAACCTCGTTAAGCTTAAGATGATACCGATCCAATTTGAGATTATTCACCTTATATACGACTTCTTTTTTTTCCATTTTCGCTCCTTTTGGTCTCTCATGCCTCTTCATTATTATTTTTCTACATACCAATCGCAGTGAATTTTCTTAGAATCCGGCGCATTGACTCCCATGATCTCAATGAATAAGCCGCCGATGTATTACCCAAGCTGATCTTTATAGAAAATCCATCTTCCGGAATGGCGGCAAATATATCCTCATCGGTGAAATCATCTCCTGCTCCAAGCCAAAAGTCGAAATCATCGCGACTAATAAAAAAGGAAGCTGCCGTGCCTTTATTAACCCGGCTGTCCTTGAGCTCAAGTACCTTGTTTCCTTCTTGAATAGAGATAGCTGTGGAGTTGGTCATACTCATAAGCGTTTCTTTTATCTCTCTGATCTTATTTGTGGCCATTTTTGCTTCGCATTGCCTGTAATGCAGCGCAAGAGAGAATTCTTTTTCTTCAAGCAAGGCGCCCGGCATTCGGTCAATATACATTTCGATGACAGGACGAACAATATCCTTCCATGAGTTGTCAGGCGTAGAAGTCATCGTCCATTTCTTTTCTTCCGGAGTATAGATCCATAGCCCGTGACCGCCCACCAAATACAAGCCGTCGATATCACCCAGCCAATTTTCAAGAAGTGACCGATCCCTTCCTGAAATGATGACTACCGTATTTTTAGGATCCTGGGTCAACTGTGATAATAACGCTTTGATCTCCGCGTCCGGCTTTGCCGCATCAGGAACAGAGTTAAATCCTACCAGCGTGCCATCATAATCCAGCAATAGGATTCTCTTATTTGCATTTTTATAGGCTGATACGAGTTTATCACTTTGTTTTTCAATGCTGACCTGACGGTTTATACTGGTCGATTCTGCAACAGTATTATGAAGCTCTTTTATGAATTCTGCCCCCCAAAATTCGACATTATACCGTTTCAATCGCTGATGCAAGGTTTTGTTACGGGATATCTTCTCTTCTTCCGGCATATCCAACGCTTTTTTCAAACCGGCTCCAATGGCTGCATAGTCGTTTGCATTAACGATCACCGCTTCATACAGTTCACTTGCTGCACCGGCTGTTTCGCTAAGAACAAGCATACCTCCATAGTCTGTGCGTGAGGCGATATATTCCTTTGCAACGAGATTCATTCCATCTCTTAGCGGCGTTACCAGCATTACATCCGCATGCCTGTAAAAATTGACGACTAGTTCCTCCTGTGTAAAGGAACGGAAAAAATACCATATGGGCATCCACTCTAAGGTGCCGAATTTTCCGTTGACTTCACTTATCGCTTCTGTGACCTCCTTGCGCAGTTCGTCATAAGAATCGATTTCTACACGAGATGGCGATATTATGATATTCCATCTTACTTTTTCACGATACTCAGGATATTGTGTCAGGAAACGTTTAAATGCTTCAATCCGTTGTGGAATACCTTTTGTATAATCGAGCCTGTCAATTGATAGTATCGTTTGTAAGCCCGCTTTGTCCTCATGATAAGTTTGTATAAACTCTTGTTCGGATTCAGTATCAGCATGAGCGAAGCGATCGTAGTCGATACCCATTGGAAATGCATCTACCCGAATATATCGGTCTTCATATATGAGCCGATTAAAATTGTCTTCCAGTCCCAGCAGTCTGCGCACGCTGCTTAAGAAGTGACGCACATAGTCATATGTATGAAAGCCGATAAGATCCGCGCCCAAGACACCACGTAAAATTTCTTCACGCCATATGAGCAGTCTGAAAATTTCGTAAGAAGGGAAAGGAATATGTAAAAAGAAGCCCAACTCAGTGTCAGGATGGCTTTCCTTGATCATTCGCGGCAACAGCATTAGCTGATAGTCATGTACCCATACAATATCCTCTTTGCCAATAACAGAATTTGTTATTTCAAAGAATTTCTGATTCACAGCTTTATAAACTTCCCAATTGTCTCTGCTATAATCAGCCTTGCTAATAAAATAATGAAATAACGGCCAGAGCGTCTTATTGCAAAATCCATGGTAGTATTGCTCAACTTCTCCACTTGATAAAAAAACGGGAAGACATTGATATTTTTCAACCAGTTCCCGCTTGATCTCTGCTTTATCCTCCAGAGTGAGTTCTTCATCAGAAATACCCGGCCAGCCTATCCATAAGCCTCCTGACTGTTTGTAAAGACCACTCATTCCGGTTGTAAGACCACCAACACTTTCCACATATTGGAGAACCCCGTCAACTTTACGAACGGTAACCGGCAAACGATTCGAGATAATAATGGTTCTTTGCATGTTTATCCCCTCCTATACCTTTCCATTCTACTATTATTGTGGGAGTAATATTAATAATAACGATAATACAGATAATTCTGTATATTTAACATAATAACATAAAAAAGAGGTCTTTTGAAGTTTTCTGTTTTTCTAATATCGACAATCGAATTGAAAATCAAGTTCCCCGGTTGGAGAGCTTGCCGGCCACTACCTTATATCCCTGTATTTACAATGCATATGAGTTTCATAGCAAAAGCTTGGTTGCGTTGAAATTCAACGCAAATAAAAAAGACACCGTCATTGCAGTGTCTTTGGCGAGGCACGAGGGACTCGAACCCCCAACCGACAGATTCGAAGTCTGCGACTCTATCCATTGAGCTAGTGCCCCATATAAAGGCGCTCTTGTTAATGCGCCAATAATGATTTTACTGCTATTCTTCTTAAAAGTCAAATATGAATTAAGAGCTATTCCTGTAATATGTCAGCAAATCCTTCTCCCTTGCCCCAGACAGTCCCCACATGAATCACTGTGACAAAGGCATTGCTATCTGTTTTTGACACAAATTTTTTTATCATCATACTGTCTCTCGGAGAACAAATGGTGACGATCTTTTCACTTGCTATTTTTTTATAAGCTCCACTGACCTTTACATTTGTTACCCCTCTTTTTATATCCCTCAGGATATAATCCACTATCTCGTCATGTTTGCTGGTAATGATTTCAAGCTGTACCAACTTTGATTCAAAACCATACATGACATAATCTACAGTTCTGGAGAAAATCACTTGAGTTATCAATGCATAAAGGGCAATGTTTCTGCTGAACAAAACGCCAGAGCCTATTATGATGACGGCGTCAACCACAAGAAGTATCTTGCTGATACTTATATGCGGTATAAGCTTTTTCTGTATGATCTTAGCAACTGTGTCGGTTCCGCCAAAGGAATATCCCCGTGTAAATACCAATCCTTGACTTATCCCCAGCAGAACACCACAGTAAATTGCCGCGAGAAACAGATCCTTTTCTTCCAGCAATGAAAACTCAACATGTTCAAATATAAAAAGTACGGCGGGATATATAACGGACATCACTAATATTTTTTTTGCTTCCTTGAAACCCAGCAAGATAGCGCAAATGATTAGAATCACTAATGCAAATGCATAGTATACTATTGAAAAGCTAACACCAAAGGTCTCTTGTACGATTCTGGATATACCAGTTACACCTCCGGTAGTCAGACCATCGGGAATCAATATGCCCATGATGGTCACTGCACTGATTGAGCAGCTTAATATTATAAAAATAAGGTCAATTCCAAGCTTCTTAAAATCAGGCTTTTTCAGTTTAAGCTTCTTAAACTCCATTCTTTTTATCCCTCCTCAAATCAATAACATGGAATGTGTTGTTTCCAAAAATGTCTATACAGCGGATGCCTATCTTTTCGAATTTCTGTGCCATCCATTCGCAGAACTGGGTTATTCCGTCTTTTCCCTTGCAAAAAAATACTTTTGGCTTAAAGCGCTCACCATCATAATCAAAATCTACACTCCAGTAGTCCACAAGCTGAAGTGAATCTTCTTTGATAATTTTTTTTATAACAGGCAAATATTTTTCTTCTACAGGAATAGTATTCCATGAATCTGGCTTATACTCGGTAAGTGTTATGGTAAGCTTTTTTTTATCGGAAACAGATAACTGCTCTAAGCCTGCTTTTACGCTTAAACTTCCTTTATTCTCCGCATGCACTGACTCAGCATAGTAAATATATCCATTCCTTGTCTCTGAGATAAGTCTTTTATGTGTATTAATTGAAGCTAACTCTCCTATGTCACATGAGATCCACCTTCTTCCCATGCGGTCTGCCGCAGCTGCAAGCGTTCCGGAGCCTCCGAAAAAGTCTGCGCAAAGCTCTCCCTCTCTCGTACAGCTTTCCAGAATACGTTCTATCAGCTTTTCCGGTTTCTGGGTCGCATATCCTGTCCGTTCTGCTGAAGTTCTCCCCACCATGTTTATCTGCCATACATCCTTCATATTAACCATTGTATACCAACCGAGATCATCCTTATACTCTGCTACGCCTTTAAACCTGTAAGGTTTATAGTTCCTATTATAGGACATCTCTTTTTGTGCTTTGAAATAGTATTTTGCCGTCTTTGCATAAAAAAGAATTGTATCGTGCTTTCTTGCAAAATGATTTTTACTTACCCCGCCCGATTTATAATTCCAGATGATTTCGTTAATAAAATTCTTTTCTCCGAATATTTCATCCAGCAACACCTTCACATAATGTACACTGTGCCAGTCAAGATGAACCCAAAGGCAGCCATCTTCGGTCAGAAGCTCTTTCATAAGAAGAAGGCGAATAAAAAGCGTTCTTAAATACTCCTCCATACCATCGTTCCAAATATCATGATATGCCTTTTGTTTTATCACCGGTATATTTTTGATTTTATCAGAGCGGAGCTTTATTTCCGATCCATAATTAGTCTTTGAAAAAAATGGCGGATCAATATAGATCAATTTGATTTTGCCCTGCAAATCCCTCTGCTCTAAAAGATACTGCATAAAAGGAAGGTTATCACCCTGAAGAAGAATATTTTGCCCTTGTCCTATTTGTTCCGCTTCAATATAGCTGCCGGATTTAATCGCATGGACTGCCTCTTTACTTTCATTTACAATGCTTGACAAAGTATTGATTAAACTCATTTTTTCACCCGCCCTTTCCATTCTATTTCTTCATCGTTGAATTTTATTTGATCCTGCATCGCAAAATTTAGTATAAATCAGGCTTTCTATGTTTTAACAGCGGAAGCTGATTTCTGATATCGTCCAAATAATTATAGTCAATCTCAGCATACACAATGGATTCTCTGGCACCTGTCTTGCCGCAAATTTCACCCCACGGGTCTACTACACAAGAGTTTCCGTATGCTTGATACGGTCCCTCCGTATTTCGCGCAGGTGAGACTGCAGCAAAGTAAATCTGATTGTCTAATGCTCTGGTCCGCATCGTCAGTTCCCAATGGGCAGGTCCTGTCGTCATATTGAAAGCGGCAGGAAGGATAATAAGTCTTGCTCCTGCCAGCGTCATTTTCCGAAACAATTCGGGAAATCTTACATCATAACAGATAGCAACTCCGATTTTTCCGAATTCGGTATCGAGAATGGTCACATTTTCTCCAGCCGTCAATGTTTCCGATTCCATAAACCTGATCCCACCTGTTACGTCAATGTCAAACAAGTGGATCTTCCGATGCTTTCCAATGAGTTCACCATCTTTATTAAATGAGTAGCTTGTATTATACACTTTGTCTTCACAGAGTTCGGGAATGGATCCTCCAATTAAAATGATCTTCAGCTCTTTGGAAAGAGCGGCTAGAAACTGTGCTGTTTCTCCATTCTCCGGTTCTGCATATTTTCTGAAATACTCATTGGAATAAGGGCAATTGAACATTTCCGGCAATGACACAACGTTTGCGCCGTTTTCTGCTGCTCTTTTGATCATTGATTCTGCACTTGACAGGTTTTGCTTTTTATCCATTGATACGGTCATCTGACATAAGGCTAATTGAAAATTCATCGCTGTTCCCTCCTGTTCATATAATCTTCTGACAGTTAAGTTTATTATAACGCATACGTAAAGAATTTACGACTGCAGAAATTTTCTTGCCTGCTGCACACTTCAAAAATAAAAAGACGGAGCCTTTCAGCTCCGTCTGATGATTAATTGGTTTATGTTACATTATGATCTAATGAACATTTGTACCCAATATGTAGTTCCGTTACTGTCTGTTACATACCCTACCCCGATTTCGGTAAAGCTTGAATTCAGTATGTTAGCCTTATGACCAGATGAATTCATCCATCCATTCATTACCGCTTCCGGTGTTTTCTGACCTTTTGCAATATTTTCCCCTGCCGATGAATAAGTGATTCCAAACTGCTTCATCATATCAAAAGGTGATCCGTATGTAGGTGAGTTGTGATCGAAATAGTTCCCATCTCTCAAGTCTTCCGCTTTTTTCCCGGCTACTCCTGCCAGTTTATCATTAACTTTTAATGCGGGTAGACCGGCTGCTGCTCTTTCCTGATTTACTAAGTTTACAACCTGTTGCTCATAGTCTCCTAAAGACTGTGCGGGATCCTGAACCGATGCCTCGGGCTTTGCAGGTTCTGCCTGTGTTTCAGGCTTTGCAGGTGTGGCCGGCGCCTCTGGTTTTACTGGTGTTGAAGGTGCTTTATTAGCTGGCGCTTTTAATGCCTTCTCTCCCATTTCCTTAAACAGGTTTTGAATCTTACTGCAGTCAGTATCGTTCTTGCAAAACTGCGTGAGCTTTTTCTGTATCTGTTTGATAGTATCCTGGGATACCGGACTGTATATTTTACAGTAATTTGTGGTGCACATCTTGGATTGATTTAAGCTGCAATTTTTTTCTGCTGCAAACACTTGTGCCGGAATTGCCATAACGAACAGCAAACTTAGGATTAACGTGATTTTGATGAATTGATTTTTCATGCATGCCCTCCTTTTTTAATTTTGTTGATTCAAATGAATTTATCTGAACCAACATAACTTATAAACAGTATCGGACACTCTAATGCCATCCCCCTTTTTCATAGTATAAAATTTAACGGGCAATAAAAAAAGACCTCAAATATTTCCAGAAAAAAAAAAGAGGGCTTTACGGCCATCAGTTTTTTTCGATTATCAATTTTATCAAATGCATTGTAACAAGTGCTGTTAAGCCCCAGATCACCTTGTCTTCATACCTGTATATCGGGACGTTGGATGTGCCCTTTCTCCAATTATATCCATTTTGTTGATTTATCTTTTCATATGGGAAATCCGGACCAATATCTGGAACCACATCATAATAATAAACTTCCGGTTCATTCTCTACGAAAAAAGAAACCGGTACAAGAAATATCTCCTTTACCTCATCTTTATTTACAAACAGATTCAAAACCACTTCATAATCAATAGCACCGAGTATGGAAAAAAGTGTAAAGTTGCTATAGGTATGCAGATGATCCAACTGTGTTATGATCCGTATATCATCTTTATCGATATTCAATTCTTCCATGGTTTCCCTGACCGCGCACTCTTCTGCAGATTCCCCTTTTTCAAGCCTTCCGCCCGGGAAACATATCTCACCGGGCTGATGTTTCAGACACTCAGATCGTACTTCAAATAGTATATGCAATTCGTCATACTTTTCAACCAAAGGGACTAACACAGAATAATATCTATAAAGACCCATAGATTTTGGGCGTCGGTTACGAAGGGTTTCTTCAAAATCTTTGATCGTTAATTTTCTCATTTTCATTACCTAACTCGCCAATTTCCTTCTGCTTTTGCTTATGTTTCTGCTCTCTCAAATTTATATAAGAACTGAAAAGAATCAAAATAATTCCTATCAATCCATTGATCCGGATCACTTCATGCAGTGCAATAACGGCAAAGATCGGCGCTATTGCCGGTTTCAAAAAAAAGATGATGGAAGCAGTCGCTGCATCGGAAATCCCCATGACAAGGAAGTAAAACAAATAGCCAATACCAGTAACCATAATACCTATATAAAATATTATTCCTATATTATCTGCAGAGACTCCTTCAATAATAGGCTTTTGTAAAATTAGCATGACCGGCAGAAGCGCAATCGATCCAAGTATAAAACTGATGCTGGTTTGTGTTATTCCCCGGAGCCGATGGATGCTTGTTCTTCCCATAGCGCTGTATAAGCCAAATGTAACAGCCGAAATGATAGTATAGCTTACTCCCAATGGCGTGTTGCCTTGTTCCATATTTAACGGATTGATTATAAATACGATTCCAAGCAGACCTAGTGCCAATACGATCACCTTGATTCGATTGAGTTTTTCCTCTGTCATAAAATGTGCAAACAGCATCGTAAACATCGGATTGATACAAAAAATCACGGCAGCTGTTGAGGCT
>JAQWBM010000035.1 GCA_028706405.1 Eubacteriales bacterium
CACCGCCGCGCCCATAGCTTCCGCTATCGCTCTGACAGGAGCGAGAATTCTGCCCTGGACATTGATCGGAGAAACGTCCGGCTTGATTTCCTGTCCGTTATAAAACATCTGAATAGAAGCGCCTGCAAACGCTACGGAGGACACGCCGAAAATCAGTATGCCTGCGATGAAGACCGGTAACATTTTTTCTTCATCATTAAAATACCTCCCCTGACAATTGTATATTCCGGCGCTTAATGTCTGCTGTTATGTAATTTAGACGAATCCGTCTGAAAAAAGTTCCGTGCGACACATGTGTCTCTTATCCGAGCATCAGAAAATATGCCATAACAATAATTCCAAGAACAATGCGATACCAGCCGAAGGCCTTGAAGTCATTAGTCTTGATATAACCTAAAAGGAATTTTATAGCAAGGATCGATACAACAAAAGCTACTACCGTTCCAACTATAAGTATTATGATTTCTTCTATGCTGAATTCAAAACCAAATTTCACAAGCTTTAGCGCACTGGCGCCGAACATAACCGGTATGGACAAAAAAAAGGAAAACTCCGCAGCTATAATTCGGGATGTGCCAAGCAAAATCGCTCCCAATATTGTCGCGCCTGATCGAGACGTCCCCGGAATCAATGAAAGCACCTGGAACATTCCGATAAAAAATGCCATTTTATAGCTGAGCTGTTCAAAGGACTGCACCAGGCTCTTTCGCCCTTTATTATAATTCTCTATTAAAATAAATAATATCCCATAAACGACCAACATGAGGGCAACCGTCTGATAATTAAACAAATGCTCATTCAACCAATCATCCAGAGCCAGACCAATGACTGCCGCGGGCAATATTCCTATAAAAACCTTATACCATATAGATATGGTATCTTTTTTTTCCTGTAATGTTTTCTTCGGAGAAAGTGGATTTAATTTATGAAAGTAAAGAATTACAACAGCCATGATAGCACCCAGTTGAATCACGACACGGAACATTTCCATAAATTCAGCCGATGCATTGATCTTTACGAATTCCTCCACCAGAATCATATGTCCGGTGCTGCTAATAGGTAACCATTCCGTTATTCCTTCAACAATTCCTATTATTGCCGCTTTTAATAGTTCAATAAACAAATTCCATTACCTCCATAAAAAAAATACCGCTCGCTACATAAATTGAATATTGTTTACGCATAACTGATATGTTACATCCTTTCGTTCAACGATGATTTTCACGATTTCTTTCAAATAAGCGTCCTCTTTTATATGAGTGAGCAGCTCTCTCGTAGGATTCATGGCATAAGGGTTTCCTACAAGCTTTAGCATTAAAAAATCTCCTGCCGTATCTCCGTAAGCATAACTTGTTGAGAGATTGAGCCGGTGTTTTTCCGCCATTTCAATTACAGCCTTTCTTTTACTTTCAGAATCCCACATTGGAATAATTTTTCCGCTGTATGCCTTGTTGGCGTCAATTTCGTAAACCGTACCTTTGTAGTCATCCATTCCATACATTTGGGACATTTCTTTCACAAGCTCAGACGGCGAACCTGAAATTGCAATCACAACATGTCCCTGCTCCTTATGCCATTTAATTCTTTCACGAGAATAAGTGTAAACTCGTTCACCTTTTTGTTCAATCACTTTTTTAGCAATATAAGAAATATGATAGGGATTCGTATACTTTATCGTCTCTGAATAAATATCCACCATCTTTTGAAGATACAAGTCGTAGTCGCCCAGCCTCTTGTTCCATTGTATAAAGGCGGGTTCAACCTCATGGTACCATTTGCTGTTATCTATCAATTCATAAGCGATCATTTTCTTGAACATTTCGCTGATTAAGCCTTCCCTTGAAATCGTACCATCTATATCAAAAAAAGCGGCACTCTTTTTCATGACATCCATCCTTTCAAATCGACTTGTAATTCCTGCCATCTTATCAAACTCATTTCAATTCATTCAGCTGCCAATTGCTGTACTTCATTAATCCTGAAGCTTACCATGCGTATCGTATTATCATGATGAACCTCGAATAGCTGATTTGCTCTCATAATTTGACGTTCACCGCAGTTGGAGAGAATGATCTCTGTTTTATCGGGATTATCCTCATCCTCACTGTACCCTGTTATGGTTACCCAATGCCAGTTATCTTCTTCCAATTCTTTAGCCCGATGAAATAAAATCAAAAGGGCTACGGGATTTCCCGTATCGATACTCTCTTTTACAAAAACAAAGCCTTTTTCCTTGTTTGGAAAACTATAACAAAATTGAGCCTCAGCTTCTATACCATGTTCCTTGCAGAACTTTACAAACTGTCTTCCAAACTTTCTCACATATGGATAGCCCATCCGACCGGGTTTCATATAAGAGTACATTTCCTCCATTGCCATAAGGTATTCGGCTTGTTCAAATTGCCCGGTACTACCGTCATAAATTCCTTCCATCCCTGGATAACGAGAAGCATAATATGCTGCCAGATTCGCTCCGCTGGTACATCCGCATCCTGCTCTTCGCTTTGTTTGCTCTGAAAACCACTCCTGATTTCCTCCATATCCAGTCAGTATATCCTTATTATATACTGTAGGAAAGTTTAACTCTTTCATCATCATATCGCCTAAATCTCTTATATTTATAAATATGGGTTATTGCGTATTAATATACATTATAGCATAACATATATGACCGAATTAACCCTTTTTCACATATGCAGAAGAAATCTATAAATTTAAAGAAGTGAATCATACAATACTAACATGCCAAATAAACAAAGCTCTGCAGCTCGCATAAAATGCTGTGCTGTCAGAGCTTTTTAATTGATTTTTTACCGCAACTCCAAGGATGCTATGAATCAGTCAATTGTAATTTCAAATTCTTCGCTCGCTGTTTTATAGCCTGATTTTGTAAAGGTCAGGGTATAGTCTCCGGCAGCAAATTCGCCGGAAACAGGGCTTAACAGATATTCGTGTCCGGGAATACTGGGATCGCGAAGGCCCGGGTCATCAAAATTGAAATCTACAACGTTATCTGAACCATATCTTAAGGTAAAATCTTCTTCAGTCAACCCAAGAATTGGCTCATATCCATTATTCGTATCATAAACACATGCATAGAATTTTTCTGCTGAGATATCTATAATCTCTAAATCAGTGAATATCTCACCATATGCCACCTGCACCCCTTCATGCCTTCCATGCCCGTGTCCGCCCGGCATCTGGGAAGTAATTCTCCAAAAATCTGAGTTGTTCTGCAGATTAAACGGACCGTTTGACAAATCTAGGGTAGCTGCAACATTATATATGCCTGCAATATCCCCTGGGGTAACTGATGTAATCGTCACAGGATCACCATTATAATCTCTTAAAATTAAATCACTTTGCCCAAGCCCATCCACCGATTGATACAGATTGAGAGTAAAACCCTCAGCAGACACATTGGTGATATAAGCATCATTAGGCATTACTATCTCCCAACCGGAAAAAAGCTGTATATAACCACCGATATCGTCCTTACCGGTTGCCCGAATCAAAAGCCTGTAGCCTAAATCTTCTTCGGTAGTGGTATAGGTAAGTTCTGCCGCCCCCGGAATCGGAGTCATTTCATAGGTCACAGGATTCACCCTATACCATTGAAACGTCATATGATCATCTGTATATTCAGGCTCCGGGTTGTCATAATCTGAAACTTTGGCTGTAAAGGAAGCTTCTAACGCCCTGCCTACAAAAGGCGCCATTACATTGGAAATATACATACTTTCATCCAAATACCAGCCGGTGAATTTAGAGTTGACAGCCGGAATATCTGCGGCAACAGTATTCGAAACCCAGCCATCTTTTGCCCCGCCCGTAACCAGCAGTCTATAAGAATAATTACCAGTGGGATTACCCACGCTAAAGTTGTCTTGAGTATCTGAGCCGGTTACCAAGTCGACATCCGCCCCGATATCACTGTTCCATGTCTGATAATTGTTCCAGGTCAATCCAGCATCTGCAGAATACTGAAGCGTATATCCGGTTGCCCCGATGCTTTCAGGAGGGGGGAACTGAAGATCTACATAATGGCGATAGATAGGACTGCCGCTATAGATGATATAATAGTACCTGCTGTTTCTGCTCACATACAGCCCGCCGATTTTATCAGTCTCTGCAATAAAAGGAGTAAATACCGGAATCATACCCCCCTCGCCGGGCATAAAGGCTGCTTCCTGCCCGCTAATGGTAATCACCAACGTATTATTAACAGCCGGTGTGCTTACCGAAGCTGCCTTTACGGTAACTGTTCCGTTGGTTATTGCCGTCAACAAACCTGTTGTACTGATTGTTGCTGAACCTGTACCGTTTTCAACAGTCCACGTTACACTTTTATTACTGGCGTTTGATGGCTGAACATCAGCGTTCATCTGCAATGTACCGCCATTCGTTTCAATGGTTGTTGCATCTCCCGCACCGGTAACCGTAATAGTGCTTACAGCTACTGTGCTTGAACTGCTTCTGCTTCCGGTTCCGCTGCTTCCTGAAGTAGCGCCCGGGGCTATCGGTGTTCCGCCTGCGGTAACGCCTGTTGTGCCTGTACCTGCGGTTACCGTTGTATTAGGGGTTGTGACGGCAACATTATTTGCATTTGCCGCAACATTTGTCACGGTACCGCTGCCGCTGATGGTTGTGCCTTGACTGTTTACTGTCACATTATCTACTTTTGCACCGGCTCCTACAGCAATCTCTGCGTTTTGAGCCTGGCTGCTTGTATTGATTGTTTTTGCCGCACCTAAAACTTCAACATTTACGCCTTGTGCATTTACGTTGATCGTATCGATGGTTGAGGTGTTTCCGATAACAATATTAGAATTGTCTCCTTCAAGGGATGCGGATACGATCGTTGCATTTGCCGCTGTCACGGTGACATCGGAAGCAATTACTGTGATTGTTCCAACGTTTCCTTCGATAATAATATCATCGTTTCCATCAACAACGATATCTCCTATCTCAGTCCCATCTTCGGCGAATACTCTTACTTTTCCATCTACACGTGCAATAATAATATTTTGAATATTAGATTCACCAACAATTTTAATGGAGTTTTCTCCTCCGCCGCGAACTACAACTTTTCCGGTTACAGTAACATCATCAAGGGTTAAATCTCCATCGCCTACACCGTCCCCAATAATTAAATCACCTGTTACAGTGAGGCCTTTTAAGGTAACATTTGGCACATTAATCATTAAATTCCCGGTATAATCTTCTGTATATGTGCCTTCTTGATTTATGTAATTCTTCATCAAGTTATCTATTATTTGAGCAAATTCTGCTCTTGTGATGCTTTGTTTTGGATTGATTTGCCCATTGGAACCTGCCACATATCCGGCAGAAACAAGGGAGGCCAATCCATCCTTTGCCCAATTGCTTATACTGCTTTTATCGGAGAATTTGTTAAGAACATTGTCCTCTCCCCCCGACAATTTAAAGGCACGTGCAAGTACATTAAAGGCTTCTTCCCTTGTTATTTTGCTATCCGGGTTAAGTTTGCCTTCACTTCCGATAAAGGTTTTCATTTGCACAGCTTTTGCCATATCATCATAGTACCATGCACCTGCCTTCACATCTGTAAAATTGCTAATCGATGACTTTTCAGTTGCTCCAAATGCACGGTTTACCACCGCCGCCATTTGTGCTCTTGTCAAGCTGTCTTTTGGCATGATTTTTCCGCTGTCTCCTTTCAGCAATCCATTTTCCACTGCTTTTTCAAGGGCCTTGGTGGACCAGTCATTTGGAAAATCAGAAAACTCCGCTCCAGACACGCTGCCCGGAAACATGGAAAAAATCATTGTCATTACTACTAATAATGCTAAGCTCTTTTTCCTCATATTACTACCTCCGTTTTCATAACGGTAGTGTCAAATTAACACTACCCCTTGATATCATTGATTCATTTTTGGTTTAAAGATATTTTATATTGAGGATCTTTTTATGAAAAGGTTTGATATTGATTTGGCAAGGTAAATACCATGCCAAATATATTGACACAGCAATGTCAAATTGATATATTAAAGATGTCTTGATGTCAAATATGCCTGCAATATACGAAACTTGATTTCTAACGGAGGGTAAAGAGTGTTTTGTGATAAATTAGATTTTATAATGAGGCTGACCAATACCAGTAACAGCGCAATGGGTGCGGCAATATCACTTGACCCTTCTCATATCAGCCGGCTTCGTAACGGCGGACGGCGGCTTCCTAAAAATCCCGGATTTCTCGCTCCTATGTCTGAATACCTTGCAAGCCGTATCACTACCGCTCATCAACTGGATCTCTTCATGAATACTATCGAATTCCCGGAACCGATCCCATCAGATCAAAAAGAAAAAGCTGCCGTTATCGCCGCATGGCTTGTGGGCAGTGATGGGAATATTCAAAGACAGGAGACTTTTATCAATCCGTTCAGCGAATATGGTATAACGACGCCAGCATCAGGAACTGATACGATCACTCCGCGTAAACCGCGCGGCATCGAGTATTATTTTGGTGTAGAAGGTAAACGTGAAGCTATAGTTCGTTTTCTGAATGAAGTGATAGAATCCGGCAATTCTCAAACACTGCTTTTATACAGCGATGAGCCCATGACATGGCTCAACGAAATCACAGAATATGCGCAGTTGTGGAAAAGCCTGCTTAGCAGAGTCATAGTTGCCGGGAATAAGGTTAAAGTTATACATACAGTGAACCGTAATGTTGATGAGATGTTTCATGCGTTCGTTAAATGGATGCCGATCTATTTTACCGGGTCTGTCCAACCGTACTATTGCCCGAAGATTCGTGACGGTTTGTTTTCCCATACAATGTTTATCGCACCGCAAAATTCCGCAATTACAGTAATGACCTCTCGCAGCGATGCAAGCGATACTTTGAATCTATACCATACCGACAAGCGTGCAGTTTTATCACTGGCAGAAGAATACAATAGCTATTTAAGTGTTTGCAAACCACTTATGCAATTATTCTCACCAAAACAGGCTGATGAATTTTTGAAATTGTTTGCAGAATTTGATTCAGAACAGCGTGATATCACTTCATGTTCACAGGGACTCTCACTTTTAACACTACCACCTTCAGTTGCGGCTGCTATGGCTGAACGTATAGGTTCCTCCGATTTTTTTGATTTCTTCCGCCGAAATGATTTGCGGCTTAAAAAGCATCTCAAATCATTCCATATGTTTGATATCATAACACTGCCCGACCTTGAAGCTGCAAAATCCGGAGAAGTCCCCCTGATATTGACAGGTATCATAGAAGATGCCAAACTATTCTACACCGCTTACGAACTAATAAGCCATCTGAAGAATATCATTGAACTTCTGAAAACTTACGAAAATTATGATATTACCATAGAAGACAGCAACGAAGTATTCAGCTGGATCTATGCGAAAGAAGAATTAGGTGTCATAGTCGCAGGGAAAGCTGTTTTTACAACGCTATTCATTCTAACCGAACAAAATATGTCAACAGCTTTCTGGGACTATCTTCAAAACAAGGTGAGAAATAATGATAAGAACAAGAGAACACAGACGATTCGGAAAATCGAGGATTTTATTGCCCTGTTGGAATAACAAAACCTTCTTTGCTGTTACTGTTCACGCTCGACCGCAGCTAATGCCTTCGCCCGAGCGTGGACAGCAATCTTTTGCTGAAATATCCGCTTTCCCAGTGGATATAGCTGTTGCATCTTGAAAACAGGCAGTCTTACCACCATGTATTGTTACTAATCTGATATAGTTTGTTTCTAAGATCGTGGTTTGGTTTAATAAGATTAGCTCCATTATGACCTGATTCATTCAGGTGGATTTCAATGATGTATTCTTCTTCCGGCTCCAAATTCCGGATAAAGAATCTTCCGTTCTCATCGGTCTTGGTATATGTAACAGCTTCCGCATTCACTTCTTCAGATTCCTGTGCTTTAATAATTCTAATGATTACTGCTTCTACAGCCCCGCCCTTTTCATCTATAACAACGCCTTGCATTCTTATGCCTCCTTTCCTTTCAAATCGAAATGCACTCACCTATATAAATATGTAACCGGCGCCCGCAATGTGAATTTTTAGGAAAAATAGTTCAAAACCCCTGCTGACATAATGCAAGAACCTTTAAAGCAAATGGATATAATGATTGTTTTGAAAAATACGAGGTTTTAAGCTCCGTAATAGATATCGGAAAATTCTATGTCCGCCGCAGTAATCAGCTGATCATTGGCGGCTTCCATTATTGCCGCATCCTGAACCGTCATACTGACATTTGAATGTTTAATAGGAAAAATCAAAGAAAATGTGCTCCCAACCCCTTCTTTACTTTTCAGTTTTATTTCTCCGTCCATCATCGAAACCAGCATCTTGACAAGATGGAGCCCTATCCCGGTCCCTCCCACGGATCTGTCAATGAACCTGTCAATCCGTCCAAATCTTTCGAATATCATTTCTTTCTTGTCGTTCGGTATGCCGATTCCTCTATCCTTCACCTGAATGCAAATCTTTTGTTCGCTATTTACTTCCATCTGAAATATTTTGACTTCGATTGATTTGCCTGCCGGTGTAAATTTTATTGCATTGGAAAGAAGATTTAATAAAATTCTTTCATATAAATTCATGTCTGTCTCAATGATAGGATTTGTCATAGAATAATAAAATGATATTTTTATACCTTTTTGTTCTGCAAAAACATTGATGGATTCTAAGATTATTCTGGACAACTCAATGATATCCACCTTAATAAGGTTTAATCGGAAGAGTCCTGAATTTATGCGGGTATTATCCAGGATATTATTGACCAGCTTCAGTTGCCGATATGTGTTCTGCCTGATTTTGTTCAAATATTTGGTCATTTTATTTGATAATTCATTTTGACAGCGTATTTCAATCGTCTGAATAGTTGATGCGATGATTGAAATCGGAGTCTTTAATTCATGTGTGATCAACAATAAAAATTCATCCTGTAATTCTATTGCTGATCTTAATTCTTGATTTTTTGCTTCAAGCTGTTGTTTTTGCAGGATCGATTCAGTTATTTCATTTAGCATTAATATTATAAATTTTACACTACCGTCTTTTATAATCGGAGTAAAACTACCATTCCAATAGTGTATTTCGCCATTATAGCTTACAGTTTTAAATTCTTCCAGATAGATTGTTTTCGCTGTCTTCATTGTGTTTAGCAAAAGAATTTCCAGGTTATTTTCTCTAAGGTTTGAAATCGGGTTTTTAAAAATAATCTCGGCATGAGCGTATTCTCTGCTGTAAACACCCTGGATATATTCCGAATACTTTTGGTTTGCTTTAATCAATCGAAAATCAGGACAGCTATATACCCCAATCCCCCAAATATTGTCTTCTATTAATCGCTCTGCGTAATTACCGCACAAATCTTCAAAGCTTTCATTGCCCGATAAGTACATACTGTTATTCAAATCGTTAATATTAATATCCCCGTCCATTTAAACCTCCAAGATATTTTCTGTTAGATAAATACCCTATGAAAAGGGGGCAATACTTTTTAAAGTACTACCCCGATGACTTTAGACCAAGGACTTTCAAACAATTTTACCCAACAAGTTCCGTTTGGAAGTATTTATAAATATCATTTTCGATTGTGTGCCCGCCTTAAAACCTTCTCAACAAAAACATCAACTATTATGGGATCAAATTGTCTTTCTTTGTTGCTTAACAACTCTAAAACAGCCATTTCTTCATTCAATGTTTCTTTATATGACCTTAGGTTTGTCATAGCATCATAAGAATCTACCACCGCTATTATTCTTGACAAAAATGGGATTTCTTCCCGCTTAAGCCCTGCTGGATATCCGGAGCCATCATACCTTTCATGATGATATAAAACGTATTTCGCTATACCCGACATCTCTAAAGAGTTACTTAGAATCAAATAACCGATTTCCGGATGCCTCATTACCTCATACCATTCTGCTTCAGTCAGAGATCCGGGTTTACTGAGGATTTCCGCCTGCACCGCAACTTTACCGATATCATGGAACATTCCGCTCGCTTCAAGCTTATATATTTCTGTATTGGGCAATTCCATAGCCATACCTAACCGCCTGCATAATTGACCCACTCTGTTTGAATGTGTTATCGTCTCTGCACTGTTTCCAATTTGGGTATATAAGGTTGTATCGATTATTTTCCTGCTATCATTCAGTCCGTCGTTTACCCTATGTATCCGCATATAGCTACGCCTTTACTTCCATAACCTTAACTTTATTATTTTTTAATACCCCTAGGATAAGCATTACAGCAATCACAAAGAGTGCCATAATTATACTGGCGGAGATTTGCTTTAGCCCCGTAAGCCAGAGCAGAACCGCGGTACAGCCAAGTACAACTGCAATAATGCGCGATTTTTTTCTATAAACCGTTATCTCAATCTGTCTCAAGGGCTTGTTTAAATCTTCCACAGGTGCAAGCTTGAATAGTACCATTCCAGCAAATAACAATACTGCTGCGCAAATATAACCGTTCCAAGGTATCATCTTTATTCCTGTCAATATAATCAGCATGAAGGGGATTGATATCAAATAACACACCAATGGTGTACTGGCGTGGTACCCCCCCGCATATGAGCGGATCGGATTATAAGCAAGCATAAAAACTAAACTTTGCCATACCATTCCCATTAATAACCCTATAACAACAACAGTAATCAGATTTATAATCAAAATTATTCCTTGTCTAACCCCATACTCATATAAATCTTTATCTTCTGATGTTATTGTGCCGGTTCTTAGCAGCAATTCAGTTATTTTTTCTGGTACGTTTGTTTTCATTAGAATTTTCTGAGCTTTTCAGCACCCTCCGGAAGTCTTGGCTGATGGATTACAACCATGCATACATGATTTACATTTCCGGCAGTAACCATCAATGCGAGAGCTGCTATCACCCCGCTGAATTTAACAATAAGATTCTTCATAGTGTTAACCTCCTTTTTAAATTTTTTATATTAATATAACAGACATATTATTAATATAGCATAAAAAAAGAGTTCGTCCGAATCTTGTCGAAATCCGTATGTTTCCATGTAAGAATCTAAAATAACGGCGTAAAAAAAGAAACAGTCATCATTCCAGGAACATTATAATTGAGATTGAAAAGATATTCCCGCTGTAATCCAAATCTATTGTCCCTTTATACTTTTGTATTACCTTTTTTACGCTTACAAGACCAAGCCCATGCTCACCCTTATTTCCTTTGCTTGTCAATACCTTCCTGTTTTCCCCTGTGATTTCCCCGCAAAAGGGGTTATCGACCTTTATGAGCAGTCTGCCTTTATCATATTTTATTTTAATATCAACGAACCGGTTTTCCTTGACTTGAAGCACCGCTTCGATGGCGTTGTCCAGCAAATTGCCAAGTATAATCGTCAAATCAAAGGATGGGATCACCAGCTCTTCAGGTATACTCAGATCCACCATAGTTTTTATCCTGCTATGCTCGACTCCCTGGAATTTGAAATTGATGATGCTGTCAATGATCGTATTTCCCGAGGCTGCATGATCCTGCCTGGAACCGATATCTTCCATAATGGAAGATATGTAATCCAGAGCTTCTTCTCTGTCGTCTTTTTCAATCAGAGAACGAATCGAAAACATGTGGTTTTTCAGATCGTGTCTTACGATTCTGGTTGCCTTGAGGGAGGCTTTCATCAGCTTAAACTGTCTGTCGTAGTATTTATTCTGTTCCATAACCAGGAGGCTTTGCATTTTTTCCAACAGTGCGGCTGTAATCTCATCATAAAGATAGAATGTTGCAAAATTTATCAGGAATAATAATAATACCCCAGCCAGGATCTGTACAACATTAAGACCATCCGCCTGAAACAGAAGCAGGATCATATATAATGACGTCAGCGGAATCAATGCAATACAAATCCAATTGGAATTCGGCACGGATTCTCCTTTTCTAATATTCTTGAAATTGTTCAGAATCAGCACGACTACAAACGAAAGGATTCTGAAAACAACCAATCCGTAAATAGAAACATACTCATTTTTCATGAAAAGGTGAAAGTTGAGGCAACCGAAAAGCGCAACAGAAATCAATTCAATAGTCATTAAAATTAAATATGTTAATACAGCGGACAGTATTCTCTTTTTAATCGGCGCTTCATAATTAAACGACAAAAGAAAAAATGATATTAAATTACCAGTTATAAGAACAATGGGTATATTAACAACAAGATAAATTCCGGTAATAAAAATATAATATAATGTGTATGTCATCAGTTCTATTTTTTTACCGGACCTCTGTTGTTCAAAAAAAACCTTCATATATCTATAAATTACATAGGAACCAAAGATGCCTGAAATAATATGTCCCCACTCAAACAACGTAAACTTCATTAAAGGACTCCCTCTTTCTCGAATCTTATCTGTAATTCCCGAATCGATTTTCTTCGGGACTGGCTTATTGGCAAAACTTCAGAATTCGACATTGTAACCTCTTCATATTTGAATTTCGTTACAAAAATGTAGTTGACAATATAAGATTTGTGAATAAACATAAAATAATATTTTGCTACTTGTTTAAAGACATCGTTCAGTTTTCCGTAAAAGATCTCATCATCATCGGTCTTCACGATCCTTACTTCTCTATTATTACTTTCAAAGTAAAGAATATCTTTCACATCTATGCGGTGCACTTCACGCCCTTTTTTATAGCTGAAAACTCCGCCAAGCTTATCTGACAGCTTCATGGCAAGCCGTATATCCCCGATAATTTCTTGTGCTTCGACCGGTTTATGTAAAAAATGCATCGGTCTTACATCGAATAACTCCTTGTAATAATTATCTTTGCCCGACACATATACGATTTGCGTGATTTGATTGTCCATTTCATCGCGAATCCTTCTACCCACCTCAATACCGTTCAACATCCTCATTTCAATGTCCAGGAAAATCAAATCAAATCCCTCTCCCAGCACAAGAAATTTATAAAGCTCTTCTCCGGAGTAAAAAACCTGTGTCTCAATTTTTTCGTTGGTTTCCGCGGCATGTTTCAAAATAATATTTTCGATTTGCGAACAGATCAATTGTTCATCATCACATATTGCAATCCGATACATTATTTTGCCACCTCCCAACCATTGAATCGCATATAAGGCTTTATTAATTTAAAGCACTACTACTTTAAAATATACACTTTTTTACATGGTTTCACAAGCTATAAATCGTCAAATTGTGCAAATTCACAGAATATTTTACTAATTTTGGGGTTTGAATACGTTAAATCAGATATATTTCTGACATAATTACCTATAATTTTGTGAGAAACCGATTTAATTAAAAAAGCGGATTTCTCCGCTTTTTCATTCAAAGTTTCAATTCTTAATTCCAATTAATATATCTTGATCTCTTCCTCACCCTTCATTGCTCTTAATGCGCCATCTGCCAAAGCATCAAGTTCATTTTCACCGGGTTTAATAATGATCGGAGCGATAAACCTTACACGCTCCGATATATCCTTCGTCAACCTTTCAGAATAGGCCATACCGCCTGTGAGAATGATATAATCAACATTACCTTTAAGCACCGTGGCCATAGCTCCGATTTCCTTGGCGATCTGATAAATCATGGCATTAAGGATCAAATCTGCATATTCATTACCGTCTTTCGCCATCTTCTCGGCTTCTCTTAAATCCTTAGTGCCAAGATGATCATATATACCTCCCTCTCGATTCATCTTTTTAATAAGGGCTTCAGCGTCTGCATATTTTCCTGAATAGCATAGTTCCACAAGACTTCTTACGGGAAGGCTTCCTGATCTTTCAGGGCACATCGGTCCCCCTTGATTTGGGTTATTGCAATCAATTATTCTGCCTCTTACATGAGGGGTTATAGATATCCCTGCCCCCAGGTGGGCTACGATTAATCCTAAATCTTCATATTTTCTGTCTTTTTCATGTGCGACACTTTTTGCTACCGCACGGCTATTCAGTGTATGCATCATACTTACCCTCGGAATCTCCTTTAATCCGGAAATCCTTGCTTCCGGCTCCATTTCATCTACAGAAACAGGGTCCATTACCAGGGCCGGCACTTTGATACTATCTGCCATTTCCTTTGCAATAATAGCGCCGAGATTAGCCGCATGGTCTCCATATACTGCATTTTTAACATCATTAAGCATTGCATCATTAATTGCATATATGCCGCCTTCGATAGGCTTTCCCAGACCGCCGCGGCCTATGACCGCATCAATGTCTGAGAGCTTGATATTACCTTGGCTCAGTGTGTTATATATCAGATCAATTCTGTATTCTTTTTGATCATTAATTTTTGAAAATGCGGCTATTTCCTCTTGCGGGTGTTTTATATTCTCCGCATAAATCTTCTCCCTGCCGGCATATACTGCAACTTTGGTAGAAGTACTTCCCGGATTAATAACCAAAATCCTGTATGACATATATTTTTACCTCATTCGTTTCCCGTTATGACGCTTAAGTAGAAATTTCGACTGTAGAAATTTTTCTTACATCTGTACATTTCAAAAGAGGCAGGAGATATTCCCACTGCCTGTGAAATTAAGTTGTAGCCGCCATCTAAAAGGCGGGGGATATCTTTGTCTCGTTATATAAAGCCGGGGACATCTTTGTCTTATTATACTCACTATGAAAAATAGTACTACGAGAATCTGCATAAAATCAAGGTATATCAAGAAATAATCAGATAATTGGTCCAAAAAATGTTACTGTTCACACTCTGGCGGAGGTATTGGCAGTAATCAAAAAATACAAAAGCACCGCCTCGGTGTGTTTCCGAAAAAGCACACCAGACAGGTACTTGATGTTTTTATTTAAAAAGAAAAAAAGAGACTAGATTGTTGTGCTTTCTCAAAGCACGATACAAATAAGATATTCTTTCCCTTCATCAGAGATTTTCTGAAGCGACCGCTGAAGCTTATAACGAATATTCTCCGGAACATTGGTCAGCTTACTCTCCATCTGCTCGGTAACCATCTCATATAGGGACTTCCCAAATATGTTAGTCTCCCAAATTTTAGAAGGGTTATTTTCAAATTCTGTCAACAGATATCTTATAAGATCTTCACTTTGTTTTTCACTGCCTACAACCGGGGAAATTTCTGTTGTGATGTCCGTTTTTATTATGTGCAAAGACGGAGCCTTAGCTTTCAATCTGACACCGAACTTATTACCCTGCTTGAAGATCTCAGGTTCTTCAAGCACCATTTCGGATAGCTTTGGCTGTACGATTCCATATCCGGTTTCCTCCACCTGTACCATAGCATCCTTCAGATTATCATATGATTTCTTTGCCTGTGAGAACTCTCTGATCAGATTAAAGAACTGATAGTCATTTACTACCTCCTGCCCCATGATTTCCTCGATTACTTTATAGAATAATCCTGAAACAGGTGTCACTTCAACTTCTATGTCTCCGGTACCCAAATCCATGCTGCTGACTTGAATCGCCTGAACGACATTTCCGTCCTCCAGGGAATGGATGGAGTTTTGTATGTCCCTGATATTATCAAAGGTTTTGCTCCATTCTTTTATATTATTGATAATGGTGGCCTTTATCCAATGTTCGTTTGGTAATCCTTCAATGAATCCGGGGAGCTGGAATTTGATTTGTGCGGCCGGAAATTCGTATAATGTCTCACTTAAAATTTGATTCAGCACTTTTGTATTCATTCGCGCGCAGTTTGCCGCAATCACCGGAACACTATATTTTTCTTCCATCTCGGTTTTTAACTGCTGTGTATTTTCTGCCTCAGGGTCAATCGAATTCAATACGATAACAAAGGGCTTTCTCAGCTCTTTTAATTCCTTGACTACCCTCTCCTCTGCCGACAGGTAATTGTCTCTCTCAATATCTCCGATTGAACCATCGGTGGTAATTACAATACCGATGGTTGAATGATCAGCGATTACTTTTCTAGTTCCGATTTCAGCTGCTTCTTCAAATGGTATTTGATTCTCCTGCCAAGGCGTACTCACCATTCTGGCTTTCCCGCCCTCTTCATGCCCTAATGCATTTTTAACCATATAGCCTACACAATCCACCATTCGTACCTTGAAATTAATATTGCCCGGAAGTTCCAGCGATACTGCTTCTGCTGGCACAAATTTAGGTTCAGTCGTAGTTATGGTTCGTCCGGCTCCACTTTGAGGCAGCTCATCTGTAACCCTTTCCTTGACATATGTATTCGTGACATTTGGAATGACAAGCAGGTCCATGAATCGTTTGATAAATGTTGATTTACCCGTTCGTACAGGACCGACTACCCCAACATAAATGTCACCCTGGGTTCTTTCAGCTATGCTTTCATATATATTTAGGTTTTCCACTGCTAGTACCTCCTCCAATTTTCGTTCCAATCATTGGCAGTAGAAATCTACAAATCGCGGATTTGCGATTTCCGTGCATGAGTCCGCCGCCAATCCGCTTCGCAGATTTGGTCGGGCTACTATCTGTACAATATATTAGAGGAAGCATTTCTTTATTCATACATTTTTATTGTTTCTTCATCAATATTAATCAAGCCGTTATTTACCAGGTGTACAAAGATAGGAACCAAGACTGGGTCAAACTGCCGCCCTGCATTTACTTCCAAAATTTCCAGGGCTTCCAAAGCAGTAGAAGGTTGTTTATATGCACGTTGTGTTGTGATTGCATCAAATGCGTCCGCAATACAAAGCATTCTGGCTGATATCGGGATATCTTCCCCTGCTATCCTCCTTGGGTAGCCATTTCCGTCATAACGCTCGTGATGCCCTATCACTGCCGGTATAACGTAATCAAGAGACGGCAGATGCCTGATGATCCCTATCGAATTCTCCACGTGATCTTTGATTTTTTCATATTCTTCTTCGCTCAATTTACCGGCCTTATTCAATATATGCTCCGGGACTCCAATCTTTCCGATATCATGCAGCAAGGCAGCCTCTTTGATTATTCGCACAAAATCTTCATCCATGCCATAGGCATAAGCAAGCCTCGTTGCATAATAAGCTACGCGCTTCGAGTGATTGAATGTATAGTGGTCCTTTGCATCGATCGCTGCAGTCAAAGCATATATTGCAGAAGCATATTCCGCATAAATATCCGCCTTCTTTTTTTCTTCAATACCATTTATTTCATGTTCCAAGTCCTTTTTCTCTACAGAGTAAGCAAGTATCAGATTTTTGCCCCTTCGCTTTGCATGATAGACAGCCATGTCCGCATTATCTACCAGCTGCCTTAACGTACTGGCAGAATGAGGTATCGCGCAAATCCCCCCGCTTACAGTCAACGCCTTTAAGGCATAATCCTTAGTTTTTTTATTTATATTTGATATCTGTTTGCGTATATTCTCGGCAATACTCATGGCGGACAATATATCATATAAAGGAAGAATGATGGCGAATTCTTTTCCGCTGTATCTGGCGACATGACCGTTGTCTCCCACCGTTGACTTGATAATCTGCGCTATCTTCATAAGCACAATATCACCTTCCTTATTGCCATATAACTGATTAAACAGTTTGAAGTCATCGATATTTAAAATAATCAATGCAAGGGATTGATTATTATGCTTCTCGTATTCCTCCTGAAGGCTTTCATAGAAATATTTCCTGTTCAGCAGTCCTGTCAGTTCATCGGTCCTGGCTTCCAGGTATGCCTTCTCATACAGCTTGGAATTTTTCACCGCAATGGAGCCGATGGTGTCCATTGAGCCCAGAAAGCCAACATCATCGTAAGTATAACTGTTATTTTTTTCTTTGCTTGTGAGAAGAATGATTCCAATAAGCTCATCTTCATCCCTTAAAGGCGCAAAACATTCGATATCCAGCTCAATAAGTTGCTTTTTCTCTTCTTCCCACATAGATTTATATGCCATTGTCCTTCTGAAATCCTTCATCAGAAGGCACTCTCCTTGTTCTGAAAGTAACCGAACAATCGGGCTGTCCTTCTTAATATTCAAAGTCATTTGATCCAAGGGGCTGGTGCTGTAAGCGATCTTATATTCTTCGGTGGTGTTATCCAGCACACAAACATAAACTCTTTTCACACCGATTGTATATTGTATTACATTGACAAGCTCCTCAAGAATTTCATCGATCCGTAGGCTTTTTGCAACAGAACTGCTGAATTTTTTTAAATTTTCAGCGCGAACAATCTCATCCTTAATAAATACTGTATCAATAAACTTTTTGATTACATGGTACAGCAGCAGTATTGCAATGGTAAATAAGACAGCTATCAACAATACCCTATGATTGCTGAAATCCGAAAAGCTTGATGCAATAAATCTTTCCATGCCGGGAATTGCATTGGAAAAAATCAAAATAGTAAGGCCAATGGTAATAAAATAACATATTCCTCTTGAAACCAGCAAAGTCAATTTGAACAATCTTTTCTTATACATGGCGTAGATAATGCACAATGCGTTGATGACTCCGGAAAGAATATCCGTTGGAAACCCTTGGAATATCGAAAGCATAACAAACAGATGACCTATAAACAAGATTATGATGCCGATTATTATGGGAGTAAACTGTTTTCTTACGAGTTCATTGTTTTCGCTATTTTTGATAAGAACATAAAGCACATGAGAGAAAATGACTGCAAAGTAGACGAAAAGAAGCACCACTGACCATGTGGGGTAATATACAAATTTTTCGTCAGTACCGATATGTACCAATACCGGATGCGCCAGCAAAGCACCTGTTGCTATATTAATGATATTGATAACAACAAAAAGAATAAACCAAATCTTTTTTAAAAGTCTTTCTTTTGAGCCGACAAATTCAGCGAAAAAGTTTGCAAGGGTAACCGGCAGCAAGGTCAACCCAAGAAGTGATATATCATACCAGAATTTTATGGACGGCATAAGCAGCGCTCTCATGCAAAAGGAGCCCCCCGCCCAGAGAATCAAGGCTACCAGCACCAGCAAAAAGGAATTGATAAGCTTTGTTTTTTTTGCAGCCATAAAGGCTATCATCAGGAAGATATAACAAAACAACGCGGCTACGGGGACAGCGATAAAATGGCCTGTCAAAAATGCCACCTCCTGCTTACCTCATAATCCTGTTTCTGAATTTCTAAAATCTCCATCACATCGTAGGACGACGGATTAAATGTTTTTATGGGTTTGCCTTTTTGTCTTTTATATTCTTCAAAGGTTCCGCACTTCAAAATAGTTATTTCCAGCGGATCCATCCCGAGAATGCGCTGCAGGTCTTTGTAATCGTTATCTACATATTTAAAATATACGCTTAAATGCTCTCTTAATATATCCTTTGTAATCGCGCTGCTGACCAGAGATTCAGGCTTCATTTCCACATACATATGCAGCAGCGGACGGTTCTGTTTGTTATATTCCTTAATAGCAAACCAGTCCAGAATTTTAAGCCCAGAAATGTCAACAACATCTCTGATGCAGGTTTCCGAGATACGGGTAAATCCCGCAATATCGATCATTGTAGGAATTCTGTCCACATATTTGAATCGGGGTATTTTTGTGTTTTCCGTATTGCTTTCCAGACCTACGCATCGATACACATCGCCTACACGGTATCTGACAAAGGCTCCCCCCTTAAAAACGGATACGACCAGCTCATATTTTTCATTGGGTATAACTTCGTTCATCAAATAAGTCTTAGGCTGATATCCCGGATCTTCCAGGCTCTTGTTCATCTCGTCATCAGGAATGAATTCATAGAAGCATGCATCAGGGAAGAAATACAACCCATCCCTTGCCCAAGTTTCTGTACCGATGCAGCCGGGTTCCGTTCCGGCAAACATTTCCATTGGACGGATGCCCCATAAATCCTCCAGATCGTTTTTATAACATTCATTATCCGTGCCAACAACCATCAATCCCTTCAGCTTGAAAAGATCCTTTGGTTTAAGCTCACGGTTTTCCTTTTTGCAGTTATACTTAGCTTGAGCAATTCTAAACAGCATGGACGGAGAATACTTGAACAATCCGCCTGCGTTCTCATCACCTGATTTTTTTGATTTGCCGCTGTTGCCTATAGAGCTCAGGCTGAGACTTACGAAATAGATAACGCTTCCAAGACCGAAAAAGTAATTGATCCCTTTTTCGAGCCCCATTTTAAATCCTTTTTTATTTCGCTCCGAAAAAGACATTTTAACTGCTTCCTTTACCGGAGGCAGAAATTCGATACCGATCTCCTCATTAAGCAAAAGAGGGACCAGACCGGTGGCATATGGAAGCGGAGCCAGTCCATAAAGAAAAGTATCGCCGGTTTTTAAATTGAATACGCCCTTTTCCGGGCTGGTTGCAAGGACCATGCAGGCAACCATATTGGTTTTATATGTTTCCAGCATACTCTTTGAGAACGGCGCGACCTTGATAGGATTTTTACCTCCCTCCCAGGTGGTTTGGATCCAGATGACAGGCTTATCAGGAAGCATGTCATCCTGCTTCATCAAAAGAATATCCGCATAGTCACCGTAGGTAGTCAATGGCATTTGCTCTCTGAATTCTTCAATTGTTTTTGGTTGCTTCCCGTCAAGCATCTGGCGGCCCAGTTCAGATTTACTCCACAGTGAGATCTGTTCAATCATCAGTCTGTTTTGTATCTGCATATATTCATCAATTTCCAAATCCAAAAATCCGCAATACTCCTGCCAGACCGCATCTGATTGCAGATTCTTTAATTTTTCTTCAAATCTCACCATGTCACCTTCCTTCATTTATGGAATGTCTTTATGCATCGTTTACAGCTCTGATAAGTCGGAAATAAAAACGGTGTTGATTCTTGATATTCATTGTAATTGGGAAAGGTTTTCATAAAAATCCATCTGTCCTGGAGCAGAACATAAAAGAGATTCAGCAAGCTGAACAAAATCCCTCCCATCAGCAACAGAGGATTTGGAATTGCAAGCCAAAAAAAAAGATAAAATCCCATAAACCATAAAACCCCCGGGTGTCTGCTCAATGCGTAGATTCCTGTGTCGCATACTTCTGGTTGTGCTTCTGATGTTAAATAGGTTTCTCTGAAAGGAATAGCAAAAAACAAGGTATAAATTAGCAAAATTAACGATACAAGCGCCAGGGAGCCAAAGATCAGAGTTCGGGCAATGGTCTCTCCGGTTTCATTATCTGTTCCGTTTAGTGCTGTGTATATAATTCCGGCTGTCGCCATGAGCAATAATATACAGCCCAGCAGAAATCCGCCGCGCAGGAATCTATTATTAATGGTGATTTTATTAATATCATATAACACGAAGGAAAGAAACGCCAAACCTCCTATTACTAAATTCGACATACATTATTTTCCTTTCGAGATAATACCGTTTCCACATTACCACAATCTTCATTTTAAATCAAGATTTTTCTGGCAAAACATACCTGTGGTGCGACTCTTTATCGATATTTTTCTTCAATTACCTCACCAAACAGGCTGAAAGTCCTTCCCTCTGTTATTCTAACCGGAACAATTTGCCCTGCAAGCTTCAAGGGACCCTTGAAATTTACAAGCTTTCCTGTCTTTGTTCTTCCTGTTATCGTTCTTGGATTTGTCTTGCTTTGCCCTTCTGCCAATACAAAAACTGTCCTGCCTTCGTAAGATCTGTTTATTTCCAAGGAAATTTCGTTGAGCCTGTCCACAAGTCTGTTAAATCGTTCATGCTTCACTGCCTCCGGAACCTGCTCTGTATATTTTTCCGCGGGGGTTCCCTTTCGGATGGAATAAAGGAAGGTGAATGCAGAGTCAAACCGGACCTGCTCCACCAAATCCATCGTTTCGTCAAAATCCTCCTCAGTTTCACCGGGAAATCCCGTTATAATATCTGTTGTTATTGCAATTTCAGGAACAGCGGATCGAAGCTTTCTGATCAGCAGCAGATAATCTTCCTTCGAGTATTTCCGATTCATACGGGATAGAATTTTTGTGCTTCCTGACTGTACGGGAAGATGAATACAGTTACATAGCTTATTACATTCCTTAAATGCTTGTATAAGCTTGTCCGATAAATCCTTTGGATGAGAAGTCATAAAGCGGATTCTTTCGATTCCGTCTGTATCGTTCAGCATATAGATCAAATCGGCAAAATCCCGTGAAAAGCCGCTGCTGCTTCCGTATGAGTTTACATTCTGTCCAAGTAAGGTTATCTCCTTCACACCAGAGTCTGCCAGTGTTTTTACTTCGTTGACAATATTTTCTGGCTGCCTGCTTCTTTCCCTTCCTCTTGTGTATGGTACAATGCAATAGGTGCAATAGTTATTACAACCGTACATGATATTTACATATGCCTTAAAGGGATACATTCTTTTTGCGGGAAGCCCTTCGATGATGTCACCGCCGTCATCCCGGATATCGACGATCTTGCTGCGTTCGTTGAGAATATTGGCAAGAAGCTCCGGGAATTGATGGATGTTATGCGTGCCGAACACTAAATCCACCCAAGGGTACTTTGCTTTCAGCGTATCGATGATGTGCTGCTGCTGCATCATGCAGCCGCAAACCGCTACCACTGTTTCCGGTCTTTCTTCTTTGATTTTTTTTAGCTGCCCCAGCGTCCCAAAGAACCGTTTGTCTGCATTTTCCCTGACACTGCAGGTATTTATAATCGCAATATCCACTTCTTTTCTATTTGGTTTTTCAACATATCCCAATTCTTCCAGCATACCTGCCAAGGTTTCAGAGTCATGCTCATTCATCTGACAGCCAAAGGTTGTGATATTATAACTTTTATTATAGATTATATTGGTATCTTTTTTCATTGCACCCTCTTTATTATCGATTATTTGTAACTACATATATGTGATTATACAATATAAAATCTACGTAAGCTATACTATATGCTTTGTTTAAAGCTCTCAAATACAATATATGAAAAACTATTTGGTTTTTCATTGACGTATCAATTTATAAGTTTTAAACTGTTAATAATCATTTGAACGACAAGTTTAGATTTAGAGCAATACAGACAGACGATGAAAATTGAAGTACCGTGCAGAATGTAAAGGGAGGGTTTCATGAATTCAGAACATGTAAAATACTATACTTCACTCAATCATGAGGAGAAGATCAGAAAAGCAAAGGAAGTATTAAAAGGTGTTATTAAAGAGACACCTCTGATTTACAGCGATTTTTTCAGTACAGAGTACAAATGCAATATATATATTAAACCTGAAAACTTCCAGATCACAGGCTCTTTTAAAATAAGAGGCGCTTACAATAAAATTGCAAATCTGACAGACGAAGAATGCGAGCGGGGAATTATCTGCTCATCAGCGGGGAATCATGCACAGGGAGTAGCTTTATCCGCACACCGCCGAGGTATAAAATCGGTCATCGTTATGCCTAATGTCACACCCCTCTTAAAAGTTGAAGCCACCAAGGAATACGGCTCTGAAATAGTTATTCACGGCGATGTGTATGACGAGTCCTACAACAAAGCGCTTGAGCTTGCAAATGAAAATGGCTACACATTCGTCCACCCATTTGATGACTACGATGTTATCTGTGGTCAGGGAACTGTCGGATTAGAAATTCTTGAAGAGCTCGAAAACGTTGATGAGATTCTCGTACCTATCGGGGGCGGAGGCTTGATAAGCGGAGTTGCCCTTGCTGCAAAAACGATAAAGCCTTCTGTAAAGGTAATCGGTGTTGTCCCCATAGGTGCAATGGCTATGAAAATCTCCGTTGACGAGGGGCAACTGTCAAGGCTTGCAGCGGTGAAAACCAGCGCTGAAGGTGTTGCTGTCAGACAGCCCGGGGATTTAACCTTTGCTTTAACCAAAAAATATGTGGATGAGATCATAACAGTTTCGGAAAAGGATATCATGGAAGCAGTGCTTCTTGTCCTTGAAAAGCATAAGATGATCGCAGAAACGGCCGGAGTTGTTACACTCGCCGGCATAAAAAAAAGAGCTAAACCGGGTAAAAATATAGTTTGTTTGATCAGCGGCGGAAATATTGACGTAGTGACGATTTCCTCGATTATAAATCAAGGTATGATCAGCCGGGGCAGAATCATGTGCTTCTCCGTTGAACTGCCCGATAAGCCGGGACAGCTTGTTAAGGTTGCTCAGATCCTTTCCGATCTCGGAGCGAATGTAATTGAGCTTGAACACAATCAATTCAAGGCTTTAGATCGTTATTCCAATAAGGTAGCTCTGGAAGTAACGGTAGAAACAAATGGTCACCGTCATATAAAACAGATACTTGATACATTGGAAGACTACAATTTCGAAGTCAACAGAGTCTATTGAGCCTCTTTAGAAACGAATTATGGTCTTATGGTCCTGCCTGGATATTCTCAAAATCCTTAAAGGAGGCGGTTTCCAAGGGGATACGCACGGTGCAGCGAACAATACCTGTCAGGCATTAACTCATAGGCTTTTACTGAAGAGATCCTCCGTCTCATGCTTCCTTGGTCTTCCCATCAAGCTTTTTACTGCTTCCCTTGCGTCGATCTTTTCATTGATAACATGGTAGATATGCTCCGTTATAGGCATCTCCACTCCGACCTTCTGTGAAAGCTGATGTGCGGCCTCAGTGGTATATATCCCTTCCACTACCATCCCGACCTTTTTCATCGCCTCAGAAGGCCTCATTCCTTCTCCGATCATAATGCCGCATCGCCTATTTCTGCTATGCATGCTGGTGCAAGTTACAATCAAGTCACCGATGCCTGCCAGACCGGAAAATGTGCTGGGATTTGCACCCATCTTCACACCAAGTCTGGCAATTTCTGTTATTCCTCTCGTCATCAATGCCGCCTTTGCATTGTCTCCATATCCCATGCCGTCTGAAATTCCGGCGCCAAGGGCAATGATATTCTTCAGCGCTCCGCCAAATTCTACGCCGATCACATCAGAATTTGTATAGACCCGAAGACTTTCAGACATAAAAATATCCTGGATAATTTC
>JAQWBM010000076.1 GCA_028706405.1 Eubacteriales bacterium
CAAGCAGACCTAGTGCCAATACGATCACCTTGATTCGATGGAGTTTTTCCTCTGTCATAAAATGTGCAAACAGCATCGTAAACATCGGATTGATACAAAAAATCACGGCAGCTGTTGAGGCTTTAGAGTTTTCAACTCCTATCTGAAAGAAAACCATGCTGATACAAATACAGACGATACCCATGACAAGCATGTGCAGCATATCTTTTTTCGTTATAACGGTTTGATTTTTTCTTATTTCGATCAAAGCGAACGGAAGCAGGAGCAGACCTCCGATCATGAATCTTATCAAGGTTAGCTGAAATGCATCCAATTGGGTGCCTGCAACCTTAAGAGCTACCTCCATAGTGCTAAACAATGCCGCTGATCCAAGTATATATATAATCAGTTTTTTCATTTTATCATGCCTCTGTTCCTGCAAAAGATATTTTCGCCTCGTTCTCGTTATACTATAGTATAAAAACTACCAATTATGTTTCTGAATAATGCTTTTCCAGGCAGACAAATCATCATAGAAATAATCCGGCTTCTCTGCTATTAGCGTATCCCTTGCGGTAAATCCTGTTGCGACACTGATGCTAACCGCATTTATTTTTTTCGCACATTCAATATCATAAACACTGTCTCCGATTATATTAATATTCTCTTTTTCAAATTTAATACTGTAATAGGATTCCGCTGCCCTGACACCGATCACAGCAGCGTCCCATTTTTCTCCCAGGACGTCATCGCCAAAACCTCCGACTGAAAAGTAGTGATTCAAGCCTACTGATTCCAGCTTAGTTTCAGCGCCTCTGCGGAGATTGTTCGTCAGAAGTGCATTAAAGATGTTATCACTGGAATTGGTATATTCCAATATCTCCTTAATACCTGGAAGGATCTTTTTATTCTGATCCTGAATTAAAATTCTCCGCAATATATGTATGTATTCTTCTTTGACCTTTTCAAGTTCATTTTTATCAAGCTGATAGCGCTCAAAAATCCGATTTAAAGTCACAGAATCCATCGAATGACCAACTCGCGCCTTTAAACAAGCATCCTCCAAACCATATAGTTTTTGGAACGTATCATTGAGCGCTTTTGTCCCGTCATATCCACAATGCATCAAGGTACCGTCCAAATCCCAAAAAATTAAACTATTTACTCTTTTCGATTTCATCTTTTACTTCCATATTAAATTGCCCGAAAACATTGCCTCTAACATTATTCCGCTTAAAGGCAGGAGACATCTTTGCCTCATAATAACTTTCTATATGTGCTCATAACACAAGACGGTGAATTAATCACCGTCACTACTCATCAATATTTAAGGAATGAATTAATTCAACATCTCATATTGCGTTGCGACATCTCCGATCTCATTGGCAGAAGCACTGATACTGACAATAAACTCTATCTCGTATTTCTCTCCGATGTCATTTAATCTTTCTAAAAACTCAGTAAGGTCTTCAATGCTTACATCAGCATGCTTTAATATGCTATCTATAAAAATAGCTTCAATATCATGGTCCGAGCTGATAATACCATAAATGAAGCCAATATATTCGTCACTGTTTGTTATTTCTTCGTATTCTTCCATACATACAACTCTGATCTTATACTTCAAGTCATACATCAGTCTATGGTTTTTATTGATAAAAACTACGCTGCCGTCACTATTTTCCACCCGGTCGTTTGCAAGCTGAATCATACTTTTTGTTTTACCGCTTCCCTTACGACCTGCCAATAACTTAACCATGTTGATCGCCCCCCCGTTATATTATTATTTCATTATACACTAAGTAAAATGCACGGGCAATATGAGAAAGTCAATTGATCACATTTTTTAACCTCAATTGTCCGCAAGCAGCATCTATGTCACCGCCTAACTCTCTTCGTACCGTAACCTGAATTCCATGCCTTTGCAAAACTTCAAGAAACCGCTCCGTTTCTTTTCGTTCTGTACCATGCAAACCAGTTTCAATTACCTGATTCAAAGGGATCAAGTTGACGTGGCAGTTGATTCCCCGAAGTCTTTCCGCAAGCTCTTTTGCATTTCTCTCACTATCATTTACACCTTTCACCAATGCATACTCGAAGGTCAATCTTCTGCCTGTCTCTGCAATATGTTTACGACTTGCAGCAAGCAATTCCTCTAATGGATATTTTTTACTTATTGGCATTATCTTATTCCTAAGCGTGTCATTTGGAGCGTGAAGAGATACTGCCAAATTGACCTGAGGAAATTCCTTTGCAAATGCCATCATTTTTGGGATCAGCCCACATGTTGAGACCGTTATACTTCTCATTCCGATATTTAGTCCATCCTTTTCATGGATGTTGCTTAAAAACTTAGACAAATTTTCATAATTATCAAAGGGTTCTCCGGTTCCCATCACCACGATGTTAGATACTTTTTCTCCTGCATCCTTCTCAACGGATATAACCTGATCAGACATTTCTCCGGCGGTAAGGTCGCGCTGCAGCCCATTGATCGCAGAAGCGCAAAAACTGCACCCCATCAGGCAACCCGCCTGAGAAGAAATGCAGACTGTATTTCCAAACTTATATTTCATGAATACGCTTTCGATGGAATTTCCGTCTGCTAATGCAAATAAATATTTTCTTGTTCCATCTTTCTTCGAATTCTGTATACTTAGAATTTTGAGCTTCTTCAATGCAGCGTTTTCACTTAGCTTGCTTTTCAGTTCCTTTGACAGGTTTGTCATATCTTCAAAGCTATCTGCGCCTTTATATATCCAGCTGAATATCTGCCTTGCCCGAAACCTTTTTTCACCCAGCTTTTCCAAATACTGTTCAAGCTCTTTTACTGACAGACTCATTATATCTGTTTTCATGTTTCTCATCTGACAGCCGACAATTAAAATTTGCCTGCTTGCCCTTATCCTCCCAAGGTTATGTCCTGGTTTTGATACCAGTCCAACGCATTGTATAAATGCCGAGGCAAAAAATCCGGCCATAATTCATCCACTACATAGATATCAGCATATACTGATTGAATAGGAAGAAAGCCGCTAAGTCTTCTCCTGCCTCCCCAACGGATAATCATATCTATTCTGGAGATATCCTTTGATGCCATTCCATATTTATGATTCAAATCCCATTCCCATCCATAGTTCACCAGAAAGTTAACTTTAATTCTGCCTTCTCCGAATTTCACTCTCTCTGTAAATGGAATCAGTTCCTTCGGAAAGCTTGGTGACTTTGTATTTCCAAGTACTAATAGTTCCGCGTCGCGCTTAGCCAAGTCCATCACCGCATCCACGCAGGCCATTTGGAACGCCTCTTTTTGATCAGCAGGTCTTTTGGTATTATCTGTAGTAAAACCATAAAGTGTAAGCTCTTTTACACCAAGCTCTATGCAAAGCTCGTACAATTTGAAGCCGGGATCGATACCATAATGGTACCCATCCTTTTTGTCCATTCCACGTTCCACGGCCCATCTTCTATTGCCATCTGGAATTACTCCTATATGATTTGGTATCCTTTTATAACTTTCTCTCAATATATTCCTCCTGCAAAGCTATCGACTATGTTATTTGAAATATGCAATATTGTATATTTTATTATAGCCATTATATATATTTTATAACATATAATCCATACGTTAAAAAAGATTCAAAAAGAAAAAATAGCCTTGCCGGCTCCTGATATGCTTTCCCCGAGGAATACGAAAGGCACCTCGGCGATGTATTTCCGCAGGAACCGTTGGAGCTTCCGGTTATACGTAAGCGACCGTGTTCCATAGGAAATACATCCGGCAGGCGCCTCCAAAATTCATTAAAATAGCCTTGCTGGCTCCAAATTATTGACTATACACGTTCCACATCAATCCCGGTCTTATGACCATTAAGATCATATTCCGCCGTAACCGATTCAACTTCCTTCATTTCATCAGCCAAGGTTTCCTTCATTATGTAGTCCTTGTACTCCATAAAAGCTGCTTTAATCTCTGCATCCCCGTTATAATGAATCCGTATACGATCCATCATTTCAAAGTTCTTTTGCTTTCTCATCTGCTGAACCTTTGAAACCATTTCTCTAGCAAGACCTTCCATCAAAAGATCCTGTGTAACGGTCGTATCAAGTATCGTAAACACATTGTTTTCCATTGCGACAGTAAAGCCTTCCTTGGCTGTAATCTGTATATCAACGAAATCCTTTGTGACCGAGATATCTTCACCATCTATGCTTAAAACGACTTCCCCTTCGGTTTCCAGTTTATCTACGAACGATGCCGGGTCCGTCTTTGCAAGAACGCCCCCGAAGGCTTTGATCTTCGCACCCAGCGCAGGACCGGCGACCTTAAAATTCGGTTTCAATACATAGTTCATATATTGATCCAGCTGTTTTTCAAAAACAACGTCCTTAACATTAAGTTCCTCATGAATCAGGTCTGTCATATCACTTATCAGGTCTTCATACTTACCATCTACCATAATCTTATACAGCGGCTGTCTCACCTTGATTCTTTCCTTTTCTCTGGCTCCGCGTCCAAGCCCAACGAGCACTCTTACCAGATCCATCCTCGCTTCCACTGTTTCGTTGATACATTCTTCCTTTGGTTCGGGATAGAAGGAAAGATGTACTGATTCCTCCCCTGTCAGTTTTTGATATATTTCATCTGTAATGAAAGGAGCAAACGGAGCAGCAAGCTGCGCGACTCCTACCAGGATCTCATATGTGGTGGCATATACCGACATTTTGTCTTCAGTCAGCTCTTCACCCCAGAAACGTCTCCTTGCCCTTCGGATATACCAGTTGGATAAATCCTCCGTAACAAATTCCTGTATCTTTCTCACCGATTTCATATGATCATAGCGATCCATCTCCTCTATGACTTCCCTGATCAACTTGTTATATTTAGAAAGGATCCATCGGTCCAGTTCCGGTCTTTTATCATAATCAACAGAGAAATCCTTCGGGTTGATCTCGTCTTGATTGGAATATAGTGTGAAAAAGTTATATACATTCTTCAAAGTACCAAAGAATTTACTTACTATCTCAATTAATCCGTCTTCGTCAAATCTGGTGGGTGACCAGGCAGGAGACACATAAAGAAGATACCATCTCGTAGCATCCGCTCCGTATTTGTCAAAAAGTTGGAACGGATCAACCGTATTCCCCTTACTCTTTGACATTTTCTTACCGTCTTTATCAAGAATTAAATCATTGACCAATACATTTCGATAAGGCGCTCTCCCTTTTATAAATGCGGAGATCGCAATCAGCGAATAGAACCATCCGCGAGTCTGATCGATTCCTTCGCAAATAAAGTCTGCAGGGAACAATTCATCATCAAACCTTTCATTGTTTTCAAAGGGATAATGATGTTGGGCAAACGGCATTGCACCGCTATCAAACCAGCAATCCATAACCTCAGGGATCCTTGACATTGCACCACCGCACTGATCACATTTTATATGCACCTCATCCACATAAGGCCTGTGCAGCTCTATGCCCTCATCTATGTTTTCCAATGCCTTTTCCGCCAGTTCTTTTCTCGATCCAATGGATTCAAGGTTACCGCATTCACATTTCCAAATATTGATAGGGGTTCCCCAATATCTATTACGGGAAATTGCCCAATCTTTAACATTTTCCAGCCAGTACCCAAACCTCTTTTCACCAATGAAATCGGGGAACCAGTTCACTTGATCGTTATTTTCGACTAGCTGATCCCGCAGCTTAGTCATTTCAATATACCAACTTGGTTTAGAATAATAAATCAATGGGGTGCTGCATCGCCAGCAATGGGGATAATTATGCTCCATCCTTTCCTTATTATAAATCTTATCCTCCGCTGCCAGCCACTTGATAATATCCACATCAAGATCGGGATCCATAACAAATCTGCCTGCCCATGGAGTCTCAGTGTAATAACCCTGCTCGTCCACTGGATTTGGGACGGGCAAACCGTATTTTCTCCCTTGAACAAAAGGCCTCGGATCGTATTGATGAAGTTCTGGCTGAAATCACCAAAGTCAGGGAAGA